>NZ_NFLR01000008.1:0-162310 GCF_002161005.1 Alistipes sp. An116
ATCAATGAACAAATACAATAGCAGTTTCATGGATGGATTGTTGGACGTTTGCCTGCAAGGTAATGCAGTTTTCGGGGGTTGATTCCCGATGTCCTCCGGAGGCCTCTCATGGCCGACAAGAGCGCTTTTTAATCCTTGAAGATCCTCGTAATATTGCAGCGGAGAATCCGCCCGAGATTTTTCGTTTCGGAGTTGCTTTTTCAGGAGAGAAATTGTCCTTTGCGGATGCCGAAACTGTACCAGTCGCCTGACGGGAGCGAGCTGTGTCTTTGTATGTCGAAAATGATTTCGACATACAAAGACGCTCGCTCTGCGAGGCGGTACGCTCCCAAGTCGCGCCACATGAATATGCTGTATAATAGGATGAAGACTCAAAAGCCAATCGGTCGGCCAACGGCTACCGCTCCCAGAATCCATCGTTACAATTTCAAGTTGACAACAGCGGAGAATATTCGGTTTAAGGAAATGCTCGCTGCTGCCGGATTGGAACACAACTACAGTCGGTTTATTGTCAAACGACTCTTTGCCGAGCGCTTCGAAGTCATCCGCCGTGACCCTTCAAAGGTCGAGTTTCTGACACGACTCAACGACCTTTATTTCCAGTTCCAGCGCGTCGGAAACAACTACAATCAGGTGGTCTGGGCCATCAACAGCCACTTTTCCAACATCTCGATTCCGCGCCAAATCGCTGCGCTGGAACAGCATACCCGCGAACTGAAAGCGTTGAGTATCGAGATTCTGAATCTAACCAAACAGGCCGAAGGATGGTTGCGAATATAAGGACGGGAGCAACCGTCGGCGGAGCCATTCGCTACAATGAGGAGAAGGTCAACCGGGGACAGGCCGAGGTGCTCTGCTGGAATCGGATGCTTGATCCGTTCGATAGCGCAGGCCGCATGAGCCACGAACGATGCATGGCCAGCTTCGAACCTTTTCTGCAGGCCAACCGGCGAACGACCAATACGGTTTTCCTTGTCTCGCTGAATCCCTCGCCCGAGGACCGTCTGACCGATGAGCAACTGGGCAAGATCGCCCGCGAATATATGGAGCGGATGGGCTACGGAGAGCAGCCCTACATTGTCTTCAAACACGGAGATATTGCACGCGAACACTTGCACATTGTCTCATTACGAGTTGATTCGACGGGTCGGAAGATCTCCGACTCACACGAGTATGATCGTTCGATGTCGATCCTGCGGGATCTCGAACAAAAATACGGGCTACACCCGAGCATCAAAGGCCAGGAACAGACGGACAGGGAGGGCCTGCGGAAGGTGAATTATCCCGATGGAAATGTCAAGCGGCAGGTGTCGTCTGTCGTGCGGGCGTGCCTGCGAAATTACAAATGTTCCTCCTACAGTGAGTTGCGCACACTGCTGGAGCGGTTTAACGTTTCGGTCGAAGAACGTACGGGAACTATCGACGGCAGAAATTTTGCGGGTATTATTTACGGCACCATGACCGACGACGGCTATGGCATCGGGACGCCGTTCAAGTCGAGCCGGATCGGGATGGATGTCGGATATGAGGCCCTGCAACGCTACTACGAGCGTTCGAAAACGGCTTTGAAGGAGCCCGGAGCACTTGATGAGTTGCGGGAAAAGATTGCGGATGGCATGGCGCGGAGTTCCAGCCGGGCGGAGTTCTGCGAGCGGCTGCACGACAAGGGCGTTGATGCGGTATTCCGCCTCAATGCTGCGGGACGAATCTATGGTGTAACCTTTATCGACCATGAGCAGGAAATTGTAGCCAACGGCTCCCTGCTGGGCCGAAGTTTCTCTGCTAACGCCTTCGAACAGCAGTTCCATACCGAAGCCAAGAGTAGGGGGGGGCTTCCAGGAATCCTCGGAGCAGGAGAGGTCTTCCTCAAAAGAATCTTTTCGGCCGGGGCCGTCTATCCATCCGTTGGATGCGGTTCTGGAATTGGCGGACGTACAGGCTTATGAGGAGGAGCAACAACAGCAGATTCGGAAAAGGAAGAAAAGGTCCATGAATCGGCACTGATCCAACCTCATATTTATACTACACAGGCTCAATGAACACCCGTCACTGCCGCCCGATCCAGCAAGATAGCCACCCCATGCAAAGATGACAAGAGAACTGCTCTTGTCCTCGTTTGCACAGGGCGGCCTTGTCTCTTTTGCTGTCCGGGCGTTCCGGGCAGTTTCTAAAATCTACAATTATTGTATCGTTTTAATTCGACTACGCTTTAAACCAATCAATTCTGTTGGCTCAAATATTGCCATAAGAGCCTTCATTAGTAAGTAAAGATTTCTTTCGCAAAAGAGTGAAACCTATCAATATAAATAATTTGCATTTTTGTCAAAAGAGTTATTCTTTCGGAAGTTTGTAAATATCAACGAACTCGTTTTATTAAATTTATTCATTCCCACCTTTGGCTCGTTTATATTCACTAGGGGAAACTCCGTAATACTCTTTAAACTGCCGGCTGAAATGGTTCGGATTGCAGTACCCTAGCTGGTAGGAGATCTCTGACGAAGTTTTGTCCGTCGTTTGGAGCAGTTTTGCCGCCTCGCGCATCTTGATTTGCAGGATAAATACCGAGGGCGTCTGATCGAACAGACGCTTCATGTTCAGGTATAGTTGCGTACGGCTCACGTTCATGTGCTGCGCCAAATCGTTAACCGAGAGATTCGGATCGTCCAGGTGACCGTAAACGTAGTTCGTGACCGAAAGGATGAAGCGTTCGTCGGTGCTGTTCACCTCCCCGGTTGGAACTCCCGCGCTCCCCGCCACCAGGTAGTAGTCACGCAGCACATCTTTCGTACGCAGCAGGTTGTTCAGTTGCAGGAACAACTCCTGCAAGTTGATCGGCTTCTGGGACATCGCATCGGCTCCGCACTGCAACGCCCGGATCCGGTTCTCGCCCGAGAACTCAAAACTTTCCAGAATCACCGGAATGTGGCGCGTACGGTTCGACTGCTTGATCATCGCACACAGATCCGCCCCGCTCGTGCCCGACAGTTGCATGTCGCAGATAACCACGTCGATATTCTGGGATTTGAGCAACAGCAGCGCCTCGTCACTCGTCGCCACGCTCGACACATGGAAATGTTTCTGCAAACGCTTGGTCAGCACCCGTTTGGAGTCTGCATCGTTCTCGACGAGCAGGATCCGGAATTTCCGGTGTCCGTCGGCATCGAGGAAGCAGGGTTGCGAAGCCTCCTCGAAACCGATCGTATGGTCCACGATCCGGTCAACAATCCCTGTCGTGGCTTCCGGCTGTTCGGTCACCGCCCCATTGTCCGAAACGAGCGGGATCTCGATCCGGAACAGGTTGCCCTGCTGCGGGACCGCCTCGACCGAAAGCCGCATGTCGAACAGTTGCGCGATACTCTTGACCAGAGCCAGCCCGATCCCGCTCTCCGGCAGACAGCCGGCATCATAGGAACGGAAAATGGCCTGACGCTGCTCCTCGCTCATGCAGGGCCCGCTGTGGAAGAGCTCGACCACGGCCCGCTCCCCGTCGACGGCAAGCCGCAGACGGCACTCCCCGCCCGTCGGGACCGACTTGAACGTATAGCCCAGCAGGTTGCCCAGCATCATCTCCATCTTCGCCGCGTCGAACAGCATCGGCAAACTCCCGACCTCGGAGAGAAACCCGTGTACGATCTGCTTGCGGTCGTAAAGAGGTACGAAGCTCCGGTAAATGCCGTCGAGGAAGGGCACGAAGTCGTATTTGCGGATCGAGAGCGCAATGTTCCGCGATTCGATATTGCGGAAATCCTGCAACTGATCGACCAGGAAGCCGAGCCGTTTGATATTGCGCCGGAAGATCTCCGGATCACTGCCGGGATCCCCGCCCGGAGGCGGGAGCACGGAGTCCTGCAAGGTCGAAAGCACCGACAGCGGGGTTTTGAACTCGTAGGTGATGAAGCTGAAAAAGTCGAGTTTCAGGGCATTGATCCGCGAACGCGTCTCCTGCTCCCGGCGCGCCTGCTCGACGAGCGAGCGGGCGAAACGTTGCCGCCGCAGCAGCCGCACGAACTGCCAGACCACAAGCCCCAGCACCACGACGTAAAGACCGATCATCGGACCGCTCAACAACACCGGCGGGCGAACCCGGACGACAATCCGCCGCTCTTCGAGCAGCGTCCCGTCATCGGCCACGAGACGCACCGCAAGCCGGTAACGTCCCGTCGGCAGTCCCGTATAGGAGATCTCCTGCCGGGGGCCCAGCTCATACCAGTTGTCATCGAAATTCTCCAACCGGTAAAGGCACGCATAGGACGACGTGCGGAAAACATCGTAGTCGATCACCGAGACCTCGAAGGTCACGAACCGCTGGTCGTGGGCCAGGACGATCTCTTTCGTCTCGTTGAGCGGACGGTCCAGCACACCGGCACCCACCGGCACCGGGCGGTCGGCGAGTTTCAAGCCGGAGAGGAACAGGGTCACCGGCTGCGAAGGGCGGCTTTCCAACCTCGACGGATGGAATGAGACCAGTCCGCTCGTCGTTCCGAAACAGATCCCGCCATCCGGGCCTACATAGGACGAACGGACGTTGAACTCGTTGGTTCCCATCCCCTTCGCAAGGCTGTAACGGCGCAGTTCCCCGAGGGAGTCCAACCGGAGGAGGTCATTGCCCGCCACCAGCCACAAATGCCCGTCCGCATCGCCGCGCATGCCGGCAATGCCGCCGTTGATCTTCGGATGGCCCTGCACCACCGGAGCGAAGCGCCCGGACTCGAAGCACCACACCTCCCCTTTGGTCGTTCCCAGCCACAACCGCCCCGAGGCATCCATCCATCCGCTCTGAAAATAGGGCGCGATCCCCTTCGATTCGGGAGCCTTGTATTCGGAGACCCGACCCGAAGCCCGGTCGAAACAGACGACCGACTTGAAATTGACGAAGCAGACCGTATCGCCATGCGTGAAAACATCATAAAAGGCGAAATCCTCCGCCCCGCATTCGTACAGCACCGCGAAATCGTCGGTGGCGTAACGGTAGATGTCGATTCCCTTCTCGTGTGCCACGAACATCGTATCGGCATTCAGCGGGCAAAGCGCCAGGACGTTGCTTCCCGAAAGCGACCCGGGGCGGTCGGTCCGGCGCGTATAGAGACGAACCGAGCCGTCGGCCCGGAAACGGTAGAGCCCGCTGGACAACGATCCCGCCCAGAGATTCCCGAGCCGGTCCTGCTGCAAGGCGAGGATATTGTCGTTGATGCCGTGCGTACGGCTCGAAATGCGCCGGACAAGGTTGCCCGAAGGGTCCAGCACGTCGATTCCCGTGCTGTTGGTCGCCACCCACCAGTTGCCCCGTTCGTCGCGCAGAATGCCGTTGGCCGTCACGTTCCGGGAGCGATGCGTACCGACCGAGCCGAGCGTATGAAACTCGACGCCGGATTCGAGTTCGCCGATCGAAAAGAGCCCCGCAAAATAGGTCCCCAGCAGCATGTCCTGACGCCGGGTCCGGAAGATGGCAACCACGGTATTCAGCACCGCATTGTCATTGTGTTCGCAGACGTAGTTGCAGAAAAAGTCGTTGTTGTAGTCATAGACCGAAACACCGTTGTTATGGCCAATCCAGAGGCGGTCGTAACGGTCTTCGTTCAAGCTGGCGATGTTCTCGATCTCCGACACCCCGAAACGGGCCGCAATCGGCTCGTGCAGGAATTCGTCCTTTGTCCGGTTGTAGCGATAGAGGCCGTCCTTGACGGTCCCGACCCAGACGCATCCCTTCGAGTCGGCGTAGAGCTGAACCCCAACCAGCGGAGAGCGGTCGACACTCGCCAGTTTGTAGGTCGCAGCAACCTCGAACGAGCGGTCGATCCGATAGACCCGGTCCTTCGTCAATCCCCACAGCTGTCCGAATTTGTCGCAGCACATGTATTCGTAAGGAGTTCCGTCGGCAACAAGCGTCAGCCGGTCGCTGTCGCAGCGGTAAATCCGGTTCTGGGTTTTAAGCAGCACCGTACTGTCGACTTGCAGAATCGTACGGACATACCCCACATCGCGACCATTCCACGTCAAGCGCGAAAAACGGCCGCTCGCATAGTCATAGGCCTCGGCAAAGAGCGTCGTCCCGATGAGGATCCGATCACCCGTGTCGTGGAGCGAGCAGATTTCCAGACCGGCATAAGGTTCGACTTCTTTCAGCGAACGGCTGTCGTAAATATCCAGTCCCTGGGAGGTTCCGACCCAAATCCGGCCGTAACGGTCATCGCTTAACGCCGTGATGCGATTGCTCGACAGCCCGTCGTTCTTGCTTAAATGTTCATAGTTCCAGATTTCGCCTTCGTGCTGTGCGCAGACAGGCAGGAGGCGGAGAAGCAGGCAGAAAAAAAGGGCCGAAAAGTGTTTCATCCGGTTGGTTTTTCCCGAAAGTTAAGATATAAATTTGTATTTTCGGCCATCCGAAGCTTGTATTTTTGTTCACGAAACATATCTGTTTGTTCAAAACACATCGTCAAGCAAACCCCTAATCGAAGCCGCAATCTTTCTAAACAACGGGATAGCACGAGCCGCCGGAGTTCTTTTAATTTTGTTGCAAACAAAACCCGAATCAGACCATGAATTCCACACAGCGCATCCTTATCAGCTCGCTGCTTCTGCTGTCGGTCGGCATCCTCGTCCGATGCCCGCACGCCACGGCCGGCAACGCGACCCGGAAGGGGGTTGTCCGCGTCGCCGACTACGGGCTGCACCCCGGCACGGGTGAAAACGCGCTTCCGATCATCCGGAAGATCCTCGATGAACACCGCAACGACAAGGCATTGCAGATCCGGTTCGCTCCGGGGCGTTACGACTTCTTCCCCGACCCGCAGCGACAGGACGCCGGGAAACCCACCACGGCGCTGGATCTCGAACGGATGCGGAACGTCGAAATCGACGGGCAGGGCTGCGACTGGATCTTCCACGGACTGATGAAACCTCTGCGGCTCATGGAGTCCCGGAACATCACGATCCGGAACCTGCGGATCGACTGGCAGCGCCCTTACAACTCGCAGGCCACGATCGTCCGGGCCACGGATACCTATCTTGATATGGAGATTGACACGCTCCGCTATCCCTACGCCGTACAGGGCGATTCGCTCGTCTTCATCGGCGAATACGGCATCCAGCGCATCGTCCCCGAATACGCCAACCTCTACGACGGAAAGACCCATGAGTTGGTCTATCAGACGCGTGACGTACCGCTGGGCCGGGATATGTTCCAGGCCCGGGTCTCCGACCTCGGAGGCAACCGTGTGCGGTTCCACTACCGCCCGGCCATGAAGCCCGACTCCGGAACGGTCATCGTCTTCCACCACGGACGCTATATCGTCAACGGCATCGAGATCTTCGACAGCGAACAGGTCCGCATCGAGGAGGTCACCATTCACCATACGTTGAGTTGCGGCGTCTTCGCTGTCCGCACGCGCAACATCGCGATGATCGGACTCGACATCGTCGCCGACGAGCAGGCCGGGCGGATGTTCAGCACCATTGCCGACGCCACCCATTTCATCGGCTGTACGGGCACGATCCTCTTCGACGGCTGTTCGGTCAGCGGTTCGGGCGATGATTTCACCAACATCCATGGCATGTACGCCCCGGTCACGGAGGTCTGCGACGACCACACCGTGCGGATCGCCCCCACGGGCCGCGACTCGGGATTCCGCCCCGGCGAACGGGTCTGGGCTCTCGACACGGCCACCATGCAGCGAAGCCGCCCGCTGACGGCCCTCGGCACAAGCCCGATCGAGGGATCGCGCGACTATCTCCTACATTTCAAGGAGCCTGTCGCCGGACGGATCGCTGCGGGGCACATTCTGGAAAACGCCTCGCTCTGTCCGAAGCTGATCGTCCGCAACTGTCGGATGCTCAAACAGAACCGCGGGCGTTCGATTCTGGTGACCACCCCCGCCAGGGTGCGCATCGAACACAACTATTTCCGCTCGGCCGGCGCCGCTGTGCTGATCGAAGGTGATACGGAGCTGTGGTTTGAGTCCGGCGCCGTCGGGGATGTGGTCATCCGCGACAACATCTTTGAAGATTGTTACAGCTCGGGCAACAACCTGATCGACGCTCCATGGGGCTGGGGCGAAGGTGTCATCTCGATCTCGCCCTCCTTCCGGCCAGCAGACGAGACGGTTGCAGCCTACCATCGTAACATCCGCATCAAACGCAATACGTTCCGGCATTTCGACTACGCCGTGCTATTCGCCCGCTCGGTCGAGGGGCTGACCTTCTCGCGGAACACGCTGGAACGAACACGCACGTTCAAGCCCTTCTACCGTCCCTGCAACCTCTATCTGGACGGATGCCGCAAGGTTCGGATTAGTCACAACCGATTGAGCCCCGACTTCCCGGGACATAACATCTGCATCGACCACATGCGCGCCTCGGAGATCGTACAGTCCGGGGCTCGAACTTTCGAAATCACCCCAAACTAACCGATCGATAATCATGAAATTGCCATTTTTGTATCTCGTGGTCCTTCTCGGCCTCCTGTTCCAGGGGTGCGGCGGGCAGCATGTGCGGCAGATCTCCGTTCCGCTCGACGGCCGTACGGACTACACCTCCCTCATCCGCGAAATCCTCCGGGAACATCCGCAGGGTGAGATCCGGCTGGAATTCGATCCCGGCGTCTATGACTTCTACCCCGAAGAGGCCGAAGAGCGCTTCCTCCGGGTCTCGAACAACGACAACGGGACCAAACGCATCGCCTTCCCGCTGGACGGCATGCGCCGGATCACCATCTGCGGGAACAACACCGAATTCCGCTTCCACGGAGCGATCGTACCCTTCTACATCGCCAACTGCGAGGAGGTGACGCTCCGCGGCCTGACGTTCGACTACGACTTTCCGTTCGTGCTGGAAGGCCGCGTGATCGCCCAGCACCCCGAGATCCGGGGCGTCGATCTGAAAATCACCAGCGAGAATCCCGTCCGGGTCGTCGACGGGGCCCTGCACTTTTCCGGATACGACTGGGAGCGCACCCAGGGCGACAACATCGTCTTCGATCCCGAAACCCGCGCCCCTTACTACAACACGGCCCGCTTCCTGCACCCCTACTGGAAGGGACAGTTGAAGGCCGAGATGCTCGGCAAGGATACGGTCCGGCTCTTCGGATTCCTCTCGCCGGAACTCCCGCCCGTGGGCTCCATCTTCGCCGACAAGGGACCGTTCCGCGAAAACCGACACTACCCGGGCATCGTCGTGCACGCCACGCGCGGTCTGACCATCGAACAGAGCGTCATCCATGCCTCGGGTGCCATGGCATTGATCTGCGAAAATTCGGAGGAGATTTCGCTCAACGGCTTCGACGTCCGGTTGCGGGAGGGCTCCGGACGCTTCATCTCCGCATCGGCCGACGCCACCCACTTCGTCAACTGCCGCGGTACGATCCGCTTCGACGGCTGTCTCTTCGAGAACATGCTCGACGATGCGACGAACGTTCACGGAACCTACCTGCGCGTCGACTCAATCCGCGGAGGGCGGCTCCTCACGGCCCGTTTCGGGCACGTCCAACAGCAGGGATTCGACTTCGCGCGCAAGGGTGACACGCTGCGGCTCATCGACCGTATCTCGCTCCGCCCGCTGTGCACCTTCGTGGCAGAAGAAGCCCGGTCGCTCGACGACGAAAGCTGGGAGATTCGCTCCGCCTCCGAACTTCCCGACTCGCTGCCCGAACTCCTCGCCGTCGAAAACCCCTGTCACATGCCCGCCGTCGAGATGCGACGCTGTACGGTGCGCAACAACCGCGCCCGCAGCATCCTGATCTCCACACCGGGTCGGGTCGTCGTCGAGGAGAACTACTTCTCGTCGATGATGGCCGGCGTACTGATTGCCGGCGACGCCAACTCCTGGTTCGAGTCGGGCAGCGTGCGCGACGTGCTCATCCGCAACAACACCTTCGTCAACTTCGGGACCGGTGGCGAAAATCCCCAGTCGGTGCTGCAAATATCCCCCGAAATCCTGACCGAGGGCCGCGGCAACGATTTCCGCTACCACGGACGCATCGTCTTCACCGGCAATATCGTCCGGACCTTCGATTCGCAGGTCATCTATGCGTTGAGTGTCGACCGACTGGAAATCACCGGCAACCATTTCATCCAGAGCCGGGACTATCCGCCGATTTTCGACGGGCTCTCCTACATCGACCTGCAATACTGCCGGGAGGTCGACATCTCGGGCAATCGTTTCGAGGGCGACCGCACAGTCGAGATCAGTGCCGTGGCCTGCGACACGGTCCGGCTGGATCCCCGTCAGCCGGGATTCGCACCCGCCGTGGTGAACAAACCCAACACCTTCTTCTACAAACAGTAAGAAACCTCCTGAAAACACGAACGCCATGTACAAGAACAGATTCACGGCACTCATCGCAGCACTCCTCCTGCTCGGAGGGTGCTCGTGTCCGGAATACCGCCCCGGGGCGGTATGGACCGACACCGACGGCGCCGTCATCAACGCCCACGGAGGCGGCATCCTCTACGACGGCGGACGCTACTACTGGTTCGGCGAACACAAGGTCGAAGGTACGGCCGGCAACCTTGCCCAGGTCGGCGTCCATTGCTATTCGTCGACGAACCTCTACGACTGGCAGGATGAAGGCATCGTCCTGCCGGTGGAGCCCGAAGGCTCCGGGAGCCCCATCGAGAAGGGCTGCATCCTCGAACGCCCCAAGGTCATCCGCAACGCCCGGACCGGGCAGTATGTCATGTGGTTTCATCTCGAACCGAAAGGGGCCGGTTATACGGGCGCGATGAGCGGTGTGGCAGTCAGCGACCGCCCGACGGGTCCGTACCGGTTTCTGAAAGCCGTGCGGCCCAACGCCGGGCACTACCCGGTGAACGCCCTGCCGCTGCACGCCGGCCCCAGCCGTGCCGAAGGAATGCGGTTCGACGGCGGCAGCCTGCCCGAACATCCCGACTCGCTGAACATCGTCGGGCGCGACCTGGCCGGCGGTCAGATGGCCCGCGACATGACGCTCTTCGTCGACGACGACGGACGCGCCTACCATATCTATTCGTCCGAGGAGAACAGCACGCTCCACATCGCCGAGCTCACGGATGACTACCTCTCGCACAGCGGCCGCTACGCCCGCTTCTTCGTCGGGAGGTTCATGGAGGCCCCCGCCATCGTCAAGCACGACGGGCGCTATTGGATGATGATGTCCGGATGCACGGGTTGGGCCCCAAATGCCGCACGATCGGCCGTGGCAGACTCGATCTGGGGTCCGTGGACCGAGTGCGGAAACCCCTGCTCCGGGCCGCTGGCCGAGACGACCTACGACTCGCAGAGCACCTTCCTGTTCACTGTCGCCGGCACCGACCGCTGCATCTACATGGGCGACCGCTGGAACCCCGAGAATGCCGCTGACGGGCGCTACGTCTGGCTTCCCGTCCGGTTCGACGGCGAGCGTTTCCGCGTCGAGTGGCACGACCGCTGGCGCTGGGAAGAGTGACCACCTAAAAAAACAGAATATGAGCAAAATTTACCAACCTAAAAACAATCAAAAATGAAGAAATTCAGCTATTCCAAACACCTGCGTTTGTGGCTCGCGACACTGGCTGGATGTTTCATCCTGGCCGCGCACGCACAACCCGGCGCGGAGGTCCGCATCCAGGGCAAGGTGACGGACAAACAGCTCAATCCCATCGTCGGCGTCGTCGTGGCCGTGCAGGAGCGGCAGGCCGGCACCACGACCGCGTCGGACGGCTCCTTCTCGATCCAGGCCCGGATCGGCGAGACGCTCGAAGTCTCCTACCTCGGGTACAAGAAACAGCAGTTCAAGGTGACCCGGGCCCTCACCGGTCTGGATATCGTCCTCGAGGAGGATGCCCTCTCCCTGGACGACGTCGTGGTCGTCGGATACGGCTCGACCAGCAAGGAGAAGCTCACCGGCGCCATCGCCACCGTCTCGACCTTCGACTTCAAGAACCGGCCGATCACCGACGTCTCCCTCGCCCTGCAAGGCAAGGTCACCGGCGTACAGGTAACGCAGACCTCCGGACAGCCCGGCGCCGACAGCGGTACGATCACCGTGCGCGGTATCGGTACGCTCAACGACTCGTCGCCGCTGATCATCATCGACGGTTTCGAATCCTCATTCGACAAGGTGGACCCGAAGGACATCGAGTCGATCTCGGTGCTCAAAGACGCCGCCTCGGCCGCCATCTACGGTAACAAGGCCGCCAACGGCGTCATCCTGATCACCACGAAAAAGGGCCGCGCAGGGCAGCTTTCGGTCGAATACAACGGCTATGTCTCCGTGCAGCAGGTGACCCGCTATCCCGAACTCCTCGGGGCGGTCGACTACATGACGCTCTACAACGAGGCGTGCCTCAACTCGGGGCAGCAGCTCCGGTACAGCCAGAGCTATATCGACCACTTCGACGGCAGCGATCCGGCCCTCTATCCCGACCGCGACTGGGCGGATTTCTACTTCAAGCCCGCCGTGCTGCACAACCACTATGTCAAGCTCGCCGGAGGGTCCGAACAGCTGGCCTACACGCTGTCGATGGGTTATCTCGGACAGGACGGTATCCTCGAAGGAACGGAGTTCGACAAGTACAACTTCCGCATGAACGCGTCGAGCTCGCTGCTGAACGACCGGCTGAAAATCTCGACCAACATCGCCGGCTATTCGGGCATCAAGACCGATCTTGTAGACGGGACTGGAAGCACTCTCTATCGAATTGTCGCTATGACTCCGATGGTTAATGCGAAAATGGAGGGATACGGATGGACGGATTGGTTTTATAACGATGCCGCACGCGAAGCCGGCGGATACAACCAGACCGACATCGGGAATTTCAGCGGCAACATCAACATCCAGCTCTCGCTGCTGAAAAACCTCAAACTGGAAGGTGCCGTGAACTTCGACCGGACGACCGAAACGGGGCAGATCTACGCCCCGGACGTCGAGCTCTATACGGTCTTCACCGGCGCCGACGGATCGCAGACCATCGGCGAAAGCAACTCCCGCGAATCGTCGATCACCGAGTCGACCTACCGTTACGGGAATCTGTCCAGTTATGTGACCCTCTCCTACTGGGCCACGGCCGGCGAGAACCACCATTTCAAGGCGATGGCCGGATGGCAGCAGGGACAGTGGAACAACAAGTACTACAAGGCTTCGCGCACGCGTCTGACGACCAACCTTCCGTCGCTCGAAGTCGGAGACCCCGCCACGCAGAAGAACTCCAGCTGGGAAACCGAGGTGACGAGTCTCTCCCTGTTCGGACGCTTCAACTACGATTACAAGGAGAAATACCTCTTCGAGGCTAACGTCCGTTACGACGGATCGTCGAAATTCGCCACTGGACACAAGTGGGGTCTCTTCCCCTCGTTCTCGGCCGGATGGCGCATCTCCGAGGAGAAGTTCATGCAGGGCGTACGCTGGATCGACGAACTGAAACTCCGCGCATCGTGGGGCCAGCTCGGAAACGAGAAGATCTGGAGCTCCTACGCCGGTATCGACATCCTCTCGATCGGCTCGTGCAACTACATCTGGGAGAACCAGCAGGCAACCGGCGCCGCCACCTCCTACATCGCCAACAAGGACCTGACCTGGGAGACCACCACGCAATACAACATCGGAGCCGACCTGCGGCTCTTCGGATCGCTCTCCTTCACCGGCGACTTCTACGTCAAGGAGACCGACGACATCCTGATGCAGCTCCCCGTTTCGGGCATCTTCGGATTCACCGAGGACCCGTGGAAGAATGCCGGACGCATGCGCAACGTCGGCTGTGAGTTCGCCCTCTCCTACAACAAGATGTTCCGCGAATGGGAGTTTTCGGCCGGGGCCAGCATCTCGTTCAACCGCAACGAGATCCTCGACCTGAAAGGTCAGAGCCCGATCCTCAACTCCACGACGGGCATCATCCTCGAGGAGGGACGGCCCATCAACACCCTCTACGGATATGCCATCGAAGGCATCTACCAGAGTGACGAGGAGATTCACAACCATCTGCAAACGTTCGACCGCGACGGAAATCCCGTAAACTCCTACTCGGGACTGATCGCCGCTCCCGGCGATATCCGCTTCAAGGACCAGAACGGCGACGGCATCATCGATATGGACCATGACCGCGTCGCGCTGGGCGACCCCAACCCCGATTTCCTCTACTCGTTCAACCTCGGGGCTCGCTGGAAGGGTTTCGACGTCACGGCCTTCTTCCAGGGCGTCTACGGCGGTGAGGGTTGGAGCTCCGGCGAGCTCGTATCGCCCTTCTTCAACGGATACAACTCCGCGGCCTGGATGACCAAGCGCTGGACCCCCGAAAACCCCAACAACACCTATCAGCGCGTCTACATCGACAGCCAACGGGCCTCGATCAAGTCGGAATACTATGTCGAGGACCTCTCCTACCTGCGTCTGAAAAACTTCGAGATCGGATATACCTTCCCCAAGGAGTGGCTCGCGAAGATCCACCTCTCGGGCCTGCGCATCTTTGTCAGCGGACAGAACCTCTTCACGCTCACCCGCTACAAGGGATTCGATCCGGAGCGTGCCGGCGTCAACGCAACCAACATCTACGACTATCCGCTGGTCCGCACCTTCACGGCCGGACTCAACGTAACCTTTTAAGCCTATCCGACCATGAAAAACCTGAATACTTTCAAGACACTCGCCCTGGCACTGCTGCTCGGTGTAGCGGGCGGTTGCAGCGGGTATCTCGACACGGTTCCCGTGGACAAGTCCTCGCCCAACACCTTCCTCAAAGGCATCAAACAGGCCAAAAGCATGCTCGCCGGCATCTACTACTGCTTCTACGACGACTCTCCGGCCTACATCACACCCTACACCTACGAAAACATGTGTGACAACTCCTACAACCACCATACCTGGGAGTTCAGCGCCGAATTCGCACAGGGCACACAGACCGCAGCCAGCTGGTGGGCCGAACTCAAATGGACCAAGGACTGGCAGGCCATCTCCCGGGCCAACACGCTGATCCGTTCGATGGCTATGGCGTCAGGCATCAGTGAGGCGGACAGCCAGAAGATCCTGGCCGAAGCGCGGTTCCTCCGTGCCTGGTTCTATTTCGATCTGGTACGCTTCTACGGCCGCGTACCGCTTGTCGACGAAAACTCCCCGCAGGAGAACGCACCCCGCGAAGATCTCGACAAGGTGCTGACCTTCATTAAGGAGGATGTGAAGTACGCCATCACCTACCTCGACAACATCCTCGGTGGCGAGGTGGCCTGCCAAGGCTCGGCGCAGATGCTCAAACTCCAAATTGCCCAGTACGAATACGACCACGCGACGGTCATCGAATGTGCCAAGGCCATCCAGGCGTTGGGATATGACCTCTACGGCGACTTCCGCAAGCTGTTCCTCGACGAGGGTATCAACGACCCGGCAAACAAGGAGGTGATCTTCAAGGTCAACTACGCCGAGGATCTCCAATCGAGCTACATGACCCAGCTGTGGTACAACTGGTTCTCGTTCAACACGACCCTCGAAATGGTCAACAGTTTCTTCACGGCCAACGGTCTGCCCATCAAGCCGCTCGAAGCCGACAACGGAGCCTCGATCCCGGCCGACCCGACCTACGACGAGGAGCATCCGTTCGACAACCGCGACCCGCGGCTGAAACTCTCCGTCCTCTGCCCGGGCGACGAGTACCGCTGCGACGGAACCTCTCGCTACCAGGCCCACTGGCAGCCCGCCAACTGGGACAACAAGACCGGATTTGCCGCCAAGAAGGGCGCCAACGAGACGCTGCTGAATCTCGACAACGACGGCGGCGACAAGATCCTGATGCGCTACGGCGAAGTACTGCTGGCGTGGGCCGAGGCCGAAAACGAACTCAACGGCCCGGCGGGCGTCTACAAGTTGATCGACCCGCTGCGTCGGCGCGTCGGCATGATCACGCTCACGGAGTCGCTGCCCAACCTCACGAGGGAGACCATGCGGGCGCTGATCCGCAACGAACGCCGCGTGGAACTCTTCCACGAAGGACAGCGCTGGCACGACATCCGCCGCTGGAAGATCGCCGAAAAGGTGATGACCGACGCCCACGGACTCGACGTCTCGAAACTCCAATACTACCCCGTAAGCGGCGAACCGACGCCCTACTGGCAATACGTCGAAGTGGTCGTCGACAAACGCTCCTTCAACAAGGACCGCGACTATTTGTGGCCCATTCCGCTCAAAGAGCTGAATGCCAACCCGCTGATCCGCGACGACCAGAACCCCGGCTACTAATCCACAATCCGAACAGACATGAAAAAGCTTGCAACATACTGCATTCCGTTCGCCGCGGCGCTCACCCTAACGGTAACCTCCTGCGAACAGAAGGTCGATTATGTCAACCCGACCTGGGCGCGCGCCATCTCGCCCGCCGAAGGCGCAACGCTGAAAATCGACTTCTTCAAACCCGACGACAAACAGATCTTCACCTGGGAAGCACGTCCCGGCGCCACGTATCGGATCTCGTTCGACGTGAACATGTACTTCGAAAACGCCGTCACCTTCGACATGGGGACCAAGGACTCGCTCGTGCTGACCAATGCCGAGACGCTCGACATGCTGCGCGAGATATGGCCCGACTTCTCGGGCAACAAGCGCTTCTTCTGGCGCGTCGAGCAGACCCGCAACGGTGAGGTCCGCAGCGTCTGGCGCCATTTCAGCGCCATCCCGCTCGTCGAGAGCTTCACCGACCCCCGTGACAACCAGACCTACGGGGCCTGCCAGTTCATCCTCAACGACGGTTCGCTGATGACCATCATGTCCGAAAACCTCCGCGCCACGGTCTACTCCGACGGGGAACCGCTGCCCGACGAGGCCAAGATCGCCATGGGCGAAGGTTACTGCAACGACCCGCTCTATGTGCAGAAGGTCGGCCGCTACTACACATGGGCCGCCGCCACGCGCATGACCTGGGACGAAGCCAAAGCCGCCTATGAGGCCGGAGAATCGGTACAGGGCGTCTGCCCCGAAGGGTGGCACCTGCCGTCGATCGACGAATTCAACGCCCTGCGTGACTACCTCGGAGCCGACACGGGCGCCGATGCCGTGAAGGATCCCTCCTACTGGCCGACGACAGCTTCCATCACGAACAGCGCCAAGATGAACGTCGTGGTTTCGGGATTCTATTGGCACGAAGGGCTCACGTTCCTCACCGATCCGACCTTCACAGCCCGTTTCTGGAGCTCGACGCCCCGGTTGGCCGGCATGCAGTTCGCCTACGGAGACACGGCCTCGGCCGATGATCCGACGAAAGCCGTACTTCTGTCGATTTACGACGACGCCTCAACGCTTAACATCCAGTCGTACAGCATTGTTCCGACCGTCGAGAACCACATGTATCCCATCCGCTGCGTGATGGACCCGATGTAATCCGTTAAATCCGAAAAAGATGAAAATGTACACCATCATAATCGCGGCGCTGCTGGGCATCAGCCAGCTGGTCGCCTGTCAGAAAGAGGAGTCCTGGAAGAACGAAACCGACAAGGGCGGCGTCTCCTACCCGCATCGCTACTATATCGATCCCGAAACCGGCGCTTACTACAATACGGGGCACTCCCCGGAACAGGCCTGGGAGAGCGTGGACCGCATCATGGAGCAGCCCTGGAAGGCCGGAGACACGATCCTCATCAAACGGGGTACGGTCTATAACGGCACGCTCACGCTCCGCGGCAGCGGAACGGCCGAGGCCCCGATTGTCCTCGGGTCCTATGGTGACGAGAGCCTGCCGCTGCCCGAAATCGCAGGTGGCGGAAGCTACGAGACCATTCTGATCCGCAACGTGCAGTACTGGGAGTTGCAGGATCTGAAAATCACCAACAAGGGAAACGAGCCGCGGCCCAAGATCGCCGGCATCCGGATCGAGGCCGACAACATCGAGGGTGGCGTGATGAACCACATCCACATCCGCCGGTGCGAGATTGCCGACGTCTACGGCACGAAAACCCACCACAACGGAGGCGGCGGTTCGGGTATCTTCTACTACAATGTCATCGGAGGCACGAACCCCTCGTCGTTCAATGATCTGGTGGTCGAGGACTGCCGCATCATCAACTGCCAGCGGGACGGTCTGACGGGCTATCTGGCCACGGGCGACCGCACGCAACGCAAGGCCAATACGGGATTCGTCTTTCGGCGCAACGTCTTCGAGGGGATTCCCGGAGACCAGATCATCGTGAACGGCTGCGACGACGCGCTGGTCGAATACAACATCGTCCGCAACTGTGCCCAGGGCGACTTTGCCGATGAAAGCATCCAGTACCGCATGGAGGCCGCCGCAGCCCTGTGGTGCATCCACAGCGACGGGACCATCTTCCGCTACAACATCGTGCAGGACCACAAGGCCACGTGGGACGGACAGGCCTTCGACTGCGACCAGAACTGCCAAAACACGCTCTTCGAATACAACATCTCCTACAACAACGTGGGCGGATGGCTGATGCTGTGCCCCAGCGACGTCTCCTTCGACAAGAACTACGTTTCGCAGGAGGGAACCGTCGTGCGGTACAACGTCAGCATCAACGACGGCACGCGCGATTACGTGAAGGGCAACGGACAGACCCTCTCGTCGACGATCGACGTTGTGGGACGCGTCGGGTCGTGCCACTTCTACAACAACACGATCATCAAGACCCGTTCGGCCGCAACCCATGCGGACAATACAGCCATCACGTTCGACAACTACACGAACATCCCCGGTTCGCTGCTCTTCACCAACAACATCTTCTACAACACGACCGGCACGGCCAATCCCTTTACGAAGGTCGGGGCCGGGGAGTTCATCGACAACCAGGGATTGATCCTGCGCAACAACTGCATCTACGGCTATCAGGAGGGGACCATCCCCGGGAGCGGCGAACACAACACGGCCAACATCCCGGACGACCCGGCGTTCGTCCGTCTGATCGAGGAGTTTACGTCCAGCAACAACCTCGTCGACCGCGACGAGATCCTCGACGGGCTGCGCCTGGCAACGGATTCACCCTGCATCGGAGCCGGGATCGGGATCCCCGAGGATCCGATCTTCCCGTTCTCCGAGGACTTCTGGGGAGAGCCCGTCGGCGATGCCCGCAACATCGGTGCCTACAACCATTAAAAAACACCTTCGACCATGTACAGACTCATTCGAAATATCGCGATCGCGGCTCTGTTCATCAGTGCGCTGTGGGCATCGAGCTGCAACAAGGAGAACGATTTCTACGAAGTCGGACGGCAGCCGGTCTCTCTGACCCGACCCCAGGCCGACACGGTGATCATCCTCGACTACGAACAACCCGATTCGCTCTTCACCTTCGCGTGGAGTTCGCGGCGGCACTTCATCAACTACAAACTGCATTTCGGACTGGACGAGGCCTTCACGACCTCCTGTGAACAGGATCCCGGCGTCAGCGAGTCGTGGAAACTGACGACCATGCAGCTCGACTCCGTATTGAGCTCCATGAAGGTCGGGATCGGCGAAACGGTCCGTCTCTACTGGACCGTGACGGTCGTGGACCCGACGGTCGGCTGGTGCGACGAGGTCCGGCAGCTGACCATCACGCGCTGCGATCTCCCCACGGGGCTGATCCTGCTCACAAGCCCCGAGAACGAGGCTGAAATCCTCCTCGACAAGAAGACCCCCGAGGCCGAAGTCGCCTTCTCGTGGGAATGCTCCTCGACGGTCCCCGACTACAAGCTGCTGTTGAGCCTCGACCCGCTCTTCCCCGAGGAGGGAACCCTGTCGACGGAGTGCGGAAGCGAGACGTCGCACGCCTTCACCACACAGGAGATGGACGAATGGCTCGCGGCCGACGGAGTCGAGAAGAACACCGCGGCCACGGTCTACTGGAAGGTGACCGGCACGGGCGACCTGAACAACCCGATCGAGAACAGCTCGGTCCGCGAGGTCTCGATCCGCCGGGTGACGAAGGATCCGGTAGCGCTGACGCTCGCCGCGCCCGAGGCCGACGGCGAGGTACTGCTCGATGCGGATCTGGCCGAGGAGAACGTCCGCTTCGAGTGGTCGTGCGACACAACGGGCGTCGACTACACCCTGCGTCTCTACGACGCGGAGTTCGAGAAGGAGGCGACATTCGAAACCGGTGAGGAGTGCCATTTCGAGATTTCGCAGAGCGATCTGGACCTGTTGCTGGAACAGACCTTCGGCATGGTGGCCTCCCAGAAGAAGAAATTCGTCTGGAACGTGGTTCCGAGCGACCCGGAGCGCGCCACGGCCGAGGAGGAGGATCGCACGGTGATCATCCGCCGGTTCGAGGCCGTGACGGCAGCCGACCCCATCACGCTCACCGAGGGCCCGGCCGATGGCGCGGAATTCCATCTCGACTACGGCAGCCGGGACGAGGTGCTGGCGACGGCCGCCTGGGAGTGCAACGCCCGCAACGTCACCTATGCCCTCGAATACAGCCTCGACGCCGAGATGAATGCCCCGAAGGTACGTCCGCTGACGACCGAAAAATCCGTAGAGATGACCCACGCGCTGCTGGACGGGCTGCTCTCGGATCTGGGCGGCGCCTACCTCACCCGCACGATCTACTGGCGCATCACCTCGACGGTCAACATCAAGACGATGCCGTCCGAGATCCGGTCGCTCCGGCTCACCGGCATGCTGCGTCCCTACACAGACCTGCGCGACCCGGAGAATCCCGAGGTCTACGAGGTCGTGAAGATCGGCGAGGACTTCTGGATGGCCGAGAACCTGCGGGCCATGAAGTACAGCGACGGAACGGCCTTCACGACCGTTGACGAGATCTACGGCAATCCCGCGGCCAAGAGCTACACCGACGAACTGATTGCCGATCCGAAGATCCGCGGCGTCTATTACAGCTGGCCGACGGCCCTGCGGACCTACGACGAGGCAACCGATGCCGAAGACACCCGGATGCAGGGCGTATGCCCTGACGGATGGCACGTATCGACGATGCAGGAGTGGCGGGCCTTGCAGACGGCTGCGGGCAGCGATGCCACCCGGATCAA
Source organism: Alistipes sp. An116 (assembly GCF_002161005.1). NCBI lineage: Bacteria > Pseudomonadati > Bacteroidota > Bacteroidia > Bacteroidales > Rikenellaceae > Alistipes > Alistipes sp. An116. Next base: position 20,906 of record NZ_NFLR01000008.1, read on the forward strand.
GTCGGCACAGTACTGGACCGGGAACACCGGCACGAACGAACTCGGGTTGGACATCGTTCCGGCGGGCAAGTTCTGGCACGGCAACGTTGGGGCTCCGGACAATGCCGTGGACAAGGCTAGCTTCTGGACCACGACCAAGGCCAACGCCACGACGGCACAGATGTTCGAGGTATTCGGTTGGAGCAACGAAATCGTACCGTGGAACTTTAATTCGCGTCCGTGGAGCGAAGGCGACGGTACGGCATCCATGCTGGTCAACGTCCGTTGCGTCCGCGACCGTGATTAGCCGGCACGGAGTCCGGGCGGGATTTCCGTCCGGACTCCCTTTTACACACGAAAACCATGAAACGACTGCTGTTTTTCATTCTGACGGCCGGCAGCCTGCTCGCCGCGGGCGACCTCCCGGCAGCCCGGCCCGTCGTGGGGTTCCTCACGAACGGGGAGGGAAACCGCATCGACTGGGCGACAAGATTCCCGGAGTATGACGTCGCGGAGGCCGGCGAAGGACAGTTCCTTCTCTCCCAGCAGCACTGGGATCTGGACCGACGTCTGCTGAACCGCCGGCCGGCAGCGTGCATACTCCATGCGGGTCTGCCGGAGATCCTTCTCGGACAGCCGTTGCCGCGCATTCTGGATGCCTTCCGTTCGGTCTGCATGCGGCTCGACACAACGGGCATCCGGCCGGTGCTGCTCCTGACAACGCCGGTTTCGGCCGCATATCCCGCCGTGAACGCCCGGATCCGGCAACTCAACGACGCCCTGCGATCGTGGGCTGCGGGGCAGGGAATCGTCTGCCTCGACCCCTCGGAGCGGCTCTGCAAGGACGGTGCGCTCGCCCCGGCCTGTACCTTCGACGGCATGATGCTCAACGCCGCCGGGCAGGAGCTTCTCGTCGCCGAAGTGCGGGATTTTCTCCGGGCGATGGACGCCGGCGGAGAGGAGCTTCCGACAACAACCCGTGCGGAACTCTCCGGCGAGGTTGCCCGCCGCATCCTGGCGGCATCGCCCCGGGAGGTGCGGATCGTCCTGCTGGGAGACTCCCTGACAGCCAACGGCGGGGACTGGAATCCCCGTCTCGGGCGCCACGATGTCCGCAATGCCGGACAGGGCGGTTTTCTGACCGGGCAGATGGACTGGCTGCTGGACACCTGCGTGCTGGCGGCCCGGCCTGCACTCTGCTTCGTGCTGGGCGGCATCAACGACCTGTTCAACGACATCCCGCCGGAGGTAATCCTCGCCAACCAGCAGCGGATCGTCACCCGGTTGCGCGAGGTCGGAATCCAGCCCGTCGTCCAGTCGGTGCTACTCGTTCACGACAATGCGGTGCTCAATGCACGCATCCGGAGCCTCAACACGGCCCTTGCGGCGTGGTGTGCGGAACAGGGGATCGACTGGCTCGACCTGAACCGCGGACTGACGGATGACCATGGACTGAAAGCCCGATACACGACCGACGGGACCCACCTCACGGAGGAGGGATACGGAATCTGGTCCGGCGTGCTGCGGCAATACCTCGACACCCAAAACCTCAAACAGACAACAACACCTCGGATATGAAAAAACTGCTTCTGACGCTCGTCCTTTTCGCGACGGGCAACCTGTGTCTCGGCGCCGAAGCCGGCGTCGGCATTGTACCCAAGCCTCTGTCGGCAACCGTCGGGGAGGGTGAATTCCACGTAACCCCGCAGTCGGGAATTGCCGTCGGCCGCGAAGCCGGATTGCGGCGTTCGGCGGAGCTCTTCGCCCAATGGGTCGCTCCGACGCTGGGTGGCGAACTGAAATGCGGCGACAAGGGCGCCATCTCGCTGGGCATAGACTCCTTGCTCGACGCCGAAGCCTACACGCTCGACGTCGCCACGACGGGCATCACCCTCCGCGGAGGATCCGCGCAGGGCGTCTTCTACGGCTTGCAGAGCCTGCGGCAGCTGATCGTCGCAGGACGAGGTGCCGTAGCGGCCGTGTCGATCGTGGACAAACCCTGTTTCGGATATCGCGGCGGCATGCTCGACTCGGGGCGCCACTTCTGGACGGTCGACGAGGTCAAGGAGTTCATCGACATCCTGGCCATGCACAAGATGAACCGCTTCCACTGGCATCTGACCGAAGACCAGGGCTGGCGCATCGAGATCAAATGCTATCCGGAGCTGACCCGTGTGGGCTCGGTCCGCAAGGAGACGCTCGTAGGGCACCTCTCCACGTCGAGCGAATACGACCGGACTCCCTGCGGCGGCTATTACACGCAGCGCGAGATCCGCGACATCGTGGACTATGCCGCCGAGCGTTACATCACGGTCATCCCCGAGATCGAACTTCCCGGGCATGCCGTTGCGGCGCTTGCCTCCTATCCCTGGCTGGGGTGTCGGGGCGAAGGCTATGAGGTTCGCACGACCTGGGGCATCAGTTCCGACGTCTACTGCCCGGGCAAGGAGACCACGTTCGAGTTTCTGCAAAACGTCCTCGCCGAGGTGATCGGGCTCTTCCCGTCGAAATACATCCACATCGGCGGCGACGAGTGTCCGAAGGAGAGCTGGAAGGCGTGTCCGCTGTGTCAGCAGCGCATCCGGGAGGAGGGGCTGAAAGATGAGTCCGAATTGCAGAGCTACACGGTCCGCCGCATCGAAACGTGGCTCCGTGAGCACGGCCGCGAGATCATCGGCTGGGACGAGATCCTCGAAGGCGGCGTGTCGAAGACCGCCACCGTCATGTCATGGCGCGGTTCCGAAGGCGGCATCGCGGCCGCCAAGGCGGGCAACCACGTCATCATGACTCCCAATACCCATTGCTACCTCGACTATTTCCAGACTAAGGATCCCGTTCACGAACCGCTCGGCATCGGCGGCTTCCTGCCCATGCGCGAGGTCTACCGGCTGGATCCCTACGAGAAGCTCAACGACACGGAGCAAGACTATATTCTGGGCGTGCAGGCCAACCTCTGGACGGAGTACATCGCAACGGCCACCCATCTGAAACACATGCTGCTGCCGCGACTGGCCGCCGTGGCCGAGGTCGGATGGGCCTACGACCGCAAGGATTTCGCGGATTTCACGCGCCGCATGTCGACGCTGCGCAAATGCTACGACGCTGCAGGGCTCAACTACGCCACCTATTTCTTCGACGGCAAGGAGGAGTGAGTCTCCGCAATCGCATTCTCGATGGGCTTCGCTTCCACATTCTCCGTTGGTGTGGAAATCCCGCATGTATTCGGCTCGCCTACTGTTGACTCGGTATCCCCGACCACTCCCACCATCTCGCGCCCTTCCGTCGTTTTCGGAATGGTTCGCGGAACGCTGCCGTGTTCGATGGGCTGGCCACTGGGACAGATACTCTCCAGCATGACGCAGTCCAGCCCGCAATCTGCTTTGTGCAAGGTGGCATCAACGATCTGTTCAACGACGTCTCATCGGAGGTGATCCTCGCCAATCAACAGCGGATCGACAGGCCAGGCCTAAATCGCGGACTGACGGATGACCATGGACTGAAAGCCCAATACACGACCGACGGGCCCCATCTCACAGAGGAGGGATACAGGATCTGGTCCGGAGTGCTGCGACAATAACTTAGATATGAAAAAAAATTGCTTCCGACGCTCGTTCTTTTCGCATCGGGCAGCTTGTGTCTCAGCGCCAAAACCTACACGCTCGACGTCGCCACGACGGGCATCAGCCTCCGCGGAGGATCCGCGCAAGGCGTCTTCTATGGTTTGCAGAGCCTGCGGCAGCTGACCGTCGCAGGACGCGGTGCCAAGTGACCACGTCGATCGTGGACAAGCCCTGTTTCGGATATCGCGGCGGCATACTCGACTTTGGGCGTTGTTTCTGGATGGTCGACGAGGTTAAGGAGTTCATCGACACATTGGTCAGTAGAAAATATGTTGTTCCATTAGAGCAAATCTTTTTTGAGGAAATCATATATAATGTTTGGATGACCATGCTCAAAGTAAAATTTATCAGTTCTATTTAAAATACACTTTCGAAAAGTATCCCATATTGATTCGCGTGCTGATTTGTAAATAAATTTCATTGCAGACGGGGTCTTGTATTTAGTCTAAATATTGGGCGTGGCTTTTTTGAAGAAAAGTTGCATCTTAAAACATTATTAAATCATAATCAATTAGGGGTGTTATTTGTCTCTTTTATCAATATGGCAAAAAGATTCAGTCGTAGCAAATTTCTCAAACTCCGCCATGCAATGAACATCAATCTGAGTTTCAAGAACCCGCACAACTGCCGCTGGGCCGTTCTGAACCGCAAGAACCGCCTGACCCACTTCCTTGATACGCTGCGGGGCACGCTGGTTGAGTTAAGCCAGAAGTAAACTGTTTTCTTCCATAAACGATCGGCTGCAAGGGACTGAAATGGTTCCTCGCCGCCCGGTCGTTTGCCGGTATCAGACCGTTAGGATTTTCCCGATTTTTTGCATCTCGCGGCTGATATTCGCCTCGGATATTTTGGCATAATGACGGGTCATGTTGGTATTCGAGTGTCCGAGGATCTTGGCGATTATATCAATCGGCATCCCGTATTCGATTGCCAGCGTGGCGAACGTATGTCTTGCCAGGTGGACTGTCAGATTTTTGTTGATCAGGCAAATATCGGCAATCTCCTTCAGGTAGGCGTTCATCTTCTGATTGCTCGGAACGGGCAGCAGCTTGCCCCGCGCCCGACAGTTGGCATCGTCGCGGTACTTCTCCAGCAGGGCCGCCGCCGGCGGAAGCACCGGAACGCGGCTCATCACCGAGGTCTTCTCCCGTGGTTTGTGAATTCACAGGGTGCCGTTCTCGTCGGTCGTGATGTGCTCGGGCCGCAGGTGGTCGACATCCGTGAAGGCCAGTCCCGTCAGTGCGCAGAAGCAAAAGACATCCCGGATGCGGTCCAGACGCTCGTTGGGCATCGGGCGTTTCAGCAGCAGGTCCAGCTCCGCCTTCGTCAGCGGCACCTTGACATTCGTCTTGTCGATCTTCATCTTGTAGAAGCGGAAGAGATTCTTCCCGATCCACTCGTTCCGGATAGCATAGAGGATGAAGTTCTTCAGATAGCACAGCAGATTGACCGCTCCGTTGTTCCTGCATTTGTGCCGCGTCTGCATATGGGTGTTCAGCCCGTCGATATACTCGTAGGAGATCCTGTCCAGCGGCAGGTCCTCTTTTTGATGTTGAACTTGGGTGTATTCGGTCATGTAGCGCAGCAGACGGTGGTACTTGTTGGCCGTGAGCTGTGTGATACGGGTGCCGACCTTCTGCAGCCGTTTTTCGCAGTATTTCGAGAATTCGGCAAGGAAGAGTCGGGAGGTGCCGCCCGGATTCTCGAGCCGCTCCTTGATGGTGAAGCAGTCCGGTATTCTGCCCTCCCGAATCAGAGCATCGTAGGCCGCCAGAATATTGGCCCGATAGCTGTCCACGATGCCGTTAATTTGCAGGGCCACCTTGTCCCGATAGGGAACGTTCCAGACGTTGGTTCCAGCGTTCAGGCTCGATCTGGCACTGTGTATAGATTTCGGTCGACAGGCCGGAGGTGGTGATTCGGGCATAGATCGGGGCTTTGCCCTTTTTGGAGATTCGGGCCTTCTTGCAGAAGAAGACCACGGAGAAGGTTGTTCGACGTATGGCTGCATGTTTTTTAAGGGGTTAAACAAACGTTTGCAGCATGGGAACTGTTGCGACGCAAATCGGTGTAAAACAATGCATTGTGTGTAAATCGTGACCTGTTTTCGTCCCGAAGCAAAACAGGTCACGATTTGGTCTCGGACGCGTTGCCTGAAAATGCATTCTCAAGAACCGTACAAAAATGAAAAAGCCTTACATATCATTGATACATAAGGCTTTTTACTCGTTTTAGCGCTTCCCTGCCCACTCTCTTGGACTTTCTCCCTCGGCGCTCTGGGGTGGAAGAAGGGGCTCGAACCCTCGGCCTTCGGAACCACAATCCGACGCTCTAACCAACTGAGCTACATCCACCATGTCGATACGATTCCCGTATCGGTGTGCAAAGGTAATACGTTTTTTTGTTCCCTCCAAAAAAATCGGTCGGAAAATGTACGGGAATTTTCTGCGGGTGACAAAATGGCAGTCCGCCTGCTCGTTTGTCACCCCGAATCTGCCAAAAACCGATTGGCACATCTATTGTTGGAAGAGTGGATGCTTGTTGAAGCGATTATTCGAAAGAAAATTAGATAGTAACAATTAAAAATTAAGTGCTATGAACGTAAAACCCTTATCGGATCGCGTGCTGATTCTCCCGAATCCCGCGGAGGAGAAGACTGCCGGCGGACTGATTATCCCCGACACGGCAAAGGAAAAACCCCTGGCTGGTAAAGTGGTGGCCGTAGGCCCCGGTACCTCGGAGGTGAAGATGGAGGTCAAGGTCGGTGACCAGGTCCTCTACGGCAAGTATGCCGGACAGGAGATCCAGATCGACGGCGAGACCTATCTGATCATGAAGCAGAACGACATTCTGGCAATTATCTAACGTTAAAACGGAACAACCATGGCAAAGGAAATCAAATATAATGTGGAAGCGCGTGAACTCCTCAAGGAGGGTGTCGATGCGCTGTCGAATGCAGTCAAGGTGACGCTGGGCCCGAAAGGTCGCAACGTCATTATCGATAAGAAGTTCGGTGCACCCCAGGTGACCAAGGACGGAGTCACGGTAGCCAAGGAGGTCGAACTGGAGGATTCGTTCGCCAACATGGGCGCCCAGATGGTCAAGGAGGTCGCCTCGAAGACCAACGACGATGCCGGTGACGGTACGACCACCGCTACGGTGCTCGCCCAGTCGATCATCGGTGTGGGTCTGAAGAACGTCACCGCCGGTGCCAACCCGATGGATCTCAAACGCGGTATCGACAAGGCCGTCGCCAAGGTGGTTGAGTCGCTGCGCGCCCAGAGCCAGGAGGTCGGTTCGGACTTCGCCAAGATCGAGCAGGTAGCCACCATCTCGGCCAACAATGACCACAACATCGGTAAGCTCATCGCCGAGGCAATGGCCAAGGTCAACAAGGAGGGTGTGATCACCGTCGAGGAGGCCAAGGGTACCGAGACTCATGTCGAGGTAGTCGAGGGTATGCAGTTCGACCGCGGTTACATCTCGGCCTACTTCATCACCGATCCCGAGAAGATGGAGGCCCAGCTGGAGAAACCCTATATCCTGATCACCGACAAGAAGATTTCGACGATGAAGGAGCTGATGGGCATATTGGAGCCCGTAGCCCAGAGCGGCCGTTCGATGCTGATCATTGCCGAGGATGTCGACGGCGAGGCGCTGTCGGCCCTGGTGGTCAACAAACTGCGCGGTACGTTGAAGATCGCCGCCTGCAAGGCGCCGGGCTTCGGTGACCGCCGCAAGGAGATGCTTGAGGATATCGCCGTACTGACGGGTGCCACCGTGATCTCGGCCGACAAGGGCATGAAGATCGAGGATACGACGCTCGACATGCTGGGTACGGCCGACAAGGTGACGCTGAACAAGGAGAACACGACGATCGTCGACGGTGCCGGCAAGAAGGAGGCCATTGCAGCCCGTGTTGCCCAGATCCGCGCCTCGATCGAGAAGGCTACGTCGGACTACGACAAGGAGAAGCTCCAGGAGCGTCTGGCCAAGCTGGCCGGTGGTGTGGCCGTCCTCTACGTGGGTGCCACGACCGAGGTCGAGATGAAGGAGAAGAAGGACCGCGTCGACGATGCGCTGGCCGCAACGCGTGCCGCCGTCGAAGAGGGTATCGTTCCGGGTGGCGGCGTAGCCTACATCCGCGCTACGGCCTCTCTTGAGGGCATGAAGGGCGACAACGAGGATCAGACGACCGGTATCCAGATCGTAAAGCGTGCCATTGAGGAGCCGCTGCGTCAGATCGTGGCCAATGCCGGTGGCGAAGGCTCGGTAGTTGTCAACAAGGTGCGTGAGGGCCAGGGTGCCTTCGGTTACAACGCCCGCGACGACAAGTACGAGGACATGCTTGCAGCCGGTATCATCGACCCGACGAAGGTCTCGCGTGTGGCTCTGGAGAACGCCGCTTCGATTGCCTCGATGTTCCTGACGACGGAGTGCGTGCTGGCCGAGAAGAAGTCCGAGCAGCCTGCACCTGCGATGCCGGCCGGTGGCATGGGCGGCATGATGTAATGATCGGCCGCTGTCAGCCGACAGCCTGAATGAAAGCCGGGACACTCAGTATGAGTGTCCCGGCTTTTTTGTGTCCGTTTGTGCCCGGAGGCGGCATCCGGAGTGCCGGCCGGTTGAGGCGCGGGTTCAGATCAGAAGAGCAGTTGCGAGGGGGTGACGCGGTCGATGTAGATCAGGAGCTCGAACTGATCGGCGAGCCCTTCGTCCCAGAATTCATCCTCCCATCTCAACGCGCCGATGTGGCGGAACTTCATGCCGTTGATCCATTCGAGGGCGGGTGACTGCTCCTCGCGCAACCGTCGCAGGTCGAGCACGAAGAACGGTTCGTCGAGTTGGTGGAGCAGATACTCGATCGTTCCGGGCGGGGCCGTCTGCACGTCGTGCTGCAGCTCCTCCGAGCCGGGGACGATGATCGAGCAGCGCCCGGCGTGGAAGGTGAAGCCGACATTGAGGTAATCGGCACCGAGCGCCTCCTCCAGATGGCGTCCCATTCGGTTCTCCGCTCGGGAGACGTGGCCGTTATGGCCCCAGATGACCATCCGCGAATCGGAATTTTGCTGCCGGATCCACAGCAGATTCTCCGCCATGCAGCGATCCCGCCAGTAGACCCCCTCGTCCAGACCCAGGTACTGTCTGATGAGGGTGACCAGCTGCCGCTGCAGGGTGCCACTTCGGGCATCTGTGGCTGAACGGTCGATCCGGCTCTCGATCCGGTTGAGGTTGCGTTCGATTCCGGAGGCCGCGAGCGAGTCGATCCGGGCCCGATTCCTGCGGTCGTAGCTCAGCACGCTGTCCAGCTTCGGGGCGATTTCATCCAGCAGCTGCCGGGTGGTGGCATCCTTTCCCGCTTCCTGGCGCAACAGCTTCACGGCCTGATTGGCCGACTGCATGTCGATGCCCCGGAAATGGATCGGATGGCCGTCGACGTTCCGCTGCCGCATCCACTCGATCAGCGAGAGCACCTCGTGCGTATCCCAGATCCACATTTCCAGTCCGAAGAGCGCCGCTATGGCCGTTCCCTGACCGTTGCGCAGGTAGTTGTCCAGCGGGATGCCCGCGGCCATGTCGGCTTCGAAGACCACCTGGTCGAACCCCTGTCGGGTGGCCAGGTGGCGGATCAGACGCTCCTTCATGCGGAAAATTTCGCTGGCTCCGTGGGAGTTCTCGCCCAGGGCAACCACCTGACTGCGACCGATCAATGTGTCGAATGACCGTAGGTCGACGGAGTCCGCATCGGTCGCGTCGCACCCGCTCAGCGGATGGATATAACGCCGAAGCTCCGCCTTCTCGCACCGTGTGAGCCGGCTTTTGGGGACCGGGATGCGTGGATCGCGGAGTTTGCGGCCGTCAATCCGGATTTCGAACCGGTCGAACCAGGCCCGGCCTCCGCCTTTCAGCAGGCCGCCGAAACGGACGCCCGAGGCCGAGTCGGGTATCTGCTGCCGGAGCACCATGCGCTGCCACTCCGTCGTGCCGCGCAGGCCGCGTCCCGCAGTGTCGGCCGCCAGGAGATCGTCGTCTTCCGTTTCGGTGAGGATAAGGAACAGATCGGCAAATCCCTCGGTGACCTCCTCCGTACGGACCCAGCCACTGAGTTCGATCTCGTGGCCGGCTACCAGCGTGTCGGGCAGCTCCTGGGAGAAGCGGGCCCATGTGTATTTGGTCGTATCGACCTGCTCCAGCCGCAGGCTGTAGCCGCCGTGTTTGCGGCAGTTGCGGTCGCTTGCGGCGGCGTAGCCGTAGTAGACCGAGTCGGGCAGGCTCCATTGGGAGGGGTGGTTCCGGTAGTCGGTGTCCTCGAAATCGAGATTGTAAAGCGTCGTGCGGTTGCATCCGCATAGCAGTGTGCTGCCGAGAAGCAGTGCGCCTGCAAGGAGCCGGATAAGGGGAGGGGAGTAGCTCATGGTCGTATGGTTTCGGTCGGTTTAGGGTTCTGTTCGGTTTGGTTCGGGCATCCAGGTGACGATCCCCTCGACGGGATTCGCCTGCAGCCAGGCCTTAAGTTCCGCCCGGCTCCGGACGCTGCCCTCGATCACCGCCCGGTAGAGGGCAATGCCCGGGATATGCTCCTCGTCGGGCGTTTCGTACTTCAGCCGCAGAATCGCTTCGTGCGTCTCCTCGGTCAGCGTAGCCGCAATGCGGTCGGCCACCCGTTCGAAATAGCCTGCCCAGGGTGAACCTTCCGCCATGTGGATCATGTCGATCTGCCAGAGACGGCCGTCGTGATCCTCGTATTGCGCATGCCACTCCAGGCACCGGTCTTCGGCATCGAGCAGGTTGGCATACTCCATGCGGCGGATCCGCGGATGGGCGGCAATACGGGCCGCAGCAGCAAAACTCCTTTCCACGCGAAGCGGGGTCGGTGAGTAGACGTGCAGGTCGATGTCGAGGTGTTTGCAGAGCAGCCCCGAGCGGAGCGAGCCGACCTCCTCGGTACGTGCTCCGACAGCCTGCCACGCTTCGTGCAGTCCCATTTCGCGGATGATCTCCCGCGCCCGTTGTTGATTCCCGGCCGCCAGGGCTAGGATCGTTTTCATATGGTTCATCGTTGTTCGGCTATGAAAAATTCCCGGGGGTGGAAGCCGCCGGGAATGGATCGTTCTGACGATTGCCGTCCGTTATCTCCCCAGCAGAATCCGGGCCTGTGCCACGGCGGCCTGGGTGATCTGTGCCCCGGAGAGCATCTTGGCAATCTCGGCAATGCGGTCGTCGTCGCTCAGGCGGGTGATCTCCGTCCGGCTGTTGCGCTTGTAGACCACGAAGTGGGTCGATCCTTTCGAGGCGACCTGCGGCAGGTGGGTGATGTCGACTACCTGCATCGAACCGGCCAGCGACTCGATGATCTCGCCCATGGCGTCGGCAATGCGGCCCGAAACGCCCGTATCGATCTCGTCGAAGATGATCGTCGGCAGCTGCATCCGCTTGGCCAGCAGGGCCTTCAATGCCAGCATCACGCGTGAAAGCTCACCGCCCGAGGCGATCCGCTCGACGGGTTGCGGCGTCATGCGGGCGTTGGCCGTGAAGAGGAACTGCACCTCATCGCGGCCCGTGCGGTCCAGCTCTGCGCGGGGCGTCAGCTCCACGCGGAAAACCGTCTCGGCCATCCCCAGCTTGGTCAGCGTCGCGAGAATCTCCCGGGCAAACCCCGTTGCAGCCTTTTCGCGGGCCTTGTGCAGCCGTTCGGCCAGCGCTTCGGCCTTCCCGACCGCCTCTGTGAGGGCCTTTTCGGCCTCGGCAATTGCCTCGTCGCCGTGGACGATGGCGGCCAGCTGTGCGGCACTCCGTTCGCGCAGGGCGATCAGTTCCGCCTCGTCCGCCACGTGGTATTTCTGCTGCAGGGCGATCAGCGTATCGAGCCGTGCCGAGAGTTTGGCCAGTCGCTCGGGATCGGCATCGAGCCGCTCGCTCTCGTTGGCGGCCGAGGCGTCGATATCCTTCAGCTCCTCGAGTACGGCGTGCAGCCGGTCGGCATATTCACCGGCCGTGGGGTAGCGGTCACGCAGGTGCGCGAGGTTGTTTTCGGCATTTTTCAACTGCATCAGCACACCGGTCTCGTCGCTGTCCAGCGCATTGCGCAGCTCGGTCAGCGTCTCGCCGATGCGGTCGGCATTCTCCAGCACGGCGAGCTCCTCCTCCAGTTCGGCCTGCTCGCCTTCGCGCAGGGCGGCAGCCGTCAGTTCGTCGGTCTGGAAGCGCAGCCACTCCTCGTCGCGGCGTCCCCGTTCGGCCTCCTCGCGCAGGGCGGCCAGCCGGTGGCGCAGCTCGCACATCCGGCCGTACTGCTCGCCGTAGCGGGTCAGCAGCTCGCCGTTTCCGGCCACGGTGTCGAGGGCCGACGTGCGGAACTCCTCCGACGAGAGGATCAGGTTCTGGTGTTGCGAATGGATGTCGATCAGCCGTGTGCCCAGTTCGCGCAGCTGGGCCAGCTGCACCGGGACGTCGTTGACAAAGGCCCGGCTCTTGCCCGCCGGGGTGATGATGCGCGTCAGGGAGGTCTCCTCCGCGTAGTCGAGGTCATTCTCCTCGAAGAAGGGCTCCAGTCCGCACCCCTTCAGGTCGAAGGTCCCCTCCACGGTGCAGTTGCGGGCCGCATCCTTCATGGCCGAACCGTCGTTCTTGGCCCCCAGCAGCAGCCCCAGCGCCCCGAGCAGGATCGATTTGCCGGCTCCCGTCTCACCCGTGATGATGTTCAGATGGGGGTCCAGCTCCATTTCGAGTTTGTCGATAAGTGCGTAATTTTCAACCGACAGACGACGCAGCATAGTTTTTTCGGAATTGATTGTTCAGTGATTGGCTGTCGCGGGACGCGGCCGTCAGCGGGTCAACAGCCCCTCGATACGGTTGACAATGCGTTCGGCCACCTCGCGTTTTGACATCAGCGGAAGCTCCTCGCTGCCCGCATGGTCGATGAGCGTCACCTTGTTCGTGTCGCCGCGGAATCCGGCGCCGGCGTCGCGCAGCGAGTTCAATACGATAAAGTCGAAGTTCTTGCGCTGGAGTTTCGACTGGGCGTGGGCCTTCTCGTCGTTGGTCTCCAGGGCGAATCCCACCAGCAGACGGCCGCCCTTGCGGGCACCCAGCTCGGCGGCAATGTCTTGCGTGCGGCGCAGACGGATAAAGAGTTCGCCGTCGCCCTTCTTGAGTTTGGTTTCGGAGGCGCTTTCGGGGGTGTAATCGGCCACGGCGGCACACATCACCGCTCCGTCCGCCCGATCGAAGGCCTTCACCGTGGCTTCGTACATCTCGGCGGCCGAGAGAACATCCACCCGCTCGACTCCCGGCGGGGTAGGCAGCGCCGTACGGCCCGAGACCAAGGTCACCTCGGCACCGCGTGCGGCCAGTTCGCCGGCGATGGCGTAGCCCATCTTGCCCGACGAGTGGTTCGAGATGAAGCGCACGGGATCGATTGCCTCGATCGTGGCTCCGGCCGTGACGATCATCCGTTTACCGGCGAGCGTCTTTTTTTTTTCGTCCGTTTCGCCGAGCAGCCTCCCGACGTATTCGGCGATCTGCTGCGGTTCGGCCATGCGGCCCTTGCCGCTCAGGCCGCTGGCCAGTTCTCCCTCGCCGGGTTCGACGATCCGCACTCCGCGGGCGGCCAGCGTACGGAGATTCTGCTGCGTGGCCTCGTGGGCGTACATGTCCAGGTCCATGGCCGGGGCCACGACCACCGGACAGCGCGCCGAAAGATAGGTCGTCAGCAACAGATTGTCGGCCACGCCCGTGGCCATCTTGGCCAGCGTGTTGGCCGTGGCCGGAGCGATCACGTAGCAGTCGGCCCATTCGCCCAGCGAGACGTGGGAGTTCCAGGCACCGTTCTCCGGATCGAAGAACTCCACCAGAATGGGCCGCTTGGAGAGGGTGGCCATCGTCAGCGGGGTGATGAACTGTTTGGCCAGCGGGGTCATCACCACCTGTACTTCGGCGCCTGCCGTCTTCCATAAACGACACAGCATGGCAGCCTTGTAAGCCGCTATGCTGCCCGTGATGCCCAGGAGAATGTGACGGCCGGCCAAATCGTGGCCCGCCGCAGTCGGAGAGGTCATTGTCGCCCGGGGATTAGATCTCCTTGAAGGTATCGTCCTTGCCCTCCTTGTAGACCAGTTCGTGATCGAGGAACTCCTCGGTGGCGATGATCGTCGGTTTGGGCAGGCGCTCGTAGTAGCGCGAGATTTCGATCTGCTCGCGGTTTTCGAAGGTCTCCTCCATGGTGTCGGTCGGCGACGAGAAGTCGGCGAGTTTGCGGTTGAGCTCGGTCTTGAGCTCCGTGGCAATCTGATTGGCGCGTCGGGCGATGATGTTGATGCTCTCGTAGACGTTGCCGGTCTCCTTGTCCAGATCCACCAGCTTGCGCGTGATGGTGTTGTTGGGGATGTTCTTCTTGATTTCCATCTTATATATTGTTGTCCTTGTTGTTGCGGTCGAGATAGTCGCGGGCGTGCTGGGCCATGCGGTCGAGTTCCCGGATGTGGGTCGACTCGGGGAACTCCTCCTTGAACGAGAGGTAGGAGTCGAGCATGGCCAGGTAGCGGTCGGTCTGCTTGTCGGCGATCGAGTTGCTGGCGAAGCGGTAGCTCGATTCGACGATCAGATACATGATCTCTTCGCGGTGTTTGCTTTCGGGGTACTCCTTCAGGGCATTCTTGAGCGCCGTGATGGCCGACTTGTAGCGTCCGATCTTATAATAGGTATAGGCGTTCAGGTAGGCCTTTTCGTGGAGCCGTTCGGTGAGTTCGGTGTTGATCTTCTTGAACTCCTCGATGCGCGAACTCTGCGGGTAGCGCGACATGAACTCGTTGATGGCGATCAGGGCCTGACCGGTGACGGTCTGGTCGCGCGAGGGGGCAGGCGAGAGGAAGAAGAAGCAGAGGGCGTACATGCCTTCTGCATCCTCGATGAAGGCGCTGCGGCCGAATTTGCGGCGGAAGTCGTCGAGTTCGGTCGAGGCTGTTTCGTAGTCGTGGTTCTTGAAGCGGCTGCGGGCCTTGTAGAAGGAGACGGTGTCTTCGCGCGAGGTGCCCTGATAGTAGTGCTCCACGCCCTCGAAGAGTGTGATGGCGCGTTGCCATTTGCCGTTGTCGTAATACTCCAGCGCCTTGCTGTAGATCAGTTCGGGCTGCCCGCTTTTCAGGAGTGCATTCATGCCGGAGCATCCGCTGAGGAAGAGGGCCGCCGCCAGGGCGCACAGGGCGTATGAGAAAGTCTGCTTCATTTGAGAATCTTTTACGGCGCTTTATCGCGCAAAGTTACGCATAAATTAACGATTTGCAAAAAAAAATATTGCCCTGCCCGCGGGAAAAGGCCCTTGTGTCGGGAGGTTTGGGCTGTTGCGGCCCCCTGCCTGCCGGCGCATCGTCTAATTGGGTGGAAGAAAGGCACTTTCCGGCTTCGGACGTGAAAAAAGATTTGCAAATGTGGATTATCTTTCTTATCTTTGCCTTATACGATGAAACAGGGTTCTGGCCTTTGCGGGCCAGGATTCTTATTTTTTATGTTTTATTTTTTGGAGGTTCCGCTCCGGACGGGGCCTCCGGGGAATGATTGAATTATGGCAAAAGAGACTATTTATCTGACAGCCGAGGGGTACAAGAAACTCAAGGACGAACTCGACCACATGCGTTCCGTCGAGCGCCCGGCTATCTCGGCGGCGATTGCGGAGGCTCGCGACAAGGGCGACCTTTCGGAGAACGCTGAGTATGATGCGGCCCGTGAGGCGCAGGGGCTGCTCGAGATGCGGATTGCCAAACTCGAAGACACGATTGCCAATGCCCGGGTCATCGACGAGTCGAAGATTGACAAGAGCAAGGTGCAGATTCTGAGCAAGGTGACGCTGCTGAATCACAATACCAACAAGCAGATGACCTATACGATCGTAGCCGAGCACGAGGCCAATCTGCGCGAGGGCAAACTCGCCATCGGCACGCCCATTGCCAAGGCACTGCTGGGTCACAAGAAGGGTGACCGTGTGGATGTGAATGTGCCGGCCGGAACGATTCACTTCGAGATCCTCGACATCTCGATCTGATCCGGAGCCTGGAAAAGACATACGACCTACCGAGAATTCGGTATTTTTATCGGGACCGCTTGCCGCGGTCCTTTTTTTTCGTATCTTCACGGCGATGAAGATGCACCTCACGCTCCGACGATTGACGGCAGCCTTTCTGCTGCTGACGCTGCTCGGCGCCTATGCCGGGCAGAAGGTGCATATCTATCTCGAGGACCATGCCCATTTTGCCGCCCATTGCGGCGATCTGCTGCCCGACAACGGAGCCCGGGAGGAGATCGTCGGGTATTGTCCCGTTGACAACTACCACTTCTTTCCCTATCTGGCGCAGAGCCTGCCGGCCCCGCAGTTCCACGGCGAGGTGCTGGCCGTGCTGCAGCCCCAAGCTACGCGGTGTTGTTGCGCACAGCGCGTGACGGTCCTTTCGCTGCGGGCGCCTCCCGGGTTTGACCGCTGACGGAAGCGATGCGCGGCGGCGTATCGCATCGGGTCCCTGCACGGGCAGGGGCGCAGGCGTCGTATGCCTGCCTCCGGGGCTTCGAAAGCCTTCGGAACGTTCCCCAGTTGTCAAACCGATTGAAAATCCATTTATGAAAAATATCCTTTTGGCGGCACTGCCTTTGCTGTTGCTGCCCTGTTTCGGCGCAGCGGGCGCCGAGGCTCCCCGCAAAGCCACCGACGCGAACCTTTTCGGACACGTCGTCGACCGCACGACGCACGAACACCTGGCCTATGCCACGGTCTCGGTTGTCGGCACCACCTTCGGCACCACCACCGACGCCTCGGGCCACTACTTTCTGAAGAACCTCCCTGAGGGGCGGCTGCTGATCGAGGTCCGGGCGCTGGGCTACGCCCTACGGCGCGACTCCGTCCAGCTGACACGCGGCACGACCCTCGAACTGAATTTCGAGGTCGAACCCAGCGGCATTGCCATGGACGAGGTGGTTGTCTCGGCCAGCCGTTCGGCTACGCTGCGGCGCGAGGCTCCGGCGCTGGTGAGCGTCCTCGACGCCCGGCTCTTCGAACGCACCGAGGCGTCGTGCCTGGCCCAGGGGCTGTCGTTCCAGCCCGGCGTGCGGGTCGAGAACGACTGCCAGAACTGCGGCTTCACGCAGGTGCGCATCAACGGTCTGGACGGCCACTATTCGCAGATTCTGGTCGATTCGCATCCGCTCTTTTCGGCCCTGACTGGGGTCTACGGCCTGGAGCAGATCCCCTCGAACATGATCGAACGGGTTGAGGTGCTGCGCGGCGGCGGTTCGGCGCTTTTCGGGTCGTCGGCTATCGGCGGGACGATCAACGTCATCACCCGCGAACCGACGCGCAGTACGGCGCAGTTCTCCCACCGGCTGCTCTCGCTCGGCGGCAGCCACTCCTACGACAATACCTCGATGCTCAACGCCTCGATCGTCTCCGAGAGCGGTCGCGCCGGATTCGGCATCTTCGGCCAGAGCCGCCACCGCTCGGGATACGACCACAACGGCGACGGCTTTACGGAGCTTCCGCAGCTTGAGAGCCGTTCGCTGGGCATGCGCACCTTCCTGCGGACGGGGGCCTATTCGCGGCTGACGGCCCAGTATCACCATCTCAACGAGTTCCGCCGGGGCGGCGACCTGCTGAAACAGCCCCCTCACGAGGCCAATGTGGCCGAACAGGCCGACCATGCCATCGACGGCGGCAGCCTTTCGTTCGACCTCTCGTCGGCCGACCGCCGGGACCGCTTCAATGCCTACGCCTCGTTCCAGCATACGGCCCGCAAGAGCTACTACGGCAGCCGGCAGGATACGCGGGCCTACGGCACGACCCGGGATCTGGTCGTGGCGACCGGCTTGCAGTATGTCCATGCCTTCGAGCGGTTGTGGTTCCTGCCCGCCGAGCTGACCCTTGGGGCCGAATACAGCTACGATGATCTGGCCGACCGTTCGGTGGGCTATGACATCCATACCGATCAGCGGGTGCATATCGTCGGCGGCTATCTGCAGAACGAGTGGAAGTCGGAGAGGTGGTCCTTCCTGCTGGGCGGGCGTCTGGACAAGCACAATCTGGTCGATCACGTGATCTTCAGCCCACGGGTCAACCTGCGCTTCAACCCCACGGAGTCGGTCAACCTGCGGTTGAGCTACGCCGCCGGCTACCGGGCTCCGCAGGCCTTCGACGAGGATCTGCACGTCGCCATCGTGGGCGGCGAGCGGGTTCGCATCCGGCTGGCCGACAACCTGCGCGAGGAGCGTTCGCACAGCGTCAGCCTCTCGGCCGACCTCTACCACAACTTCGGATCGGTGCAGACCAACCTGTTGATCGAGGGTTTCCACACCCGGCTGAAGGATGTCTTTGCGTTGCGCGACCTGCAGCAGCCGGACGACGGCGGCAAGATCCAGGAGCGTTACAACGGTTCGGGAGCGACGGTGACGGGGTTGAACCTCGAGGGGCGTGCGGTCTTCACGCGCTGGTTCGAGCTGCAGTCCGGCATGACGTGGCAGCGCAGCCGCTATGTCGAGCCCGAGGCGTGGAGCGACGACCCCGAAGTGGCGCCCGTGCGGAGGATGTTCCGCACGCCGGACCTCTACGGCTACTTCACGGCATCGTTCAAACCATGGCGCCGCCTGACGGCCGACCTCTCCGGCACCTGTACGGGCGAAATGCTCGTGCAGCACAAGGCCGGTTCGGGCGTCGGGCAGGATGTGGCCGTCACGACGCCGGCCTTCTGCGACGTGAATCTGAAGGTGGCCTACGACTGGCGGATCTACCGCGACGTCACACTGCAGCTCTACGGCGGCGTGCAGAACCTCTTCAACGCCTATCAGCGCGATTTCGACCGCGGCGTCGAGCGGGATTCGGGCTATATCTACGGACCGTCGCTGCCGCGCAGCTGGTTTGTCGGCGCGAAGATCTCATTCTGAGGGTTGTCCGGGGCGGTTTGCCGCCTTCGGGCCTCTTCGGAAGCTCTCCCCGTTTGTCTTCGCGGTTGCCTGCTGGCAGCCGTCGGGTTACAGGGCGTTGATCTCGTGCAGCACGCGGTTGGTCTTGTGGACGGCTTCGGCCGAGGCCGCGAACTTCGCGGCCTCCTCCTTGGTGAGCTCCACCTCGACGATCTTCTCGATGCCCTTGCGGCCGATGATCGCCGGTACGCCGATGCAGAGGTCCGACTGCCCGTATTCGCCCTCGAGGTAGCACGAGCAGGGGATCAGCTTCTTCTGGTCGTGGAGAATGGCCTCGACCATCATCGAGGCGGCGGCTCCCGGAGCGTACCAGGCCGACGTGCCGATGAGTTTGGTCAGCGTGGCGCCTCCGACCATCGTGTTCTGTACGGCCTCCTGAAGTTTCTTCTTCGAGGCGAACTGCGTGACGGGAACTCCGTTGACCGTGGCCTTCGACAGCAGCGGGATCATCGTCGTGTCGCCGTGACCGCCGATCACCATTCCGTCGATATTGTTGATGTTGACGCCTGTAGCCTTGGCCAGATAGCACTTGAAGCGCGACGAATCCAGTGCGCCGCCCATACCGATGATGCGGTTTTTGGGGAGTCCCGAGGCCTTCAGGGCCAGATAGGTCAGCGTATCCATGGGGTTGGCCACGACGATGATGATGGCGCGCGGCGAGTACTGGATGACGTTGCCGACGACGCCCTTCATGATACTGGCATTCGTGCCGATGAGTTCTTCGCGGGTCATGCCCGGTTTGCGGGGGATGCCCGAGGTGATGACCACCACGTCCGAATTGGCCGTCTTCCGGTAGTCGTTGGTTACACCGACGAGTTTCGTGTCGAAATCCATCAGCGTGGAGGTCTGGTACATGTCCAGCATTTTGCCTTCGGAGAGGCCCTCCTTGATGTCGACGAGAACCACCTCGCTTGCCACTTCGCGGCAAGCCATCACATTCGCACAGGTTGCACCTACGGCGCCTGCGCCTACGACGGTAACTTTTGACATACTTTTGAGCGTTTGGGTTAGCAGGTAATTCGGATTTGGGGGCGGAGTTGTCCGCTTTGCGGCGGATCCTCATCCGGAACACGGTCAGCGAGACTTTCGTTGCGGCTCCGTCACTCTTTTTCACACCTTTTCATTCCGCTGAGGCGGTGCGGACCAGTATCCGCATTCTGCCTTGCAGGAGCGGATTGTCCTTGCCGCGGAACATTCGCACGTTTGCGCTTTTCGGGGATTCATACGCTCGGGTATCGGACTCCGTTTGGACTTTTCCCATTCTTTTCCCATTTCCCGTTCTGTCTGGCACAGATTCGTGAGTCCATTGCGGAGTTTTTTTTCTTCTTCTTCTTCTCCCCCCCCCTGGTTCTGCGCGTTCCATCTCCCACACGGCCGCACCGGTTGCGCTCTCTGCGCCTGCAGATGTCGGCTGGTTGCAGCGTCTGCTTTTTCCATGGCCCGTTTGCACGCACGGCATCCGGGTCTCAGCGTTGTCGTGCCGGGACCGAGCCCGCCGGGGCTCTTCTCCCGGGAGTTGCGAATCCGTCCGTTGCCGGGGTTGATTGCTCCATTCTCCTGTTTGCGCACACACTCACTTTTTCTCAACCTTTTATTGATATCGGCGTCATGCCTCTCTCCTCGCGATGCGCCTATTCGTGCGTGCCTTCACCATCACCCCCCCCGCAATGTCCCGGCAGCGAACTTCTCCGCCCCTTGTTATGGTCGGAACTATCCGATCAGTTTCTCGTAGTCGGCCGGGCTGAGCAGCTTTTCGAATTCGGCCGGATCGGTCATCTTGACCTTGACGAGCCAACCTTCGCCGTAGGCGTCCTTGTTGACGATCGAAGGATCGGCATCGACGGCGCTGTTGAACTCCAGCACCTCGCCGCCCACGGGCAGGAAGGCGTCGCTGACGGTCTTCACGGCCTCGATCGAGCCGAAGACTTCGCCGGCGGCCAGTGTTTCGCCGACGGTCGGCACGTCGACGAAGACGATGTCGCCCAGCTGGCTCTGTGCGAAATCGGTGATGCCGACAACGGCTACGTCGCCCTCGACGCGGCACCACTCGTGGTCGTTCGAGTATTTCAGATTTGCAGGTACATTCATGGTATTTGAAATTTTTGTTTATGAAATCGGTTTATTCCTTTGCAAATATAACTGTTATTTTTGTAACAGCAAGAAAAATCGTCCGAAATTTACGACGCCGGGGCGGATCTTCCCGGCCCGTCATGGGCTCTCCGCCTTGACGGGGCCTATTTCCGGAGGACGAATTCGATCTCCTTGAAGAGGTATTCGCGGAGCGCGCCGTCGTCGTGGCGCAGGATCAGTTCGCCGGTGGGGCGCACGCCTTCGATGACGGCGTGCGTGAGCGAACCGTCGGGATAGCGGAACGTCCGCCGCACGCCCAGATCGTACATGCGCCGGCGATACTCCTCCTGCAGGGCGTTGCGGTCGCCGTGTTCGAGCTGTTCGTAGCGGGCCGTCATGCAGCGTTCGAAGGTCTCGAGCACCTGGCGGCGGTCGTAGCGGCGTCCGGTGAGCTGAGCCATCGAGACGGGATTCGGAAGCGACGGGTCGAACTCCGTCTGGTTGACGTTGATGCCGATGCCGAGCAGCGAACGCGAGAGCGTTGCGCCGGCGTAGTTGTGTTCGATCAGCACGCCCTCGAGCTTGCGGTCGCCGGCATAGATGTCGTTGGTCCACTTGATGCGGGTCTCGATGCCGTAGACGGCGAAGGTGTCGGTCAGCGCCACGGAGAGTGCCTCGCAGAGCAGGAACTGTTCCGTGACGGGCAGGAAGCGCGGTTCGACGACCATCGTGAAGGTGAGATTCTCGCCTTCGGGGCTGAGCCACTGATGGCCGCGCTGGCCGCGTCCGGCGGTCTGGTGTTCGGCCCAGACGATGTCGCCGTGGCGGTATCGCGGGTCGCGGGCGTCGTCGTTGGTCGAGGTGGTCGTGTCGAGGTGGTAGATCATTTTTCGAGGTGTTTGGGTGGGGCGAACCGCAGGGGGTGCCATTGCATCACCCCCCCCCTCCCCTCCCCGCGGGAGGGGATTCCGGTCGCGGGTCAGATCGAGACGCCGAAGTCGCGCAGGGCGTCGTTCAGCGAGGTTTTCTTGTCGGTGGACTCCTTGCGGCGGCCGATGATCAGCGCGCACGAGACGCTGTATTCGCCGGCGGGGAACTGCTTGCGGTAGCTGCCCGGGACGACCACCGAGCGGGCCGGCACGTAGCCCTTGTAGGTGACGGGTTCGGGACCGGTGACGTCGATGATGTGGGTCGAACTGGTGATGACGGTGTTCGATCCGAGGACCGCCTCGCGGCAGACGTGGGCCCCCTCGACGACGATCGAGCGCGAACCGATGAAGCAGTTGTCCTCGATGATCACGGGGGCGGCCTGCACGGGTTCGAGCACGCCGCCGATTCCGACGCCGCCCGAGAGGTGGACGTGGCGGCCGATCTGGGCGCACGAGCCGACCGTGGCCCACGTGTCGACCATCGTGCCCGTGTCGACATAGGCGCCGATGTTGACGTACGAGGGCATCAGGATGGCTCCCGGGGCGATGTAGGCGCCGTAGCGGGCCACGGCGTGGGGTACGACGCGTACGCCCAGCCGTTCGTAGTCGTGCTTGAGCTCCATCTTGTCGAACCATTCGAGTTCGCCGGCCTGCATCTTGCGCATGGGCTGGATCGGGAAGTAGAGCAGCACGGCCTTCTTGACCCATTCGTTGACCTGCCACTCCTCGCTGCCCTCGGCCACGGGCTGGGCGGTGCGCAGCTGACCGCGGTCGACCAGGTCGATCACCTGGCGGATGGTCTGTCGATAGCTTTCGTCGTGCAGCAGTTCGCGGTTCTCCCACGCCTGGTCGATGCGTGTTTTGAGTTCGTTATGGTTGTCAGTCATCTTGTTCGGTATTTTTCAGGAGGACAAATTTATGGAAAATATCGAATTTTTCCTAACTTTGTCCCAATATCACCCAAACGGTTGTACTTATGAAGCATTATTCCTGGACGATCGCCGTGCTGACGGGCGCGGTGGCATTGGCAACGACCGGTTGCAACAACATGAAACAGATAAAGCATGCTCCCTACCCCGAGACGCCGCGCGGCGAGGTAGTGGACAACTATTTCGGCACCGAGGTGCCGGATCCCTACCGCTGGCTCGAGGATGACAATTCGCCGGAGACGGCCGCCTGGGTGGCAGCCGAAAATGCCGTGACGAACGCCTATCTGGAGCAGATTCCCTTCCGCGAAGCCATCCGCAAACGGCTGACCCAGTTGTGGAACTACCCCAAGGAGGGTGCTCCGGCCAAACACGGCGACTGGTGGTATTACTCCTCCAACGACGGCCTGCAGAACCAGGCGGTGATCTACCGCACGACGGCTCCCGGCCAGCCGGGCGAGGTGTTCCTTGACCCCAATACGCTCTCAGACGACGGTACGGTGGCCGTGGGCGAGATCTCCTTCTCGAAGGACGGCCGTTACTTTGCCTATGCCGCCGCGGCGTCGGGCTCGGACTGGGTCGAGATCCGCGTCATGGATACCGCGACCAAGGAGCTGACCGGAGACCGGATCGAGTGGGTGAAGTTCTCGGGAGCGGTGTGGGCCCCCGATTCGAAGGGCTTCTACTACAGTGCCTATGATGCCCCGAAGACGGGGACCTATTCGTCGCAGAACCAGTTCCAGAAGGTCTTCTACCATGCACTCGGCACGCCGCAGTCCGCCGACCGGCTCATCTACGAGGACAAGGCCCATCCGCTGCGTTACTTCTCGGCCTGGCCTTCGCAGGACGGCCGCTGGCTCTTCATCGTCGGTTCGGAGGGAACCTCCGGTTCGGAGATCCTCGTCCGCAAGGTTTCGGAACGCAGCTTCCGGACGCTGCTCCCGGGCTTCGCCTACGACTACCGCCTCATCGACTGCCAGGACGACAACCTCTACTTCATGACCAACGAGGGGGCTTCGAACTATGCCCTGAAGCGGATCTCGCTGACGAAGCCCGGACAGGTCGCCACGGTAATCCCCGAGCATCGGAAAAACCTGCTCGAAGGGGTGGGCAAGGCCGGCGGCTACCTCTTCGCCTCCTACCTGCAGGATGCACAGAACCGCATCGCGCAGTATGACTACGACGGAAAGCTGGTCCGCGAGGTCGAGTTCCCGGCCATCGGTGCCGTAGGCGGCTTCAGCGGCGAAAAGGAGGCTGCGGAGCTCTACTACACGCTGTCGAACTACACGTCGCCCGCCACGATCTACCGCTACGACATCGCCTCGGGCGAGTCGACCCTCTACAAGGCCCCCGAGGTGGCCTTCGACCCCTCGCTCTACGTCACCGAGCAGGTCTTCTACCCCTCGAAGGACGGTACGCAGGTGCCGATGTTCATCACCCGCCGCAAGGACATGAAGCTCGACGGCAAGAATCCCTGCCTGCTCTACGGCTACGGCGGCTTCCAGATCAATGTCACACCGGCCTTCAACCCCTCGGCGCTGATGTTCGTCGAGCAGGGCGGCATCTACTGTGTGGCCAACCTGCGCGGCGGCTCGGAGTACGGCGAGGCCTGGCACAAGGCCGGCATGCTCGAAAACAAGCAGAACGTCTTTGACGACTTCATCGCGGCGGCCGAATACCTCATCGCCCAAAAGTACACCTCGAAGGAGCGGCTGGCCATCAACGGCGCCTCGAACGGCGGTCTGCTGGTCGGCGCGTGCGAGGTGCAGCGCCCGGATCTCTTTGCCGTCTGCCTGCCGCAGGTCGGCGTGCTGGACATGCTGCGCTACCACAAGTTCACGATCGGCTGGGGCTGGGCCGTGGAGTACGGTTCGTCGGAAGACGCCGAGCAGTTCTCCTATATTTATAAGTATTCGCCGCTGCACAACATCCGAAAGGGTACGGTCTATCCGGCGACGCTGGTGATGACGGCCGACCACGACGACCGCGTCGTTCCGGCCCACTCGTTCAAGTTCGCCGCCGAGATGCAGTATGCCCAGGCGGGGGATGCCCCGGTGCTGATCCGCATCGACTCGAAGGCGGGTCACGGAGCCGGCAAGCCCACCTCGAAGCGCATCGACGATGCCACCGACATGTACGCGTTCCTCTTCCAGAATATCGGTGTGCCGTATCGCCCGGTCGGGGAGTAGCGGCGGCTGCCGGCAAGAGGTGGCAACGGCACGGGGGCTTCGCTGCGAGGCCCTCCGTGCCTTGCCGAATCAACAGAAGGTTAGGTTAATAAGGAAAAATATGAAGGTCTACAAATTCGGAGGCGCGTCGGTGCGGAATGCCGACGGGGTGAGAAACCTGCGCCGGATCATCGACGACGAACAACATCTCTTCATCATCGTCTCGGCGATGGGAAAGACGACCAATGCCCTGGAGAAGGTCTTCGAGGGACTCCAGAAGGGCGACCGGCAGCAGTCGCTCGACCATATCGCACAGTTGCGGCAGTACCACGCCGAGATCATCGACGATCTGTGGCACGAACACCGACAGCTGGAGCGTGTCGAGCGTCTTTTCGACGAGCTGGAGCACGTCGCCACACAGACCCGCTACCTCCCCGAAGAGGCCGAGTTGTGGTACGACACGATCGTGGCCTACGGCGAACTGGTCTCGACGACGATCATCTCCGAGTATCTGAACTACGCCGGGGTTCCGAACCGCTGGATCGACATGCGCCGGTGCTTTGTCACCGAACAGCGTCACAAGGATGCCGGAGTCGATCTTGCGGCTTCGACGCCGCTGCTGCGGGAGGCGGTCGAAGGGGGGCCGGAGACGATTTTCATCGGACAGGGCTTCATCGGCGGGGCGCCCGACGGAACCACCACCACGCTGGGCCGCGAAGGGTCGGACTACTCGGCAGCCGTGGTGGCCAATATCCTCGATGCGGAGTCGATGTCGGTGTGGAAGGATGTCGACGGCGTGCTGAACGCCGACCCGAAGATCTTCCCCGACGCCGTGCAGATCGCCGAGCTGAACTATCTGGATACCATCGAACTGGCCTACAGCGGTGCGCAGATCATCCACCCGAAGACCATCAAACCGCTGCAGAACAAGAACATCCCGCTCTACGTGCGTCCGTTTGGCGACAAGCGCAAACCGGGAACGGTGATCCGCGGCATGTCGGCGCCGGTCGACGTCCCGATTCTGATTCTGAAGAAGGATCAGGTGCTGCTGACGATCCGTTCGCGCGACTTCTCGTTCGTGCTGGAGGAGAAGTTCGCGACGATCTTCTCGTTGCTCGAGCACTTCCGCATCAAGACCAATCTGATCCACAACTCGGCGGTCAACCTGAGTCTGTGTGTCGACAATTCGTGGCATATCGACGAGGTGGTCCGGGCGTTGCGCGAGTCGGGCTTCGACGTGATGACGACGCGCGACATGGAACTGCTGACCATCCGCGGTTATACGGATGATCTGTGGCGGCGTTATGCCCGCGGTCCGCAGGTCTTCATCCGCCAGGCGACGCAGTCCACCGTACGTGTCGTGCGCAAGAAGCAGGGGCAGTATTGATTGGCCGCCCATTGGAGTCCATGAAAAAAGAGAGCCCGACGGCTCTCTTTTTTTGTTGTGCGGGTTCCGGATGTTCGTGTGCTTCCGGTTTAGAACGGATCGGCCGCCCCATGGCCCCCCCCCTCTCTCATTAGCCCCTCTCTAAAAGACTCCCTGACGGAGCCGGTGAAGGATGCCCACGACCGACTGTTCACGAATTTCGCCGTTGCGTTTCATGTTCCAGATCATGCGGGCAATATAGCGTTCGATGTCGCGCTGCAGGCTCTTGTAGAGCGGACACGCCGTATAGTTTTCGTTGTCGAGCAGCACGTCGCGGATCGACCGCAGCGAATTGGTGTAGTTCGACATCTCGTTCTTCAGGGCCACGCCCTGCTTCTGCGAGGCGGTGATCCGTGCGATCGACATGTCGCGCAGCTTCTCGCAGACGGTGTTCAGCAGCACCATCACCACGTTGTCCATCAGCGTGTGGCCGTGCATGAAGAGGTAGGTGTTTTCGGGTTTCACGCCGCGCTGCCGGAGCTGGGTCTCGAACTCCTTCATGGGTTCGATCATCCGCGGATTGCGGCGCTTGAGCAGCTCTTCGCGCTTGGCGACGTTGCGCTGCAGCCATTCGAGGGTGCGTTCGCCGTTGTTCTCGATCTCGAGGTAGCCCAGCCGCACCGACGATTTGAAATCGGCCAGCGGGAAGACGTGCTCCGAGGCCAGCTGCGCCGAAAAGGCATACCAGAGGAAGAGCGGGTAGATCGTGCAGGAGTATTCGTGCAGGAAGCGCACGAAGTCGAAGATGCGCGTATCGTTCTTGGTGGCCTTGACGCAGACGTTGTGCAGCGAGGGGGCGTAGCAGAGGTAGTTCTCGGTGGCGTAGGCGTAGGTGTGGAACATGAAGCGGGCGTCGGCCAGCTGGCGCGACTGTTCGGTGCGCCCGGCAAAGAGGTAGTCGAAGTCCGAGTCGACGCAGAGGATCATCTCCTCGGACGACTGGGGGATCATCCCCAGCAGCACCTTCTTGCCCTTGGGCAGGTCGCCGCGGTCGGGCACCGAGATCTCGAAACGCAGATAGGGGTTGCGGAAGTGGTCGAAGATGCCGCGCCAGAAGGCGACATCCTCATAGCCTTCGACATAGACCTTCACCAGCCGCTGGTCGGGGTTGGCCGGCAGCGGGCGGGGGAGCTCCTCGAGGCTCTTCGCATGGGCGAAGGGGTGTGATTTGCGGGGTTTTTCGGTGAACTTCCTGGCCATACGCATACAAAGATAAATAATTTCGTATTTTTGCGCAAAATAAAGGCGCCCGATCGGCGTTTAATTCCTACCTTCCGAACACGATTTATGGCAGACAACGACTGGAAATCCCGCTTGGGGATGGTCTACTCGACCAATCCCGACTTCAAATACGAGACCGCCGCGAAGCCCGAGGCGGAGACTCTTCCGCCGCAGCGGCAGGAGCTGCGCGTATGGCTCGACCGCAAGCAGCGCGCCGGCAAGGTCGTCACGCTGGTGCGGGGCTTCGTCGGGCGCGACGAGGATCTGCAGGCTCTGGCCCGGATGCTCAAGACCCGGTGTGGCGTCGGCGGAGCGGCCAAGGAGGGCGAAATCATCATTCAGGGCGACCACCGCGACCGCATCGTCAACCTGCTCACCAGCAGCGGCTACCGTTGCAAAAAGGCCGGCAACTGAGGTGAGACGGGTGCTGTTGTTCGTGTTGCTGCTCACCGCGCTGCTTTTCGGTGTGCGGCGTGCCGAGGCCCAGTATTACACGTGGGGCTCGGATCCTCCGCTCAAGTGGTCGACGATCCGTACGCCCGACGTGCGGATGATCTATCCCGATACGGTCTCGGAGCTGGCGCGGCGCACGCTCTTCTACATCCGCGCCGTGCAGCCCGACATCGCCTACGGCTTCCGCCACGGGCCGATGCGCATTCCGTTTGTCATGCACCCCGAGAACTTCGAGTCGAACGGACTGGTGATGTACCTTCCCAAACGCGTGGAGTTCCTCACCTCGCCGGCCATCGACAGCTATTCGATGCCGTGGTACAAGCAGTTGGTGGCCCACGAGTACCGCCATGCCGTCCAGTACAACAACCTCAATCGGGGGGTGATCCGCGTGCTGAGCTACATCCTCGGGCAGCAGGGCTCGACCATCGGTCTGCTGTGCATGCCGGTATGGGCCATGGAGGGAGATGCGGTGATGTCCGAGACGATGATGTCGTCGTTCGGCCGCGGACTGCAGCCCTCCTTCTCGATGGCCTACCGGGCCATGGGCAGCGTCGGGCGCGACCACCGCAACATCGACCGCTGGTTCTGCGGCTCCTACCGCGACTACATCCCCGACCATTACGAACTGGGTTATCAGATCTGCTCCTACGCCTGGGAGCGTTACGGCGAGAATGTCTGGGACCGCGTGGCGTGGTTTGGGTCGCGCAACCCCTACATGCTGGCCACGACGCGCATCGCGCTGGAGAAGTACTACGATACGAATGTCAGCCGGCTCTTCCGCGAGACGTTCGACGAACTGGAACGCTTCTGGTCGTCGCTGCCCGAGGAGCCGGACACGGCCCGGCCGCTCGTCGAACTCCCCGAGCGCAACCATACCGAATACCAATGGCCGCTGGCGCTGGGCGATACGGCGGTGCTGGCCGTGAAGACCGATCTGGACCGCGTGTCGCGCTTCGTGACGGTGGACCTCCGCACGGGTCGGGAGCGTGAGGTGGCTGCGACGGGGCTGATCTCCACGCGCCCGACGCTGGGCAACGGCCGCGTCTGGTGGACCGAATACCGCCGCTCGGCCCTCTTCGAACAGCGGGTCAATTCGCAGCTCTGCTACATGAATCTGGCCGATGGCCGGACCCGGACGGTCGGTCCGGCCCGGCGGGCGCTCTATCCCACCTCGACTCCCGATGCGCTGGGGTGGGTCGAATATGCGCCCGAGGGCCGTTATACGGTGGTCGTGCGGCGCAACGGCGGAGAGGAGGAGCGCTTCGCGGCGCCCGACCGCACGGAGTTGCACGGACTGGCGTGGGACGACCGGACGCGGGCGTGGTATGTGCTGGTTACGGACGGCAGCGGCATGTGGATCGGACGGATCGATGCCGGGGGGCTGCACGCCGTGACCCGCGGGGCCTACATTACGCTTTCGGACCTGCGGGCCTCCGACGGACGGCTCTACTACGGCTCGATCGCCTCAGGCAAGGATGAGGCTCATTGCTACGATCTGACCGAGAGGTGCGAATACCGCCTGACGACCTCGACCTATGGTTCGTTTGACCCGGCACCGGCCGGGGACCGGCTGCTGGTGACGACCTACGACCGACGGGGATACCGCCTGGCCTCACAGCCGGCTGACAGCGTGCGGATTCCCGTCGAGGCGCGGCGCGTGCCGCTGAACCGGGTCAATCCGCCGCGCCGTCGCTGGGAGGTGCTGAATCTCGATACGGTGCGCTTCGCGATGGCCGACTCGACGCTTCAGAGTTCGGATTTCCGGGCAAAACGCTACGCCAAAGTGCCCAATCTGGTCAACGTTCACAGCTGGATGCCGCTGGCTTTCAATCCCTTCTCGCTGGTCGAGGAGCAGTCGATCGACCTGAATGCCGGTGTGACGCTGATCTCGCAGAACCTGCTCTCGAATACCGAGGCCTACGCCTCCTACGGCTGGAACCGTTCCGAAGGGTCGCTCTTCAATCTGGGCGTACGCTACTACGGACTGGGCATCCGCTTCGATCTCGACGCCTCGTACGGCGGCAACCAGCTCTTCTATTCGCTCGGACAGTACAACGCCCAAACCGGAAAGTATGAGTATCAGTCGCGTCCGGCCCCCGACAAGTACTACTCCGTGGGGTTGTCGGCCACGCTGCCCTTCTATCTGCAACGCGGTTACCATACGCGCCAGTTCTCGGTCTCGGCCCGCTGGAACTACTCGAACGGCATGGTGGCCGATCTGGGCAAGATCGAGTGGGGTGAAGGGGGCGGAATCACCAACATCCAGCATGTCGGCTTCCGCGAGGGGCTGCATCAGGTCGCCTTCGGACTGGGTTATTCGGACCAGGTGCGCATGGCTCACCGCGACTTCGCCCCCCGCTGGGGCTACACCCTCTCGACCAGCTATACGTTCAATCCGGCGGACCGCTATTTCAGCGATCTGATCCTCTTCTACGGACAGGCCTATCTGCCGGGGGTGATGCGCCACCACTCGCTTTCGGTAGCCGCGACCTACCAGACTTCGATCGGCGGTTACAAGTTCCCGGGGGGCTATGCCCCGTTGAGCTACAAGTCCACGCGCCTCATCCCGCGGGGCTTCACTTCGGCCGACATCGTCTCGAACAACTACACGGCCTGTGAGGCCAACTACCAGTTGCCGCTCTGCTATCCCGAGGGGGGTATCGGCTCGGTGATCTACTTCAAGCGCATCCGGCTCAACGTCGGCGGCGACTACGCCCGTTTCCGGACTCCGGTCGGGGGAGCGCTCGCGTGGCAGCGGATCTGGTCGGTGGGCGGCGACGTGGTTTTCGATTTCAACCTCTTCCGCCAACCCGCCTCGGGCACCTCGACCTTCACCCTCTCGTGCTACCGCCCCTCGACCGGCGGGGTGTGGATCGGCGGATCGCTCGGACTCCCATTTTAGGGAATATTTTGTATCTTTACGGCAAAATTCGGTCTTATGGAACAACGTAAGAAGTCGGGCATCAGCCCCAAAGCGATCAAATGGATCTGGGGCGTGGCCTTTGCACCTTTCGTACTGCTGGCACTGCTGCTGTTGCTGACGGCGCTCGGCCTCTTCGGCCGCCTGCCCTCGTTCGAGGAGCTGGAGAACCCCCGCAGCAATCTGGCCACGGAGATCTACTCCGAAGACGGCAAGGTCATCGGCACGTTCTTCGTGCAGAACCGCTCCTACGTGCAGTATGCCGACCTCTATCCGACGGACTCGACGCTCCATATCCGCCTCGACGGCCATGAGGTGCCGCCGATCGTCGCGGCGCTCATCTCCACGGAGGATGCCCGCTTCCGCAGCCACTCGGGCATCGACATTCCGTCGCTGGCCCGCGTGGCCTTCAAGACCGTGCTGCTGCAGAACACCTCGCAGGGCGGCGGCTCGACCATCACCCAGCAGCTGGCCAAGAACCTCTTCCCGCGCGATACGGCCCGCAACCGCGGCCGCGTGGCCCGTATGACCAAGCTCGTGACGGCGAAACTCAAGGAGTGGATCACGGCCCTCAAACTCGAATACAACTATACGAAGGAGGAGATCGCCGCCATGTACCTCAATACGGTCGAATACGGTTCGAATGCCTACGGCATCAAGTCGGCGGCCCATACGTTCTTCAACAAGGAGCCCCACGATCTCAACGTACAGGAGGCGGCCGTGTTGGTCGGCGTGGTGAACGCCCCGACGCGCTATTCGCCCGTGCGGAACCCGGACAATGCGCTGGCCCGCCGCAATTTGGTCCTCACGCGCATGGAGGAGTCCGGGGCGCTGACGCGCAAGCAACGCGACTCGATTGCGGCGCTGCCCATCGTGCTGAACTACCGCCCCATTTCGCACAACGAGGGCTCGGCGACCTATTTCCGCGAGATGCTGCGTCTGGTGATGAGTGCCGACCGCCCGAAGCGCAGCCAGTTCTACAACGAGTGGGACTACGACCAGGCGGTCAAGGAGTATGACGAGAATCCACTCTACGGCTGGTGCCACAAGAACCGCAAGGCCGACGGTACGCCCTACAACATCTACCGCGACGGCCTGAAGATCTACACGACGATCAATTCGCGGATGCAGGCCTACGCCGAACAGGCCGTGCAGAAGCAGATGGAGACGATCATCCAGCCCAAGATGGATGCGCAGTACCGCCGCACGAAGGTGTTGTTCCTCGATACGGACCGTGAGGAGCGTGAGCGGATCATGCGTCAGGCGATCCGCTATTCGGACCGTTACCGCGAGATGAAGCGGGCGGGCTTCAGCGAGCGGCAGATTACGGCGTCGTTCGACGAACCCTGCCCGATGCGGGTCTTCACCTACAAGGGCGAACGCGATACGGTGATGACGCCGCGCGACTCGATCCTCCACCACAAGCGCATCATGCGGGCGGCGATGGTGGCGATGGACCCCCGCACGGGTTATGTCAAGGCCTACGTCGGCGGTCCGAACTTCCGCTACTTCAAGTACGACATGGCCAAACAGGGCAAACGCCAGATCGGTTCGACGATCAAGCCCTTTGTCTATACCTTCGCCATCGACCATCTGGGCTTCACCCCCTGTACGATGGTTCCGAACCTGCCGACGACGATCGAGACGGCCAACGGCACGGCCTGGTCGCCGAAGGAGGCCGGCAAGGTGGTCTACGACGGCGTGCTGCATCCGTTGCGCTGGGGCCTGGCCCGCAGCCGCAACAACTACTCGGCCTGGATCATGAAGCAGGCCAAGCAGCCCGAGGCCGTCGCCGACTTCATCCACAACATGGGTATCCGCAGCTACATCGATCCGGTTCCGGCGCTCTGCCTGGGCACCTCCGAATCGAACGTCTACGAGATGGTCAGCGCCTTCTCGACCTTCGCCAACGAGGGGGTGCATACCGACCCGATCTTCGTGACGCGCATCGAGGACCGGCAGGGCAATCTGATCGCCTCGTTCATCCCGCAGTCGCAGGACGCCATCAGCGAACGCACGGCCTATACGATGCTGACGATGCTCGAAGGGGTGGTCAATGCCGGAACGGCCGGACGTCTGAAGTGGCAGTTCGGACTCACGGACATGGAGATCGGCGGCAAGACCGGTACGTCGAACAAGAACCGCGACGCCTGGTTCATGTGTGTGGCTCCGAAACTGGTGGCCGGCGCCTGGGTCGGCGGTGAGGATCAGTCGGTGCACTTCCTTTCGGGCGGTGAGGGTAGCGTGGCGGCTCTGCCGATCGTGGGCGAGTTCCTCAAGCGGGTCTACGACGACGGACACCTGGGCGTGAGCCGTACGGACCAGTTCGTGCGGCCGACGATGATGCCCCACTACGATTGTGAGGACGAGATGGATGCCGCTGGCCCCGAGCAGAGCGACGAGGAGGAGTTTTTCGGGTAGAGTCCCGGACCTCTGTCCGCCGGGCTCCGCTTCGCAGCCTTGGGGCCGGGAATCTGAGACGGCAGATGTCGTTATGCGGGGTGAAGGGCTTGGGTTCTTAAAAAATTTTACTATATTTGTCCGGACAACTTGTCCCGCTATCCGTTAAATTAGGAAACAACATGAGAATTGCCATTGTGGGCGCCAGTGGCGCCGTAGGACAGGAGTTCCTGAAAATCCTCGAAGAACGCGATCTGAAGATCGACGAATTGCTGCTGTTCGGCTCCCAGCGGAGCGCCGGACGGACCTACCGTTTCCGCGGCAAGGATCTGACGGTCCGTCTGTTGCAGCATAACGACGATTTCAAGGGGGTGGATTACGCCCTGACGTCGGCCGGTGCCGGCACCTCGCGCGAATTTGCCGATACGATCACCAAATACGGCGCCCTGATGATCGACAACTCGAGTGCCTTCCGCATGGATGCCGACGTGCCGCTGGTCGTTCCGGAGGTGAATCCCGAGGATGCGAAGTGTGCTCCGCGCCGGATCATCGCCAACCCCAACTGCACGACGATCCAGATGGTTGTGGCGTTGAACGCCATCGAGAAGCTTTCGCATATCCGCCGCGTGCACGTGGCAACCTACCAGTCGGCCAGCGGAGCCGGAGCCTCGGCCATGACCGAACTGGTCAATCAGTATGCCGAACTGGCCGCCGGCAAGGAGCCGACGGTCGAGAAGTTCGCCTTCCAGCTGGCCTACAACGTCATTCCGCATATCGACGTCTTCACCGAGAACGACTACACGAAGGAGGAGATGAAGATGTTCAACGAGACGCGCAAGATCATGCACTCCGATATCCGTGTGTCGGCCACCTGCGTACGGGTGCCGGTGATGCGGGCCCATTCGGAGAGCGTCTGGCTCGAGACCGAGCGTCCGGTTTCGGTCGAGGAGGCTCGCGCGGCATTTGCCCAGGCGCCGGGTGTGGTGCTGATGGACGATCCGGCCAACAAGGTTTACCCGATGCCGCTGTTCATCGCCGGCAAGGATCCCGTCTACGTGGGCCGCATCCGCAAGGATCTGACCGATGAAAACGGCCTGACGTTCTGGTGCGTGAGCGACCAGATCAAGAAGGGGGCGGCACTCAATGCCGTGCAGATCCTCGAGACGCTGCTCTGACGGCGGCGGGCCTGCGGCGGGAGTCCCGTCGGCGTGCGACCGACCTGAAAAACCCTGTTCCGGATTCACGGGACAGGGTTTTTTCATGGGATGGGCCGGCCGAGTCGGGGACGATTTTATTTTTCGCTCCCCCCCCCGCCTTGCCTCCCCCGGGAGGCTGCCGGATTATTTGACGGGGAGTTCCCAGTCGTCGGTGCGGAACGACGAGGCGGGAATGCCGCTGGTGTTGAAGAGCGAGGCTTCGGCATAGTTGCGGAAGGCGTAGCGTACGGCAACCGGCGTTGGAACCTCCTCGCTGGAGACGATCAGCACACCCTTGCGGCCGTCGATCCACGCCTTGGCCGGATGGAAGACCCGGTCGGCTCCGGCCACCTCGAACCCGGCGAGTTCGTCACCCAGCGGCGCCAGCGAACTCTTGCCCGTGCGGAAGGTCAGCAGGGCACGGTTGCCCTCGACGCTCATCGACTCGTAGACCGGGGCGTTGGGTTCGAATCCCCGGATGCCGTAGTCGTTGTACAGCGCCAGCCAGGCCAGCCGCTGACCGACCTGAGCCTTGCGTGCCGGATGGATGCAGGTTTTGTTGCCGATGTCGAGCGTGACGACCATGCCGCTGGCCGGAATCTCGTCGAGATTGCGCATCTGGGCCTCACGCAGCAGCGCCGAACCGCCCACCAGATCGGAAACTCCGTACTTGTAGGGTGCGATCTGCACGTAGTAGAACGGCAGGGTACCCTGGCCCCAGTTCTTGCGGAGCATCTCGACGAAGGCCGGCATCAGCCGTTGATACTGGGCCGGGCGGTTGCGGTTCTCCTCGCCCTGATACCAGAGGAATCCCTTGATCGTATAGGGGATGAGCGGGGCGATCATCGCATTGTAGAGCATCGTGGGTTGATGCGACGGGTGGTTGATCTTGTCGTTCCGGTCGAGGAACGAGAGGTCGAATTCCGGGAAGGCCTCCAGGGCAGGGCGGTCCATCCATGCCTCGACGGGGGTTCCGCCCCAGCAGGTGACGATGATTCCGACTGGAATGTCGAGCCGCTGCTCGAGGTAACGGGCAAAGTAATAGGCCGTGGCACTGGAGGCGGCGACCGCATCGGGCGTGTTCTCCAGCCAGCGGGCCGAACAGCTCTCCTGCGGCGTGCGGGCCGTGGCGCGCTGGACGGTACAGATGCGGATCGGCGTTGAGGCCTTGGCTCCGACGATCACCTCCGTGGCCCCCTCGACGGGCTGATTCCGGAAGCCGCCCATGGGCATCTCCATGTTCGACTGTCCGGAGCAGAACCACACCTCGCCGATCAGGACGTTGTTGATCTTCAGCGCTTCGCCGTCGCTCAGCTCGATGGTGTAGGGACCGCCCGCCTCGGGAGTGGGAACGGTCGTCTGCCAATGGCCCTCGCGGTCGGCCGTCGTTGTAACGGGGTGTTTGCTCCACGACGGTCGGATCGTCACCTTTTTACCCGCCGAAGCCGTTCCCCAGAAGCGGGCATCGCTCTGTTGCTGGAGTACCATGTTGTCACTGAAGAGCACCGGCAGGGTGATCTTCGCCTGCAGGGTGAAGGCCGTTCCGAGAGCGGCCAGTGTCAACAGAAGTCGTTTCATGGCGGGATTATTCGATCTTTTTGAGTTCGACGGTGAAGTGTCGCAGGATCGGGGCCTCGAAGGTGATCCGGTAGCCGGTCGTGATCTCGGCGCGGCGTTCGTAGATGTTGCGGCAGGCGGCGGCAATGACGCGGATGTGGTTGTCCGTATAGACGCGGCGCGGGATGGCCAGACGCAGCAGTTCGAGGGCCGGATAACGGTTTTCGTGCGTTTCGGGGTCGCGGTCCGCGAGGATCGAGCCGATCTCCACGCCGCGGATCCCCGCCTCGATGTAGAGCTCCACGGCCAGCGTCTGGGCAATGAACTGCTCCTTCGGGAGGTTCGGCAGTACCTTCTTGGCGTCGATGAAGATCGCGTGTCCGCCGGCCGGCCGCTGATACGGTACGCCGTACTCGTCGAGCAGGTCGCCCAGCAGTTTCACCTGGCGGATGCGGGCGTCAAGCTGCTCGAACTCCGTATTCTCGTCCAGCCCCACGGCCAGGGCATCCATGTCGCGTCCTGACATGCCGCCGTAGGTGACATACCCCTCGTACATGATGCAGAACGACATGGCGCGCGTGAAGAGCTCCTCGGAGCGCATGGCCACCAGTCCGCCCATGTTCACCATGCCGTCTTTCTTGGCCGACATGGTCATGATGTCGGCGTAGGAGTAGATCTCGCGGGTGATCTCCTTGATCGAACGGTCGGCATAGCCCTCTTCGCGGGTCTTGATGAAGTAGGCGTTCTCGGCAAAGCGCGCCGAGTCGATGAGCAAGGGCACGCCGTAGCGGCGGCATACCTCGGCCGTCTGGCGGATGTTGCGCATCGAGACGGGCTGTCCGCCGGCCGTATTGTTGGTGATGGTCAGCACCACGCACGGAACCTTCTCGCGGGGATTCTCGCGCAGGACCTTTTCGAGTTTCTCCGTGTCCATCTCACCCTTGAAGGGGAGTTCGAGCTGGGTGTCGGCTGCGGCGTCGATCGTACAGTCGACGGCGTGGCAGCGGCGGAACTCGATGTGTCCCTTCGTGGTGTCGAAGTGCGAGTTGCCGGGGACGATGTCACCCTCGTGGAGCAGCGCCGAGAAGATGACGTTTTCGGCGGCGCGTCCCTGGTGGGTCGGCAGGAAGTAGGGCATGCCGAAGAGCTTCTCGACCATGGCCCGCAGCCGGAAGTAGGAGGAGGCGCCGGCATAGCTTTCGTCGCCGGTCATCATGGCGGCCCACTGGCGGTCGGACATCGAGCCCGTGCCGGAGTCGGTCAGCAGGTCGATCGTCACCTGGTCGGCGCGCAGCTTGAAGAGGTTGTAGTGGGCCTCACGGATCCAGGTTTCGCGCTCTTCGCGGGTCGACGTGCGGATGGCCTCGGTCATCTTGATCTTGTAGGGTTCAGCATAGGGTAGTTTCATGGTGTTGGTTTGAAAGGTTATTTCTCAAAATTACGCAAAAAAATCGAGATATTGCCTCCGGAGCTTTCAATTTATACGAAAAACCGCCGTTTCCCAGGAGAACGGCGGTGTGGAACGGGCCTTGACGGCGGGCAGGATCAGAAGTAGTAGTTGAATCCGATCGTGGCGCCGAGGTTCAGACCGAGCGAGAAGCTGCGGTTCGAGAGTTTGTTGTCGCCCTCCTTGGTGATGTCGGTGCGGTAGCCCAGGTCGCCGGCATTGAACATGATGCCGATGTGGTCCGAAGGCCGGAATTCGAAGTTGAGC
The DNA here is from genome assembly GCF_002161005.1 of Alistipes sp. An116. Classification (NCBI taxonomy): domain Bacteria; kingdom Pseudomonadati; phylum Bacteroidota; class Bacteroidia; order Bacteroidales; family Rikenellaceae; genus Alistipes; species Alistipes sp. An116. The sequence continues at coordinate 58,440 of NZ_NFLR01000008.1, forward strand.
AAGTTGAGACCTACCTGGAACATCGAGGTGTTCTGCTCGGTGACATCCGTATCGTTGATCTCCGATTTGTTCTTTCCGAAGCCTGCGCCCACGTAGAAACGCGGAACGTAGTAGAATTTCTCACCCAGCGAGATGTAGTAGCTGACCATCGGGCGGATGATGAAGAGTCCGCTCTTGTCGAAGAGCTGGTCGCCGTTGGTGGAGTTGTTGCGGTTCGGATCCTTCGTGAAGCTGTAGCCGATGGCGCCGCCGACCGAAAGTTTGTCGATGACGAAGTAGTGGAACTGCGGTGTGATTTCGAAACTGCGCGACCCCTTCTCGGTGGCGGAGGTCGAGGCTACGGTGGCCTTCGAGCTGGAGGATTTCCAGGACAACGATCCCGAAACGAGCATGTCGCCGCCCTCCTGGGCGTACAGGGCCGAGGTCATGCCGGCCAGGGCCAGACAAAGCAGAAGTTTTTTCATGAGTGTAGTGTTTGGGTGAATAATGAATGTTTTGGAATTCTTCTCAAAGATACGATTTTTTGGGTTCGAAGAGGCAAAAACACCGATATTTTTCCAGAATCCAGATCCGGGGATGCCGGCTGACGGTTGTCGACCCGGCGGCGATTGTCGTCCGGGAAGGTCCGACGTCCGTTCGGACCCCGGCTTCGGAGCCGAAAAACCGACTTTTTAAAAAATTTTTGCCTCGGGGTTGTGTTTTCTGCGCGAAAGAGCGTATCTTCGCAACGCGAAATGCCGCTAATCCGATGGTGGAGAGAATTCAATACTTGCTGATTCTGTTGCTCTTCGTTCTGACGGGGAGTCTGGAAGGTGTATCTTTCCGGAACGAGGTCCACGACAACCAGTCGGTGCTGACCTGCTCGACCGAATCCGACGGTGCTTCCGATGCCGTTCGCAACCAGCTCTCTGCGTGGACCCACTCCTGCGAATTCCAGGCCGAATCCCCGGTTGTCATCTTCGAACACAAGTTCGTCGTGCGGCAGCGTGCCGTGCAGCGTGCCGGCGTGGAGCGCGCCTTCGGGGTGCGGATCGCCTCGGCCCGGCACTCCGACGCCGGGCCCGGCTCTGCGGTGGATGACTATGTCATTTCGCTCGGGTGCCTGCTGATTTGACCCGCCCGGCTCCGTCTTCCGCCGCCGCGGAGCACGGCCTCCGCCGATATTGGCCGCAGGACGGACCCAGTAACCGACCCCGGGAGCCCTCCTTCCGCCGGTCGCAGCAACCGTCGAATCCATAAATAAATTAATATATGTATTTCACGCTATTGGTGGTCGTCATTCTTACGGCCATTGCGCTGGTTGCAGTCGCGTTGGGCATCGCCCGCGCCATCTCGCCGCGTTCGTACAACCCCCAGAAGGGTGAGGCCTACGAATGCGGTATTCCGACGCACGGACGTTCGTGGATGCAGTTCAAGGTGGGTTACTACCTCTTTGCCATCCTCTTTCTGATGTTCGACGTCGAGACGGTCTTCCTCTTCTCGTGGGCCGTCGTCGTGCAGGATCTCGGCACCTACGGGCTGGTGAGCATCCTGTTCTTCCTGGTCGTATTGATTTTGGGCCTGGCCTATGCCTGGCGGAAAGGAGCTTTGGAATGGAAGTAGGAAAACCCCGCATCAAGTCGATGAAGTACGAAGACTTCAACGACAACGAGTACATCGAATCGATGATTCGCGAGTTGCGCGAGCACGGCACGAACGTCGTCGTGGGATGCCTGGACGAGGTGATCGAATGGGGCCGCAGCAACAGTCTCTGGCCGCTGACCTTCGCCACGAGCTGCTGCGGCATCGAGTTCATGGCCGTGGGCGCCGCGCGCTACGATTTTGCCCGCTTTGGGTTTGAAGTGGCCCGCGCCTCCCCACGTCAGGCCGACTTCATCATGGTCGCCGGTACGATCACCCACAAGATGGCCCCCGTACTGAAACGTCTCTACGACCAGATGGCCGACCCGAAGTACGTTATTGCCACGGGCGGCTGCGCCATCAGCGGCGGTCCGTTCAAGAAGTCGTACCACGTGGTCAACGGCGTGGACCAGATCCTTCCGGTGGATGTCTACATCCCGGGCTGCCCGCCGCGTCCCGAAGCGATGCTCTACGGACTGATGCAGCTGCAGCGCAAGGTCAAGGTGCAGCGCTTCTTCGGCGACGTCAACCGCCAGATCAGCCAGGAGGAGTACGAGGAGTTGATGCGCCGCGACCTGACGGCCGAAAAGAACGAACTGAATGTAGAAGATCGAGATTCGAACCATGAACAGTAATCTGAAAGATAAAATCACGGCGTGGGAGCCCGCGGCCGTGTGGTCGGAGAACGGCGACGGGATGTTTACCGTGCCGTCCGAACGGTTCCACGACCTGGCCAAGCGCCTCCATCACGAAGGCTTCGATTTCCTGCGCAGCCTCACGGGCATGGATTGGGGCGAGGAGGGCTTCGGCGTGGTCTACCACCTCGAGGCGACGTCTACGGGCGAGAATGTCGTCCTGCGGACGCTGACCGCCAACCGCGAAAATCCGGTGCTTCCCTCGGTGTGCGACCTCTGGAAGGCGGCCGAACTCAACGAGCGTGAGGCCTTCGACTACTTCGGCATCCGCTTCCTGAACCACCCCGACATGCGCCGCCTCTTCCTGCGCGACGACTGGGTGGGCTACCCCCTGCGCAAGGACTACGATCCGTCGCTCAACCCGCTGCGCATGAGCAACGAGGTCTCGAAGGACAGCACCGCCTCCTACGAGCTGATGCCCGACGGCAGCGTCATCCGCCAGCGCAACGTCCTCTTCGACGAAGGGGAGTACGTCATCAACATCGGCCCCCAGCACCCCGCCACCCACGGCGTGCTGCGCTTCCGCGTCTCGCTCGAGGGCGAGATCATCCGCAAGCTCGACGCCCACTGCGGCTACATCCACCGCGGCATCGAGAAGATGTGCGAGGAGCTGACCTACCCGCAGACGCTGGCCCTGACGGACCGTCTCGATTACCTCGGGGCTTCGCAGAACCGCCATGCGCTGTGCATGTGCATCGAGAAGGGGCTGGGCGTCGAGGTGACCGACCGCGTGAAGTATATCCGGACGATCATGGACGAGCTGCAGCGCATCGATTCGCACTTGCTCTTCTTCTCGTGCCTCTGCATGGACATGGGTGCCCTGACGGCCTTCTTCTACGGCTTCCGCGACCGCGAAAAGGTCCTCGACATCCTCGAGCAGACCACCGGCGGCCGTCTGATCCAGACCTACAATACGATCGGCGGCGTACAGGCCGACATCCATCCGGAGTTCGTGCGCAAGACCAAGGAGTTCATCGCCTACATGCGTCCGAAACTGCGCGAGTACCACGAGGTCTTCACGGGCAACGTCATCGCCCAGGAGCGTCTGAAGGGTACGGGTGTGCTGACGCGCCGCGATGCCATCTCGTTCGGCGCCACGGGCGGTACGGGACGTGCCTCGGGCTGGGCCTGCGACGTGCGCAAGCGCCACCCCTATGCCGCCTACGACAAGGTGCAGTTCAACGAGGTGCTCTTCACCGAGGGTGACTGCTTCGCCCGCTACATGGTCCGCATGCGCGAGATCGAAGAGAGCATGAACATCATCGAGCAGCTGATCGACAACATCCCCGAGGGCGACTACCAGCTGAAGATGAAGCCCGTGATCCGCATCCCCGAGGGCAGCTACTACGCCGCCGTCGAGGGGAGCCGCGGCGAGTTCGGCGTCTTCATCGAGAGCCGCGGCGACAAGTACCCCTACCGCATGAAGTTCCGCTCGACGGGCCTTCCGCTGGTGGCCTGCCTGGACACCATCTCGCGCGGGGTGAAGATCGCCGACCTGATCGCCATCGGCGGAACGCTGGACTATGTGGTCCCCGATATTGACCGTTAAACGCAAAACCCGAAGATATGTTTGATTTCAGCATAATTACAAGCTGGGTTCACGGACTGCTGACGTCGTGGATGCCCGAGGGCCTGGCGATCTTCCTCGAATGCGTGATCGTCGGCGTCTGCCTGCTGCTGATGTATGCCGTGATCGCCATCGTGATGATCTTCATGGAGCGCAAGGTCTGCGCGGCGTTCCAGTGCCGTCTGGGCCCGATGCGCGTGGGGCCGTGGGGCACGGTGCAGGTCTTCTGCGACGTGCTGAAGATGTTGACCAAGGAGATCATCACCATCCGCCATTCGGACCGTTTCCTCTACAACCTGGCCCCCTATATCGTCATTCTGGCTTCGGTGCTGGCCTTCGCCTGCCTGCCCGTGGCGCGGGGGCTGGAGATCCTCGACTTCAACGTCGGCGTCTTCTTCCTGATGGCCGCCTCGTCGATCGGCGTGGTGGGCATCCTGCTGGCCGGCTGGAGCTCGAACAACAAGTACTCGCTCATCGGCGCCATGCGCAGCGGCGCGCAGATGATCTCCTACGAGCTGTCGATCGGTCTGTCGATCCTCACGATCGTCGTGCTGACCGATACGATGCAGTTCTCCGAGATCGTCGAGCGGCAGGCCGACGGCTGGTTCCTCTTCAAGGGCCACATCCCGGCGCTGATCGCCTTCGTCATCTACCTGATCGCCGGCAACGCCGAGGTCAACCGCGGTCCGTTCGACCTTCCGGAGGCCGAGTCGGAGCTCACGGCCGGTTACCACACCGAGTATTCGGGCATGCACTTCGGACTGTTCTACGTGGCCGAGTTCGTCAACCTGTTCATCATCTCGGGTGTGGCGGCCACGATCTTCCTCGGCGGGTGGATGCCGCTGCACATCCCCGGCTGGGAGGGCTTCAACACCGCCATGGACTACATTCCGGGCTTCGTGTGGTTCTTTGCCAAGGCCTTCTTCGTGGTGTGGCTGCTGATGTGGATCAAGTGGACGTTCCCGCGTCTGCGCATCGACCAGATCCTGACCCTCGAGTGGAAATACCTCGTGCCGATCGGACTGGTGAACCTGCTGCTGATGGTCATTGTCGTCGTATTCAAACTGCATTTCTGATTATGAGCTATATCAAAGGACTTTTCCACGGCCTGGGAACCCTTCTCACGGGCATGAAGGTCACCTTGCGGGAGTTCTTCACGCCGAAGGTCACCGAACAGTACCCTGAGAACCGGGCCACGCTGAAGATGTTCGACCGCTACTGCGGCGAACTGACCATGCCGCACGACGCCGAGGGCCACAACAAGTGCATCGCCTGCGGGCTGTGCCAGACCAACTGCCCCAACGGCACGATCCGTCTGACGACCGAAATGGTCACCGACCCCGAAACGGGCAAGAAGAAGAAACGCCTGGTGCGCTACGAGTACGACCTGGGGTCGTGCATGTTCTGCCACCTGTGCGTGAACGGCTGCCCGACGGGCGCCATCCGCTTCACCACGAAGTTCGAACATGCGGTCTTCACCCGTGAAAAACTCGTCAAACAACTCAATCGTTAAGCCATGGAGATAACTCTCGAACTGATCGTTTTCATCATTCTGGCGATATTCATCTGTGTGAACGCCATCCTGGCCGTGACGACCAAGCGTATTCTGCGGGCTGCGACCTACCTGCTCTTCGTACTCTTCGGCACGGCGGGCATCTACTTCCAGCTCAACTACTCGTTCCTGGGCGCCGTTCAGCTGCTCATCTATGCCGGCGGTATCACGGTGCTCTACGTCTTCTCGATCCTGCTGACGTCGAGCGAGGGCGACAAGGCCCCCGAACTGAAGGGTTACAAGTTCGTCGCGGGTCTGATCGCCACGGTACTGAGCCTGGGCGTCTGCCTGTGGGTGTTGCTTCGCCACGACTTCCTGCCGCAGCACTTCGAACACGGCGAACTCAACGTGCGGACCATCGGTCATGCGCTGATGAGTGCCGACAAATACGGTTACGTCCTGCCCTTCGAGGTCATCAGTGTACTGCTGCTGGCCTGCATCGTCGGCGGTATCATGATCGCCCGCAAACGTTAAAAAAAGTACGGCTATGATCAAAATGGAATATTATCTCGTCGTCTCCACGATCCTGATGTTCGTGGGATTCTACGGCTTCGTCACGCGCCGCAACCTGCTGGCGATGCTGATCTCCGTGGAGCTGATCCTCAATTCGGTGGATATCAACTTCGTGGTGTTCAACCGTTTCCTCTTCCCGGAGCAGCTGGAGGGATTCTTCTTCACGCTCTTTGCCATCGGCGTGAGCGCCGCGGAGACCGCCGTGGCCATCGCCATCATCATCAACATCTACCGCAACATCCGCAACATCGAGGTCAAGAACCTGCGGGAGATGAAGTGGTAAACCCCGTGCACGAACGCTTATGGAATATACGATTCTGATTCTGTTGCTGCCCTTCGTGAGCTTCCTGCTGCTGGGACTCGCGGGCATGAAACTCCGGCCCGTGGTGGCGGGGGCCATCGGTACGGCGGTGCTGGCCGTGGTGGCCGTGCTGAGCTACCTGACGGCCTGGGAGTATTTCTCGGCCGGACGCGACGCCGCAGGCCTCTTCCCGACCCTCATTCCGTGGAATACGGTCTGGCTGCCCATCTCGGGTGATCTGCACATCGACCTGGGTGTGCTGCTCGATCCGATCTCGGTAATGATGCTGGTGGTGATCTCCACCGTGTCGCTCATGGTCCACATCTACTCGTTCGGCTACATGAAGGGCGAGCGGGGCTTCCAGCGCTACTACGCCTTCCTGTCGCTCTTCACGATGAGCATGATGGGGCTGGTCGTGGCGACGAACATCTTCCAGATGTACCTCTTCTGGGAGCTGGTGGGCGTCAGTTCCTACCTGCTGATCGGCTTCTACTACACGAAGCCCGAGGCGATCGCCGCCTCGAAGAAGGCCTTCATCGTGACGCGCTTCGCCGACCTGGGCTTCCTCGTCGGCATCCTCGTCTACGGCTACTACGCCGGGACGTTCACTTTCACGCCCGCCGCCGCGACGCTGGCCGCCGCCGGGGTGATGATCCCGCTGGCGCTGGGTCTGATGTTTGTCGGCGGTGCGGGCAAGAGCGCCATGTTCCCGCTGCACATCTGGCTGCCCGACGCCATGGAGGGCCCGACACCCGTTTCTGCGCTGATCCATGCCGCGACGATGGTCGTGGCCGGTGTCTACCTCGTGGCGCGGATGTTCCCGCTGTTCATCGGCTACGCCCCCGAGGTGCTGCACTGGACGGCCTACATCGGTGCCTTCACGGCGCTGTACGCCGCCGTGGTAGCCTGCGTGCAGAGCGACATCAAGCGCGTGCTGGCCTTCAGTACCATCTCGCAGATCGGCTTCATGATCGTGGCGCTGGGCGTCTGCACGTCGAGCGACCCCCACACGGGCGGTCTGGGCTACATGGCCTCGATGTTCCACCTCTTCACCCACGCCATGTTCAAGGCGCTGCTGTTCCTCGGTGCCGGCGCCATCATCCACGCCGTACACTCGAACGAGATGTCGACGATGGGCGGCCTGCGCAAGTACATGCCCCTGACGCACATCACGTTCCTCGTGGCCTGTCTGGCCATCGCCGGCATCTGGCCCTTCAGCGGTTTCTTCTCGAAGGATGAGATCCTGACGGCCTGCTTTGCCTTCAGCCCCGTGATGGGGTGGGTGATGACGGCCATCGCCGGTCTGACGGCCTTCTACATGTTCCGCCTCTACTATGGCATCTTCTGGGGCCGCGAGAACCGCGAGCTCCACGCCGAGCATACGCCCCACGAGGCCCCCTTCACGATGACGCTCCCGCTGCTGATTCTGGCTGCGGTGACCTGCGTGGCGGGCTTCATCCCCTTCGGGCAGTTCGTCTCGTCGGACGGCCTCCCCTACACGATCCACATCGACGGCCGTGTGGCGACGCTGAGCCTCTGCGTGGCCGTCGTGGCCATTGCGCTGGCCACGTGGATGTACGCCCGTGAGAAGCAGCCCGTGGCCGACCGTCTGGCCGAACGTTTCAGCGGTCTGCATCGGGCGGCCTACCACCGCTTCTACATCGACGAGGTGTACCAGTTCATCACCCACCGCGTGATCTTCGCCTGCATCTCGACGCCGATCGCCTGGTTCGACCGTCACGTCGTCGACGGCTTCCTCAATCTGCTGGCCTCGGCCACGAACGGTGTCGCCTGCCTGATCCGCGGCATGCAGAGCGGCAGTGTGCAGCGTTACTGCATCTGGTTCATGGGCGGTGCGTTGGGACTGACGATCCTGATTCTTTTAATCTGCTAATCGGAACACGTTATGAATATCTTATCCCTGTTTCCTGCCGTACCCCTGGTGATGATGCTGGGGTTGTGGCTCTCGAAGTCACGGCGGCAGATCCATACCGTGATGGTGGTGGGATCCACGGTGCTGCTGGCGCTGGCCGTATGGCTCGTTTTCCACTACCTCGGCCTGCGTGAGGCGGGTGAAACGGCCCAGATGCTTCTTACGGAGAGCGTCATGTGGTACGCCCCGCTCAACATCCACTATGCCGTGGGTGTCGACGGCATCTCGGTGGCCATGCTGCTGCTCTCGGCCATCATCGTCTTTACGGGCACCTTCGCCTCGTGGCAGATGCAGAAGGACGTCAAGGCCTATTTCCTGTGGTTCTGTCTGCTGAGTGTCGGCGTCTTCGGATTCTTCATCTCGGTCGACCTCTTCACGATGTTCATGTTCTACGAGGTGGCGCTGATCCCGATGTATCTCTTGATCGGCGTCTGGGGCAGCGGCCGCAAGGAGTACTCGGCCATGAAGCTGACGCTGATGCTCATGGGCGGTTCGGCGCTGCTGCTGATCGGCATCCTGGGCATCTATTTCGGTGCCGGTGCCACGACGATGAACGTGCAGGAGATCGCCGCCCTGCACAACATTCCGATCCAGCTGCAGCGGATCTGGTTCCCGCTGGTCTTCATCGGATTCGGCGTGCTGGGGGCCCTGTTTCCCTTCCACACGTGGAGCCCCGACGGTCACGCCTCGGCCCCGACGGCCGTCTCGATGCTTCACGCCGGCGTGCTGATGAAGCTGGGCGGCTACGGCTGCTTCCGCGTGGCGATGTACCTGCTGCCCGAGGCGGCGCACGAGCTGAGCTGGATCTTCATCATCCTGACGACCATCTCGGTGGTCTACGGCGCCTTCTCGGCCTGCGTGCAGACCGACCTGAAGTACATCAACGCCTACTCGTCGGTATCGCACTGCGGTCTGGTGCTCTTCGCCATTCTGATGATGAATACCACGGCCTCGACGGGCGCCATCCTGCAGATGCTGAGCCACGGTCTGATGACGGCGCTCTTCTTCGCGCTGATCGGCATGATCTACGGCCGTACGCATACGCGTGACGTGCGTCAGCTGAGCGGTCTGATGAAAGTGATGCCCTTTCTGGCGGTGGGTTACGTGATCGCCGGTCTGGCGAACCTCGGACTGCCGGGCCTGAGCGGCTTCGTGGCCGAGATGACGATCTTCAATGGCGCCTTCATGAACGACGATACGTTCCACCGCGTGGTGACCGTCATCGCCTGCACGTCGATCGTCATCACGGCGGTCTACATCCTGCGCGTCATCGGACGGATCCTCTACGGCACGTGCCAAAACCCCGAACATCTGAAACTCTCCGACGCCACGTGGGACGAACGCTTCGCGGTCATCTGCCTGGTTGTGGCCGTCGCCGGTCTGGGCCTGGCCCCGCTGTGGGTGAGCGACATGATCCGCGGCAGCGTCTCGGAACTCATTGCACACATCTTGAGTTGATAAGCGTATGGATTACACCTCGATATTTCCGCTGATGCGGGCCGAACTGACCCTCACGGCAATCCTTGTTCTCGTCTTCCTCTACGACCTGATCGCCGGCGAGCGCGGTCACCGCTGGTTCTCGGCCGTGACGTGCGTGCTGCTGCTCGTTCAGGTGGCGGTCAACTTGGTCCCGGGTCCCGAGGGCGAACTCTTCGGCGGGATGTTCCGCACGGTGCCGATGGACGGCGTGGTGAAGAGCATCCTCTCGATCGGTGCGCTGATCGTCTGCCTGCAGGCCGATCAGTGGCTGCGGCGTGAGGACACCCGCCACAAACAGGGCGAATTCTACATCCTGACCCTCTCGACGCTGCTGGGCATGTACTTCATGATCTCGGCGGGCCACTTCCTGATGTTCTTCATCGGACTCGAACTGGCCTCGGTGCCGATGGCCTGCCTGGTGGCCTTCGACAAGTACAAGCACCACTCGGCCGAGGCCGGTGCGAAATACATCCTCTGCGCCCTCTTCTCGAGCGGTCTGATGCTCTTCGGCATCTCGTTCCTCTACGGCACGACCGGTACGCTCTATTTCGACGACATGGCGCCCCGACTCGACGGCTCGCCCCTCGAGATCATGTCGCTGGTCTTCTTCTTCTCGGGCCTGGGCTTCAAGATCTCGCTCGTGCCGTTCCACCTCTGGACGGCCGACGCCTACCAGGGCGCTCCGACGACCGTGACCTCCTACCTTTCGGTCGTCTCGAAGGCTGCGGCCGCGTTCGTGCTCTTCACGACGCTGGTCAAGGTCTTCGCCCCGATGATCGAGCAGTGGCAGACGCTGCTGTGGATCGTCACGGTGCTGAGCATCACGGTGGCCAACCTCTTCGCCCTGCGGCAGAAGGATCTCAAACGCTTCATGGCCTTCTCGTCGATCTCGCAGGCCGGCTACATCATGCTGGCCGTCATCGGCGGCAGTGCGCTGGGCATGACCTCGCTGGTCTTCTACGTGCTGGTCTATCTGGCGGCCAACCTGGCGGTCTTCGGCGTGCTGTCGACCGTCGAGCAGCACACGGGCGGCAAGGTCTCGCTCGAGGACTACAACGGCTTCTACCGCACGAATCCCAAACTGGCCGTGATGATGATGCTGGCGCTCTTCTCGCTGGCGGGCATTCCGCCCTTCGCGGGCTTCTTCTCGAAGTTCTTCGTCTTCGCGTCGGCCTTCAAGGCGGGTTTCTACGTGCTGGTCTTCATCGCCCTGCTCAATACGGTCATCTCGCTCTACTACTACCTGCTGATCGTCAAGGCGATGTTCATCACCCCGTCGGACGAGCCGATTGCCACTTTCCGCAGCGATACCTGTACGCGCATCAGCCTGGCTCTGTGCATGGCCGGCGTGCTGCTGCTGGGTGTGGTAAGCGCCGTTTACGACGGAATCAATACCCTCTCCTTCGGACTCTGATCCGGGAGGATCGCTCAAAGAGGCGCAACCCGTTGGGGTTGCGCCTCTTTTTTGTACGGCCGGAGATCGTATTTTGTGCGGTGCCGGCCGGATATTGCGGAATTTGCCCTATTTTTGCCTCACGAAACCGCTTGTAACCGCTCGAAATCATGCTGCTTACCCTCTTGCGACGGATCTCCGTCCGACAGATTCTGGTGGCGGGATGCCTGGTGACCCTGCTCTATGCGCTGCTGAGCCGGGGCGTCTACCACTCTGACGAACACTACCAGATCCTCGAATATGCCCACATGAAGCTCTTCGGAACCCCGACGGTCGACCATCTGGCCTGGGAGTATCCGCTGCAGATGCGCTCCGGCGTGCAACCCTTCGTGGCGTGGGTCGTCTGCCGCGGGCTGACGGCCGCCGGCATCTGGTCGCCGTGGCTGGCCGTGACGCTGCTGCAGCTGTTGAGCGGTCTTCTGTCGGTGGTCGTGATGCTCTTCTTCTGGCGTACGGTGCGCGGCGGACTCTCTGAAGCACAGAGCAAGTGGTTCCTGCTGACGGGCTTTTTCCTCTGGTTTATGGCCTATCTGCACGTCCATTTCAACGCCGAGATGCTCTCGGGCAATCTCCTGCTGCTGCTTGCGGCGCTGACGATCCGTTACCGCCGCAGCGACTCCCGGCAGGAGTTCCGTTGGGGACTGGCGCTCGGAGCCGCGGCCGGGGCACTCTTCATCGTCCGCTATCAGGCGGGTTTCGCCCTGCTGGGCTACGGCATCTGGCTGTTGTGCTTCAATCGCCGCTGGCGGCTCTATGCCGGCATGGTGGTGGGGGTTGCGGTGCTGTTGGCCGTCGGGATGGCGGCCGACCGCTGGCTCTACGGCGAGTGGGTCTTCGCCCCGTGGAACTACCTGCAGGAGAATATCCTCCATGCCCGGATGGATCTGTTCCGCCACGAACCCTGGTGGTACTACCTGACGGCCCCGGTGTTGGAGGGCGGCATCTTTTTCGGACTGCTGGCCCTCGTCGCGACGCTTGTCTTCTTCTGTCGCCATCCTCGCCACGTCGTCACCTGGATGCTGATTCCCTTCCTGCTCATCCACTTCTTTTTGGCCCACAAGGAGATCCGCTTCTTCTTCCCGGCGCTCTTCTTCGTGCCGTGGTTTCTCGTCGATCTGTTCCGCGGACAGGGCGAACGCTTCTCGCGGCGCGGCTGGCAGTGGGTGCTGGGCGTACTGGCGGTGCTGAACCTCGGCGCCATGGTCTACAATCTGGCGCAGACCACGCCGGATATCAGCTTTTACTGCATGCTGCGTGACTATTGCCGCGGTCGGGGCGAGGTTGTGGCGCTGAACCTCGCCGAGGAGACAACCTACTGCAGCCGCATGCAGCACTTCTCGGGCGAGCCCCGCGTGACCGAAGCGCGCTTCTACCTGCCTCGGAACCTCGACCTGCGCCACTGCGCCACATCGGCCGAACTGGAGGCCGCGGCGCAGCAGCTTACGGCCGCCGGACGGCAGGTGCTGATCCTCTCGGCGGATTCCGGTCTGGCGGACCACTCACCGCTGACGCTGCGCAAAATCAACTGGAGCCCCTATCCCGCGTGGGTGGTGCGCTACTTCAACTTCAACGACTGGACGCGTTATGCCGTCCGTTCGAAAAATGCCTATGAGATGGTGGAATCCCCGGTAGACTCCGCAGATCGGGAGTCGGGGCGTCGGTAGGGGATGCTCCGGCGGTTCGTTTTTCCGCCTTTGGTCGGGCGCCGGCCGGGCGTCTTGTCACCGGTCGTCCCGAACGGGGAAGAGTTCGCCTTCGGCCCGGGGCGTGTTGCGGCGTTCGAGAGCCAGCAGACGCTCCTTGATGGCGATTCCGGCGGCGTAGCCCGTCATCGAACCGTCGCTGCCGATGACCCGGTGGCAGGGGATCAGAATGGCGATCGGGTTGCGGTTGTTGGCCATCCCGACGGCCCGTGCTGCCCGCCGGCGGCCGATCTGTTCGGCAATCTGGCCGTAGGTGCGCGTCTGGCCGTAGGGGATGCTCCGCAGGGCCTGCCAGACCTGCCGTTGGAAATCGCTCCCGCCGGGATCGAGCGGTAGGGTGAAGTCGCGCCGCCGCCCGGCCAGGTACTCCCCGAGCTCTTCGGCTGCACGGCGCAGCAGCGGCGGAATTTCCGATCCGGCCGCGTGCCCCGGTTCTCCGGCCGCGCATGTCACCCCTTCGCCGGGCGTGCGGACCTGCATGCCTCCGGCCGCGCATCCCGGTTCTCCTGTTGCGCGTCCCGGCTTTCCGGCCGCACATACTGCCCCGGCTGCGCAAGTTGCATTCTCGTCGGTCCGCAGTGCCGCCTCTCCCGTGTACATCACTCCTCCGTCGGCCCGCAATTCCGCCCCTCCCGCAACAAGCTCCGCCCCGGCGGGGATCTCACTGCCGAAGCTCAGCCCGACGATCGCCTGCTCCGAGGCCGTGAGCGTCATCCGCCCCAGCGGGGTGGCGATATGCAGCGACCGGATCATAGATGTTCGAGCGTATAGTCGATCATCTTCTGCCGCACGTGGCTCATGGCGTCGGGCATCATCGAGTGGTTCTGGTCCGGATAGACCATCATGTCGTACTGCTTGCCGGCACGGTTCAGCGCGCGGGTCATCTCGACCGTATTCTGGAAATGGACGTTGTCGTCGGCCGTGCCGTGGATGATCAGCAGCCGCGTGCGCCGGTCGTCGAGCATCTGTGCGAAGTGGATCGGCGAATATTTGTCATACCCGTCGGCATTGAACTGCGGGAGGTTGTTGTAGATTTCGGTGTAGATCGTGTCGTAGTAGCGCCACGAGGTGACTGGCGCCACGGCAATCGCCATGCGGAACAGCCCGTGGCCCTTCAGCGCGCAGCTCAGGGCCATGAACCCGCCGTACGACCAGCCGTAGATGCCGATGCGCGCCGGGTCGATCCACGGCTGCGAGGCCATGTAGCGGGCCAGCGAGAGCTGGTCCTCGACCTCCAGCGCACCGAGCCGTCCGTAGGTCTGTTTCTTGAATTTCTCGCCCCGGAAGCCCGTTCCGCGGCCGTCGGCGCAGACCACCACGTAGCCCTTTTCGGCCAGGGCATCCTCCCAGTCCATCGACCAGCGGTCGGCCACCTGCTGCGATCCCGGGCCCGAGTACTGCGTCAGCAGCACGGGGTAGCGCTTCGCGGGGTCGAAACCGCGGGGCAGCACTCGATAGGCGTTGAGCGTGTCGCCCCGCTCGGTCGTGAAGCGGAAGAACTCCTTGACGGGCTGCTGTCGGGCCGCGAGCTCGTCGCGCAGCGCGCGGCTGTCGGCCAGCGTGCGCAGAGGCCGCCCTTCGGCATCGCACACCTCGGTGAGATTGGGCGTCGAGGCGTTCGAGAAGGTGGTGATAAAGTAGCGCATGCCGGCGCTCGGCGCGACGGTGTAGTACCCTTCGCCCTGTGTCAGACGCTGTTTGTCGCTGCCGTCGAGGCGCACGCTGTAGAGGTTGCGGCGCAGGGGCGAGGTCTCGGTCGAGAGGTACCAGACGCGTTTGCCGTCCGTGCCGACCACCTGCGTTACCTCCCACTCCCCGCGGGTCACCTGTTCGAGCAGTCCGCGGCGCAGGCTGTAGAGGTAGAGGTGCATGTAGCCCGTATGGCTCTCCTGCCGCACGAGGAAGCGGTCCCGGTCGACGAACGTGACCGTCTGGTCGTCAACCCGCTCGACATACTGCTGCGTGCGTTCCTCGTAGACCGTGCGCTGGGCGCCGTGGGGCTCGCAGACCACCATCTCGAAGGTGTTCTGGCGGCGGTTCAGGCGGAAGTACCACGGCCGCCCGTCGGGGGTCCAGCCGATGCGCGGAATGTACTGGTCGCTCTCGGGACCCGTCTCGAGGCGCTGTTTGGCGCCGGTTGCCAGGTCGACGACCCACAGTTCGACCGTCGAGTTGCGCTCGCCGGCCTTCGGGTACTTGAACGAGAAGGCCCGGTTGTAGAGCTTGCCGTCGTAGCGCATCATCTCCATCAGCGGCACTTGGCTCTCGTCGAAGCGCAGGAAGGCCAGGCGGCTGCCGTCGGGCGAGAAGGCGTAGGCCTTCGTCGTGCCGAACTCCTCCTCGTAGACCCAGTCCGTCGTGCCGTTGATCACCTCGTTCCAGCGGCCGTCGTCGGTCAGACGGCGGGTTTGCCGCGTCTCGAGGTCGTAGGCGTAGAGGTCGTTGCGGTCGGAGTAGATGATGCGCCGTCCGTCGGGCGAGAACGAGGCGTCGCGCGGTGCCTCGGCCTCGCGCAGAATCGGCGTCAGCCGTCCGTCGCGCAGGAGCGTATAGCTTGTCGTGTAGGAGTGGCGGTAGATCGGCTGCCGCCCCGAGGCGATGAGGATCGACCGCTCGTCGGGCGAAAGCTCGTAGTCCGAGATCGTGAGGTTGGGCGTCGGCGTCGGGAGCAGGCTCTCGCCCGCTCCCGCCTCGGCGTAGGCGTAGCGGCGGATGTCGTTGCCCTCGAGGCGGGTGTAGTGCTCGCCGTCGTTCATCGAGCGGATGCCGCGCACCGTCTCGTTCAGCGCCTTCAGACGGGCGATTTCGGCATATTCGTTACCGGCCGAGGCGCGGCCGGCCGTAAAAAGAAGCGTCGCGCCCAACAGCAGGGAGGCTGTGCGGCGCGTGCTTCGGTTGGTCGGGTTGTTCATCGTGTTGCGGAGTGTTCTGGTGAGGTGTTGCCGGCAGGCGGGTTGCGGGATCAGATGTCCTCGACGTCGAAGTCGTAGCCCAGGCGTTTGCCCGTCACGAATTTCGAGTTGTCCATCTTGGTGTTGAACTGGTCGACCGTCACGCGTTTGTTCTCCTCGTAGGGAGGCATCAGCAGGTCGAAGTCGAGCGAGTAGGCGATGGCCGCCTCCAGCACGTCGACCAGCGCGTCGCGGTCGATCTCCTTCTTGCCGAAGTTCATGGCACGCATTGAGGTCTGCTGCTTGCCCTCGACGAAGTAGCAGCGTTCGCGGTTGATGAAGATCCGCCCGATGAGATAGCCCTCGTCGGCGTTGCGGTTGAACTTGAACGAGTCGGAGAGGAAGTTGTAGATGTTGATCAGACCGCAGTAGGAGTTCTCCTGGTCGGCCTGCACGTAGGGATTCTGCCAGATGAGGTGGTTGGCGTCGAACTCGAAGATGTCGGTGTGCATCTGGAAGATCAGCAGGTCGTTGGCCACCTGCAGTTGGGCCTCGAATTTACCGCGGTCGCGGTATTCGAGCCGCACGCGGCGGTCGAGTTTGCCGTCCAGTTCGTCGTCCATCTCCGCGGCGATTTCGAGCAGCGTCTCCTTCAGCAGGTTGAAGGCGGCGAACGTATTGTCGAAAACCTTCTGTTTGAGGTTCGATTTGCGGATGATCGTGTCGAGAATCCGGGTTCTCAAGGGGGTTGTTTCCATAAGGTATGGTATGTCGTTGGTTTTTGCGGTATTCGGGTGCGGGGTGTCGTCCGGCGGTTTCCGGGGCTGTTGTCCGGGGTCCCGGCTGCTGCACGGCCGCCCTGTCTGCCGGGGTTTATTTGATGCGCAGCCGGCGGCCGGCTTCAAGCTCTTCGCCGGGCTTGAGCCCGTTGAGCCGCTCGATCGACCGCGTGCGGATGGCGTAGGACTGTCCGACGGCGTAGGCCGTTTCGCCCGGGCGGCAGATGTGGTGCTGGGCATTGCCCTCCCAGCGCTTCTTCTTGCGCTCGATGTAGACCACCTCGCCGGTCATCGGCTGGGCCTTCTTGTCCTTCAGGTCGTTGAACCGCCGCAGGTTGCGTGCCGAGATGCGGAACTTGCGGCCGATGTTCTCGAAGGTGTCGTTCTCCTTGGCCGTGACGTAGTGCACGCCGTTGGTCATGTAGACGTTGTAACCCTCGTGGGCGTTGATCGTCACGCGGTAGTTGTCCGGATCGACGGCCGCCTCGGTGCGGGCGACCTCCTCGACGCTCGACTGCGACGAGAACCACTCCTCGGGGTTGCGCTCCAGTCCGAAGCGTGTGGCGTAGAGCCGCTCGCCGTCGGGACGGTCCAGCAGGTAGAGCTGGCTCTCCTCGATGATGCGGATCAGCCGCTGGGCGTAGTCCGGAGCCGTGGCGTAGCCGGCGGCCTTCAGCCCGCGGGCCCAGCTCTTGTAGTCGTCCGAGGCGTAGGCGAAGAGCGAGTCGTAGCGGGGCTGCGAGTCGAGGAATTCGGCGTGGTCCTCGTACGAGGCCTCGACCGAGGGGTAGGCGCGGAAGCATTCGCCCTTGGCGTCGTCGTCGTGGTAGACGCGCTCGCCCTTCCAGCCCGTCTTGCACTTGATGCCGAAGTGGTTGTTCGACTTCATTGCCAGGAGGCTGTTGCCGCAGTCCGACTCGAGGATTCCCTGGGCCAGGGTGATGCTGGCCGGGATGCCGTAACGCTCCATGTGTGCCACGGCGATGTGCATGTATCGGTCGACATACTCCTCGCGGGTCTGGCGCACCTGGGCCCTCAGGCCGAGGGCGAATCCCAGGAGGATTCCCGTCAGGAGTATTGCTTTTCTGGAAATATTCATTATCTTTGTTTGATGATTACCGACAAAGGTATAATTTTCCGCTGAAAATAGCAATAATCCCATAAAACCGAACCTATGTTTACCGAAAACGCGAACCGCATTTTCAACCGTTCCATCGAGGATTACCACCGCTGGGACGATGTGGACCACCCGATCGAGAATCCGTTCGAGGCGGGGACGATCGACCACCTGCTCTACCACAAGAACTGGATCGACACCGTGCAGTGGCATCTGGAGGACATCATCCGCGACCCGGCGATCGACCCGGTGGAGGCGCTCCGGATCAAGCGGCGTATCGACAAGTCGAACCAGGACCGCACGGACATGGTGGAGTATATCGACTCCTACCTGCTGGACAAGTACCGGGATGTCCGCCCGGCGGCCGATGCACGGCTCAATACCGAGACGCCGGCGTGGGCCATCGACCGGCTGTCGATCCTGGCGCTGAAGATCTACCACATGGCTCGCGAGACCGAACGTACGGATGTCGACCAGGCTCACCGCGATGCCTGCCGCCGCAAGCTCGACGTGCTGCTCACCCAGCAGGTCGACCTTTCGCGGGCCATCGAGGAGCTGATCGAGGATATCGAGGCGGGACGCAAGTACATGAAGACCTACAAGCAGATGAAGATGTACAACGACCCGTCGCTGAATCCCGTGCTCTATGGGCAGAAAAAGTAACGGCCCGCTGCCCCGTCACCTGCTGGTACTGCGCACCTCGGCCATGGGCGACGTGGCGATGCTGCCCCATGCCCTGCGGGCGCTGTGCGCGGCCTGCCCCGATCTGAAGGTTACGGTGGCGACGCGGCGGCTCTTCTATCCCTTCTTCGAGGGGCTTCCGGTCGATTTTCTCGAGGTCGACACGAAGGGTGTGCACCACTCGCTGCGGGGAATGTGGCGGCTGGCGGCCGAGGCCCGGCGCCTCGGCGTGGATGCCGTGGCCGACGTCCACGACGTGCTGCGCTCGAAGGCTTTCCGCCTCTCGATGCGGCTGCACGGCATCCCGACGGCCCATATCGACAAGGGCCGCGCCGAAAAACGCCGCTTCATCCGTACGGGCGGTCGTGGCATGAAACCCCTGCGCCATACCGTGTTGCGCTATTGCGACGTCTTCCGGCAGCTGGGCTTCACGTTTCCCGATCCGACGCCGGCACCGCATCGCACCCTCGAAAACCCTTTCGGGCCGAAGCAGGGTCGCTGGGTGGGCTTCGCCCCCTTCTCGGCCCATCGGGGCAAGACCTATCCCGAGGCGCAGGCCCGGGAACTGGTTCGTCTGCTTGCGGAGCATTTTGACCGGGTCTTCATCCACAGCGGCGGGGACACCGAGAAGACCTTTGCCGAGGAGATGGAGCGGACGTATCCCAACGTGACGGCGCTGGCTGGCAAGCTCCGGCTGGATGGCGAGATGGCCCTCGTCTCGAATCTCGACTGCGTAGTGGCGATGGATTCGCTGGTCATGCATCTGGCGGCGCTGGTCGGCACGCCGGTAGTGTCGATCTGGGGCGCCACCCATCCCGGGTTGGGATTCCTGGGATTCGGCGCACCGGAGGAGGGCATCGTGCAGGCCGACTGCGATTGCCGCCCATGCTCGGTCTTCGGCAACAAGCCTTGCCGTTTCGGCGACTGGCACTGCCTGACGGCCATCACGCCCGAGATGGTCACCGATCGGGTCGAGCGGCTGATCGGCCGGCCGTAACGACTTTCCGACGACGGGACAAAAAAACGTTGCAGATAGCTGCAACGTTTTTTTTGTGAAAGGACTCCTCGGGGTTACTTCGCCACGGAGGCGGAGTCGGCCCGGACGCTTCCGGATGCGGCGGTATCTCCGGCCGGGTTCTGTTCGGTCTCCACTTGTCCGTCCCCGGCCGCTTCGGCCTCTGCGGCGGGCATCTCCGGTCCGGCGACCTTCGTGAAGACGACCTCCGTCCCCTCGATCGTCATCTGCAGACGCCCCTCGGCATCCCGGGCGATGACGCCCGTCTGCGAGAAGTCGAAGCTTGCGCCGTTGCCGACACTGCGACCCCGGAGCAGAATTTTGTCTGCCTCGTCCAGCAGTTCCCAGCCCGAATAGAGCAGCGTGGCCGAGTTAATCGAGACGGCCTCGCCCTCGACGCGGATTTCGACGCCCATCGTGAACTCGGGGTGCTCCTCGTTGTAGAGCATCCACCGCCCGACGGCCTCGGCATAGGTGGGGTTGGTCGAGACCTTCAGGGCGTCGGCCCCGTCTTCGAGGCGTCCGCGGTACTCCACTGCCACCGGAGCTCCGACGAGCAGTCCGTAGGCTTCGCTGCGGTCGGCATCGGCCAGCGAAAAGGTGTAGGTCTGCTCGGAGGAGAGGTCCTGTACCGTGACCTGATTCATCGAGGCGTCGGTGATATGGCCCGTAAAGGTCCCGGGCACCCGTTCGCCGCAGGCTGCGGCTCCGAGCAGGGCCACGGCCGCGATCCACATACTCTTTTTCATCATCTTTGCGGTTTTGAAATTTCCGGCTGCAAAAATAGCGAAAATTCCCGATTGTGTTCACCTGACGCCATTTACCGCGTGCGATTTACTGCTTTCCGCTGCGGATGTATTCGTCGATGGCCCGTGCGGCCTTGCGGCCGGCACCCATGGCCAGGATCACCGTGGCGGCTCCCGTCACGGCATCTCCCCCGGCGAAGACCCCCTTGCGCGAGGTGGCGCCGTGTTCGTCGGCCGCAATGCAGCCGCGGCGCGTGGTCTCGAGTCCGGCGGTCGTCGAGGCCAGCAGCGGGTTGGGCGAGGTGCCCAGCGCCATGACCACCACGTCGCAGGCGATCTCGAACTCCGAGCCCGGTTTGACTATCGGCGAGCGGCGTCCGCTCTCGTCGGGTTCGCCCAGCTCCATCTCCACACAGCGTACGCCGCGCACCCAGCCGCGCTCGTCGCCCAGCACCTCCGTGGGGTTGGTCAGCATCCGGAAGCGGATCCCCTCTTCGCGGGCGTGGTGCACCTCCTCGGCGCGCGCCGGGAGCTCCTTCTCCGAGCGGCGGTAGACGATCGTGGCATCGGCTCCGAGCCGCCGGGCCGTGCGCACGGCATCCATCGCCACGTTGCCGCCGCCGACCACCACGACGCGCTGTCCGACGTAGATCGGCGTGTCGTACGTCCGGTCGTAGGCGTGCATCAGGTTCGTACGCGTGAGGAATTCGTTGGCCGAGACCACGCCGTTGAGGTTCTCGCCCGGAATGCCCATGAAGCGGGGCAGTCCGGCCCCCGAACCGATGAAGACGGCCTCGTAGCCCTCCTCGTCCATCAGCGAGTCGACCGTGACGGTGCGGCCCACGATGACGTCCGTTTCGATCTCCACGCCCAGCGCCTTCACCTCCTCGATCTCGCGCTCCACGATGCGCTGCTTCGGCAGCCGGAACTCCGGAATGCCATAGACCAGCACACCGCCCGCCTCGTGCAGCGCCTCGAAGATCTTCACCTCGTAACCCATCCGGGCCAGGTCGCTGGCGCAGGCCAGTCCGGCCGGGCCGCTGCCGATGATGGCCACCTTGTGGCCGTTGCGTGCGGCGGGAGCCTTCGGCGCCGTGCCGTGTTCAAGTTTCCAGTCGCCGACGAAGCGCTCCAGCTTGCCGATGGCCACCGGCTCGCCCTTGATGCCGAGGATGCACGACCCCTCGCACTGCGTCTCCTGCGGGCAGACGCGGCCGCAGATCGAGGGCAGCGAACTGTCCTGCGCGATGACGTCGGCGGCCTCCTGCAGCCGGCCTTCGTGCAGCGCCGCGATGAAGTCCGGGATGTGGATCCCCACGGGGCAGGCCTCCACGCAGCGGGGTTTCTTGCAGTGCAGGCAGCGCGACGCCTCAAGCATCGCCTCCTCCTGATTGTAGCCGTAGCAGACCTCCTCGAAGTTGGTCGCCCGGACGGCCGGATCCTGTTCGCGCACCGGCACGCGCGGTATCTTGTTTGCCATAGTCGTCCTCTGTTATTTGTCCAAACCGATTCTGCATACGTGTCCCGCCTCGCGCTCGGCCTCGATGGCCGCGGCGCGCTGCTCCTGGGTGCGGTACATCCCCTGACGACGCATCGCCTCGTCGAAATCGACCTCGTGGCCGTCGAACTCCGGGCCGTCGACACACGTGAAGCGTGTCTGCCCGCCCACCGTCACGCGGCACGCTCCGCACATGCCCGTGCCGTCGACCATCAGTGCGTTGAGCGACACGGTGGTCTTGAGGTTGTACTTGCGGGTGGTCAGGGCCACGAACTTCATCATGATCATCGGTCCGATGGCCACGCACTCGTCGTAGTGTTCGCCGCGCTTCTCGATGAGCTCCTCGATCAGACCGGTGACCATCCCCTTGAACCCCTCCGAACCGTCGTCCGTGGCGATGTAGAGGTGGTCGGCTACCTGGCGCATGGCGTCGGTGTAGATCAGCATGCGGCTGCTCTTGGCGCCGATGATCACGTCGGCCCGCACGCCGTGCTCGTGCAGCCACTTGACCTGCGGATAGACCGGAGCGGTTCCGACGCCTCCGGCCACAAAGAGGTAACGGCGCGTGCGCAGCTCCTCGAGGGGCGTGTGGACGAACGCCGAGGGGCGTCCGAGCGGGCCGGCCAGATCGGCCATCTCCTGCCCCTGCTCCAGGGCGCAGATCTTGCGGGTCGAGGCTCCGATGGCCTGGATGACCAGCGTGACGCTGCCTTCGGCGGCATCGTAGTCGGAGATCGTGAGCGGGATGCGCTCGCTGTGCGAGTCGGCCCGTACGATGACGAACTGCCCGGGTTGGGCGGCATGCGCCACCCGCGGGGCGAGGATCTTCATCAGCCAGATTCCTTCGGCAAGGAGTCTTTTTTCAAGAATGGGATACATATATATGTCAGCTTTGTGTGTGCTTTGTTGCTACTCTTCGATGATGGCCGTCACGCGGATGCGCCGCATCGGACGCACGGGGTCGTTGGTCACCACGACCAGGTGTTCGCTCACCACGCCGTAGTCCTGCGAGCGGGGGTCCAGCATCACCTCGGCGCGGAACGACTCCCCCGGAGCGATCCGGATGCCCGGCCGGAGGGTCGTGGCGACATGCCCCTCGCCCTCGACGGCCCGCAGGATCAGATCGGCCGTTCCGGTGTTCGAAACCCGGAAGGCGAGCCGGTGTACCGCATCCGTTCGTTTCAGGCTTCCGAATTTAAGGATATTTTCCGAGAATTCGCAGAGCGGGGCCGTTTTTTCCGCTGTTCCGGCATCGGCATCCACCCCGATGCCGTGGGTGACGAGTACCGTACCGTTCGTGCGGCCGTCGACCAGCGGCTCCAGCGCATCGCGGATCGTGCCGTAGTGCGGCTGTGCGGCGGGGTTGAGGTAGGCGACATTGATCGAGGCGCGCTGGCCGGGGGCGAGCTCCCCGGGGGCCTCGAGGCGGAGCAGTCCGCTGGCATGGAGCGGACGCAGTTCCAGCCGGACGCTCTTTCGGGAGGTGTTGATGCAGCCGAAAGCGCCCTGCACGTGCTGACCCGCCCGTATGTAGGCAAAGGTGTTGAGTGTCGTGGTGAGCCGCACGCCGCCGCCCGCATCGACGGGGTAGAGCTCCTCGATGCTCTTCGGCCGCGGGGTGACCTTGCCGCCGATGGTGAGGGTGGCGATCTTCTGCCGCTGGCTCGAGTAGACGGTCAGATCCTTCGAGAAGACGCCGGGGCGGTTGGCCGGATCGAAGGTGACGGTGATCTCGGTCTTCTCTCCGGGCAGGATCGGGCGCCGCGAGAAGCGGGGTGCCGTACATCCGCACGAGGTCACCACGTCGAGGATCACCAGCGGGCTGTCGCCGCGGTTTTCGCCCGTGAAGGTGTGGCTCACGCGTCCGTCGACCTCGCGGATCGTGCCGAAGTCCCACGTCGCGGGCTCGAAGACCAGTTTCCCTTGGGCGAATCCCGTGACGCTGCATAACAGCAACAGTATGAACGATATGGTTCGTTTTCGCATCTTTGGAGTCGTTGTTCGAATTTTTGCAAAGATACTTTTTTTGCAAAAAAAACCGGCGAAAATTTTGCAGGAATGAATTTTTGCTATACATTTGCACCACGAAAACGGTAGAACACCGCTTCGAATGCCTGAATAGCTCAGTTGGTTAGAGCACATGACTGTTAATCATGGGGTCCTAGGTTCAAGTCCTTGTTCAGGCGCAGATGCGCGAGGGTTGCGTAAAGGTTCTTTCAGAAACACGCCTGCAAGGGGCGGCCGATGAGAGACGTGGGGGGGAGAGACAAGAGGTCGGAAGATGAGTAATCGTCAGGACCACTCTCCAATGAATCCCGGTCTCGAAACGGAATACCGGAAAGCTCGCTGTTGACAACAACGCGGCGCGATCCGTTGAACGGAAGAGGTCGTCAGGCCATCGAAAGTTTGCCTTTGCAGTCCCAAGCCATTTTTAAGGGAGCTTAGCTCAGCTGGTTCAGAGCGTCTGCCTTACAAGCAGAGGGTCGGGGGTTCGAATCCCTCAGCTCCCACAAAGCCGCCACATCGTCAAGAGGTGGCTTTTTTGTCGGCCTTGGTGCCGCTTATATATATCCCCGCTTTCCCGAAAGGGAGAGTCTTCGGGAGCTTAGCTCAGCTGGTTCAGAGCGTCTGCCTTACAAGCAGAGGGTCGGGGGTTCGAATCCCTCAGCTCCCACCAAAACGCCGCTTCATCGTGAGGCGGCGTTTTTTTTGTCTGCCCGTGTCTGCCTTGGCCTTGCCGCCCGGCTATCGGTCCTCCAGCCCCTCCAGCTCCGCCCGGCTCGACCCTCCAGCTCTGCCTGGCCCGACCCTCCAGCTCTGCCTGGCCAGCCCCTCCAGCTTCGCCCGGCCCGACCCTCCAGCTCCGTCCGGCCCGACCCTCCAGCTCTGCCCGGCCACCCTGCCGGCCCGGCCTTGGCTATTGCCGTTGTCCGCTTTGCTCCTCTGACGTGCCGGCATCCGTTTCGGACGCTCCCGGATGGCGGTGCCCTTTCTCTTTGTATGCTTCCTCTGGCAGTGATTTTGCTCCGGGAGGATGATCGCGGATTTTGTCGATTTGGACCTCGGGTCGGGACAATCCGCCCTGAAAATGTGTATCTTTGCCGTATGAATGCGCTGAAAATCCACATCCTGTCGATCTTGGCGATCCTCCTCTTTGCCCTGGCGGCATCCGATGTCCGGGCCCAGTCAAACTCCTATCCCGTCAGCGGCCGGGTCATCGACCGTCTGAGCCGTCAGCCGGTCCCTTATGCGGCCGTGGTGCTGGCCGGGCAGGAGCGTACGGGCGTTTCGACCGATTCGCTCGGTCGTTTCCGCTTCGAACACGTACGGCCCGGCATCTGGCGGCTGACCGTCTCGTCGGTGGGTTACAAGAGCTGCACGACGCCCGAATACCGGGTTTCGGCGGCCACCCCCTTCATTGAGGTCGAACTCGAGGAGGATGCCACGCAGGTCGAGGCCGTGACGGTGCGTCCGTCGCCCTTCCGCGTGACGACCGAGAGCCCCGTCAGTCTGAAGGTCATCGGCATGCAGGAGATCGAGAAGAGCCCCGGTTCGAACCGCGACGTATCGCGCATCGTCCGCTCCTATCCGGGCGTGTCGTTCTCGCCCGTGGGCTACCGCAACGACCTGATCGTGCGCGGCGGCGGACCCTCGGAGAACAAGTTCTACATGGACGGCATCGAGATCCCGAATATCAACCACTTCGCCACGCAGGGCGCCACGGGCGGCCCGGTAAGCATCGTCAATGCCGACCTCGTGCGCGAGATCAGCTTCTATACGGGCGCTTTCCCCGCCGACCGGGCCGGGGCGATGAGTTCGGTGCTCGACTTCCAGTTGCGCGACGGCAATCCTGAGAAGCAGACCTTCAAGGCGACGCTGGGCGCCTCGGAGGTGGGGGTGAGCGGCAGCGGCCACATCGGGCGGAAGACCACCTGTCTCTTCTCGCTGCGGCAATCCTACCTGCAACTGTTGTTCAAGATGCTGGGGCTGCCCTTCCTGCCGAACTACATCGACGGACAGGTGAAGGTCAAGACGCGCCTTTCGGAGCGTGACGAACTGACGGTGCTGGCGCTGGCCGGCATCGACAACATGAAGCTCAACGTCGACGAGGAGGGGGAGAATGCGCAGTATCTGTTGAGCTACCTGCCGCGCATCCAGCAGGAGACCTTCACCGTCGGCGCCTCGTGGCGTCACTACGCCGGCCGCCACGTGCAGACCGTGACGCTGAGCCACAACTACCTGAACAACCGCAACCTGAAATACCGCAACAACGATTCGTCGAGCGAGGAGAATCTGACGCTGCGGCTGCGCTCCGTCGAGCAGAAGAGCACGCTGCGCGGCGAAAACCGCACCTACCTCGGATGCTGGAGCGTGCGCGAAGGGGTCGAGCTGACCTGGTCGAACTATACGGACCGTTCGTTCCAGCGGCTCTATGTCGCCGACCGGACGCGTTACTCGAATTACGACACCCGGCTGGGGATCCTCGGCTGGGGGGCCTTCGTCTCGGCCGAGTACATCTCGCTGAACAAACGGCTGAAGGCCTCGGCCGGACTGCGCACCGACGGCTGCGACTATTCGGGACGCATGGCCCGCTTCTGGGAGCAGCTTTCGCCGCGCGGCTCGATCTCCTATGCGCTGAGCGATGCCTGGTCGCTGAGCGCCGCCGCCGGACTCTACTACCAGCTGCCGCCCTACACGGCGCTCGGCTTCAAGCAGGAGGGGGCGCTGGCCAACCGTTCGCTGGAGTACATGCACGTCGCAACGGTCAGCGTCGGAGTCGACTGGCGCCACCGCGACCGGCTGATCGTCTCGCTCGAGGGCTTCTTCAAGCGTTACGGTGAGGTGCCGCTGTCGCTGGCCGACGGCATTCCTCTCGCATGCAAGGGGGCTGATTACGGCACGGTGGGCAACGAGGCGCTGGTCTCCTCGGCCCAGGGACGGGCCTACGGGGTGGAGGCGATGGCCCGGTGGCAGATTCCCGGGCGGTTGAACGTCGTGGGGTCGGTGACCCTCTATCGTTCGGAATATCGCAACAACGTCTCGGCGCCGTGGATCGCCTCGGCCTGGGACAACCGTTTCGTGGTCAACGTCAGCGGCACCTACGATTTCCCGCGCAACTGGAGCTTCGGCGCCAAGCTGAGTGCCGTGGGCGGCGCCCCCTATACGCCCTACGATCTGGACAAGTCGTCGCTCGTCACGGCCTGGGATGCTCAGGGGCGCCCCTACTACAATTACGACTTTTACAATGCCGAGCGGCTCGACGCCTTTGCACAGCTGGACGTCCGGCTGGACAAGGTATTCTACTTCAAACACTTCATGCTGGGGTTCTACGTCGATCTGCAGAACGTCACGGTGAGCAAGTTCCGTTCGCCCGACGTCTGGATGTCGACCGGTGAGATCGAAAATCCGGAGGCTCCGGTCGAACAGCAAAGGTATAAGATGAAGCGGATCGAGCAGGTGAGCGGTACGCTGCTGCCGACGCTGGGGCTGACGATCGAGTTTTAGGGGCAGCGGGTCGAAAGATGCGAACGGCACGTCGGGGCGTCTGTGCATCTGTGGGTGCAGGGTGCAACGAGGTGTCTGCCTGCGGGCGCAACGGGATGTTCGTCTGTGGACGCAACGGGGTGTCTGCGTGGGGCGGATTGGAACTGTCTTGCGGCACACAAAAACAGCAGGGAATCTCGCGACTGCCTGCTGCCTTCGGAGGTTGCCCTCCTAAACTACTAACCCAAACTTAAATAAATGAAGAAACCTCACTGCGGTTGCTGACCCGCAGCTGACTCTTCAAAGAGCAAAGCGTGTGCCAAAAGAGAGCCGCCGGCGGAATTCGATCCGTCGGCGGCTTTTCGGTGTATCTTTGGGCCTGTTTCGTGTGTGCTTTGTCCGAGGACCCTTTTTTTTCAGGGCCTCTTCCGGGCGTTTTCCTTCAAGAAGCGGCCTCCCGTGTTGGCGTAGATCACGGCCCCGATCGCCCCGATCACCAGCCAGATTGTTGCGGCGAGCCACAATCCCCGTCCGGGCCACAGCGAGTCGGCCCCCATCACGAGCATGCAGGCGGCGCAGTAGAGCATCAGCCAGCCCATGAAGCGGCACAGCGCCCGTTCGTCATAGCGTTCGCGCTCCTTCTTCGGCATCGTGTTGTAGCCGGCGATCAGCCACGCCCCGCGTCCCGCGAGCAGGAAGCCGCCCATCACGACGAAGAGCAGAAAGAGCACGCCGCAGACGATCAGGTCGCTGTTCATGGTCCGGCGGCGTTAACAGCGGAAGACGCCCGTATAGGTCATCGGCGAGAGGGCGCGCAACTCCTTCTTCACCTCTTCCGAAACGTTGAGCGTCTCGATGAAGTCGGCAATGGCCTCATGCGTGATGTGGGCGTTCGTACGCGTGAGGGCCTTCAGCGCCTCGTAGGGTTTCGGGTAGCCCTCGCGGCGCAGGATCGTCTGGATGCCCTCGGCCACGACGGCCCAGTTCTGCTCCAGATCGCGCTCCAGCGCGTCGCGGTTGAGGATCACCTTGCCCAGTCCCTTCATCAGCGACTGCAGGGCGATCATGGCGTGGGCCACCGGAACGCCGATGTTGCGCAGTACGGTCGAGTCCGTGAGGTCGCGCTGCAGGCGCGAGACGGGGAGCTTCGACGAGAGGTGGCTGAAGACGGCGTTGGCGATGCCGAAGTTGCCCTCGGCGTTCTCGAAGTCGATCGGGTTGACCTTGTGGGGCATGGCGCTCGATCCGACCTCGCCGGCTTTGATCCGCTGCTTGAAGTACTCCATCGAGATATAGGTCCACATGTCGCGCGAGAGGTCGATCAGAATGGTGTCGATGCGCTTCATGTTGTCGAAGATGGCCGCCAGGTTGTCGTAGTGCTCGATCTGGGTGGTGTACTGCGAACGGCAGAGCCCCAGCCGCTCGTTGACGAAGCGGTTGGCGAAGGCCACCCAGTCGATCTCGGGATAGGCCGCATGGTGGGCGTTGAAGTTGCCTGTGGCGCCGCCGAACTTGGCCGGAATGGCGATGTCGTGGAGCATGACGAGCTGCTTCTCGAGGCGTTCGACGAAGACCGAGAACTCCTTGCCCAGCGACGTGGGCGAAGCGGGTTGTCCGTGGGTGCGGGCCAGCATCGGCACCGTGCGCCACTCGCGGGCGAACGACGCCAGCTTGTCGCGCACCTCCTCGACGGCCGGGTAGTAGACGCCGGTCATGGCCTCCTTGAGCGAGAGCGGAATGGCCGTATTGTTGATATCCTGCGACGTGAGGCCGAAGTGGACGAACTCCTTGTAGCGTTCGAGTCCCAGGGCATCCATCTTCTCCTTGATGATGTACTCGACGGCCTTGACGTCGTGGTTCGTAACCGCCTCGATCTCCTTGACCCGTTGGGCGTCGGCGTCCGAAAAATCGGTGTAGAGTCTGCGCAGTTCGGCAAACTTTGCGTGGTCGATGTCGCGGAGCTGGGGGAGCGGAAGCTCGCACAGGGCGATGAAATATTCCACTTCGACGCGGATTCGATAACGAATCAGGGCCTGTTCGGAAAAATAATCCGCCAGTTTTTCCGTTTTGTTCCGGTAGCGCCCGTCGACGGGCGAGATGGCAGTCAGTGGCGTTAACATATTTGGGATGAGATTTGTTTTCGAGCACCAAATTTACGACATTTAATTGAATTACGCATAATTTTCGCTACCTTTGCAAAGATAAACTCCCCGGCGTGCGGCTTGCACGCTCTTTGCGGGGAAGGCTTGAAAACCTGGAAACCGGAGAAGACATGAACTTCCTGATGGCGATCATCGACTCGGTGGTGGGCTTCGTGCGGCGCAATCCGTTCACGACGTTCATCATTCTGTTTCTGGCTGTCGCAGCCCCGGCGGTACTCAAGGGTATTGCACTCTTCATACTCTATTTCATCATGGGACTGATTCTTTTGATTCTGGTGCTGATGCTGGCCTTCCGCTGGCGGCTCTACCGGGCCCGCAAGCAGATGGAGGAGCAGTTCGGCAGCGGGTTCGACCCCCGACAGGGCGGTTTCGGCTCGCCCTTTGCCGCGGGCAACGAACCCCGCGGCGGCCGCGAAGGCGAAGTGCGGGTGCACAAAACACCCGGCGCCCCCGAAAAACGCGTCTCGAAGGACGTGGGCGATTACATTGATTTCGAAGAGGAGAAAAACTGACCATGCTGCGGGCTTTCGGACTCATAGGACGCTATTTCATCCTGATGGGAAAGGTCTTTTCCCGTCCGGAGAAGGCCGCCATCTACCGCCGCCGGATCCTCTTCGAGATGGAGTCGCTGGGCATCAACTCGATCGGTCTGACGGCCATCATCTCGATCTTCATCGGCGCGGTGATCACCCTGCAGATGTCGATCAACCTCGATTCGCCCTTCATCCCCAAGTCGCTGATCGGCTACGCCACGCGCGAAACGATGATCCTGGAGTTCTCGTCGGCGGTCGTGGCGCTGATCCTGGCCGGCAAGGTCGGCTCGAGCATCGCCTCCGAAATCGGCACGATGCGCATCACCGAACAGATCGACGCCCTGGAGATCATGGGCGTCAATTCGGCCTCGTACCTCATTCTGCCGAAGATCGTCGCCGCGATGATCTTCTTCCCCTTCCTGACGATCCTCTCGATCCTGATCGGCGTGCTGGGCGGCTGGCTCATCGCCGCCGCCACGGGCATCATGATCCCGGCCGACTACGTCGACGGCCTGCTGATGGACTTCAAACCCTACTCGATCACCTACACGTTGATCAAGACCGTCTTCTTCGCCTACATCATCACCTCGATTTCGGCCTTCTTCGGCTACAACGCCCGGGGCAATTCGCTCGAGGTGGGTGTCGCCTCGACGCGGGCCGTGGTCGTAAGCTGCGTGGTGGTGCTGCTCTTTGACCTGATTCTGACTCAAGTGCTGCTGATATGATACGTGCCGAACATATCGTCAAGTCGTTCGACGGACGGGTGGTCCTGGACGACATCTCGGTGGAGTTCGAGACCGGACGGACGAACCTGATCATCGGTCGCAGCGGTTCGGGCAAGACCGTGCTGCTGAAGACCCTCGTGGGGCTGCACGAACCCGATTCGGGCGACGTGTGGTACGACGAGGTGAACTTCACGCGGCTGGGTTTCCGCCAGCGCAAGGAGATCCGCAAGGATATCGGCATGATCTTCCAGGGCGGGGCGCTGCTCGACTCGTCGACCGTCGAGGAGAACGTCAAGCTGCCGCTCGACCTGTTCACCTCCCAGAGCGAACGCGAAAAGCTCGAACGCGTGAACTCCTGTCTGCGCCGCGTGCGGCTCGATAATGCCAACCACCTCTATCCGGCTGAACTGTCGGGCGGCATGATCAAGCGCGTGGCCATCGCCCGGGCCATTGTGATGAATCCTCGCTATCTCTTCTGCGACGAGCCCAACTCGGGCCTCGATCCGCAGACCTCGATCGTCATCGACAACTTGATTCACGAGATCACCCACGAATACGGCATGACGACGATCATCAATACGCACGACATGAACTCCGTGATGGAGATTGGCGAGAAAATTGTTTACATCCACCAGGGGCGCAAGTGGTGGGAGGGGACCAAGGAGGAGATCCTCCATGCCGACAACCGCGAGCTGAACGATTTCGTCTTCGCCTCGGCCATGGCCAAGCGCGCCAAAGCGGCCGCCAAGTAAGGACCGGGCCGGGAGGCGGCGGCAGACCGGACGAGGGGCGGCGACAGGCGGATGACCGTCGGGGCGAGGAGACTCAGGATGCCGGTTAACCGTCCGGGAGAAGGGACGTCGGATGTCCGACAACCGTTGGGGCGAGCTTGCGGCGGGATGCTGAACGCGAAGGCCGGAAAGGGGTTGCAGCCGTTGCGGAGACGGATTGTAAAAAAATTAAATTTTTATTTGCGTATAATATTTAAAGTATGTACTTTTGCGCTGTGAAAAAAATAACGCAAGGTTTTATTAACAAATAATTCAAAGTATTATGGCAACTATCAAAATCGGTATCAACGGCTTCGGTCGTATTGGCCGTATGGTTTTCCGTGCTGCTTGCACGCAGACTGACAAGTTCGAGGTTGTAGGTATCAACGACCTCTGCCCGGTAGATTACCTGGCTTACATGCTGAAGTATGACACGATGCACGGTCAGTTCAAGGGCGAAATCAGCTGCAACATGGAGAAGAGCCAGCTGATCGTCAACGGCCACGCCATCCGCGTCACCGCCGAGAAGGATCCCGCAAACCTGAAGTGGAACGAGGTAGGTGCCGAGTACGTCGTAGAGTCGACGGGTCTGTTCCTGACCGAGGAGAAGGCTCAGGCTCACCTGACAGCCGGTGCCAAATACGTGGTAATGTCGGCTCCTTCGAAGGACGCTACGCCGATGTTCGTATGCGGCGTTAACACCGACACCTATGCCGGTCAGAAGATCGTTTCGAACGCTTCGTGCACCACGAACTGCCTCGCCCCGATCGCCAAGGTGCTCAACGACAAGTTCGGTATCACGGACGGTCTGATGACGACGGTTCACTCGACCACCGCAACGCAGAAGACCGTAGACGGTCCCTCGATGAAGGACTGGCGTGGCGGTCGTGCCGCTTCGGGCAACATCATCCCCTCGTCGACGGGCGCTGCCAAGGCCGTAGGCAAGGTTATTCCTTCGCTGAACGGCAAGCTGACGGGTATGTCGATGCGTGTCCCGACGCTGGACGTATCGGTTGTCGACCTGACGGTCAACCTCGCAAAGCCGGCCAAGTACGATGAGATCTGCGCCGCCATGAAGGAGGCTTCGGAAGGCGAGCTGAAGGGCATTCTGGGTTACACCGAGGACGCTGTCGTTTCGTCGGACTTCCTGGGCGATCCCCGTACGTCGATCTTCGACAAGGCCGCCGGTATCGCACTGACCGACACCTTCGTAAAGGTTGTCGCCTGGTACGACAACGAGTGGGGTTACTCGAACAAGGTGCTGATGCTCATCGAGAAGATGGCTGCTTACAACAACAAATAATTGTAAGACACCTCGAAAAAAGAGGGAAGCTCGAACGGGCTTCCCTCTTTTTGTGCGCGTTTTTGTGTGGGTAGGGGCGTGGGGGCGGATGAGGCCGGGGAGCGACGGTTTAAACACGCCGGCGGGGGTTGCGGGTTGAGTGAGGCTGATTGCGGTGGGCCCCTGCGAAAAGACGGTCGCTGCGAAAAGACGGTCGCTGCGAAAAGACGGCCGCAGCGAAAAGATGGCCGCTGACGAAAGTCGGGTCGCTGTAAAAAGAAGGACCGTTACGGCGGATCACTCCCCGTGGGCGACCTTCATCTCGATCGAGGCCCCCGACCATTGGTTGATCATGCGCTTCTCGGTGCGCAGGAGGCGTCCGGCGTAGGAGATGCGGATCTCGGCCTCGAAGGGGCGTGTCGAATCGATGTCGTTGCCGGCGGGCAGCGTGTGGGGGATGATGTAGACGTAGAGCACCAGATGGTCGCAGGGCGGGGTTTCGAGCGTGACGCTCCGCGACGCGGGAATCTCGGCCGGCCGGGCCTTGAGGTTCGAACCCACGTCGGCCACATCCGAGGCCGTCGAGGCGAATCCGATGCGGTTGTCGTCCACATCGAAACAGCCGCACATCAGATCCGCGTTGTATCGCCACCACTCGTCGTAACGGCTTTTCAGTTCGATTTTGAATCCCTGCTCCTTCATGCAGGCAAAGATAGTGCAAGCCGTGGGCAAAAGCAAATTTTTCAGCCCCGCAGCGTTGTTCTCCGAAGCTCGTGCCCTCTCTGCGGAGACTAAAACTCCGCGTTTTCTTTGCAGTTATCTTATTTTTTAGTAACTTTGCGCACTAAATGTGTTTAAATGGGGGAAATGCAGCGATATTCCATCTGCTTCAAGGGGCTGAAAAACGGACACCACGAATTCCGTTTTGCGGTGGATCGGTCGTTGTTCGAAGAGTACGAAAGCTCGGAGATCAAGGACGGCGCCTGTGAGGTGGTGGTCGAGATGGAGCGCTCCGAAACGCAGCTCATGCTCGAGATCTCGATTTCGGGCTACGTCGTCGTCGAGTGCGACCGCTGTCTGGAGGATTGCCGCATTCCGATCGATTTCGCCGGCGTGCTGCCGGTGAAGTTCTCCGACGAACCCCACGAATACGAAGGGGAGGTGATCTGGTTGCTGCCGGGTGAGGAGAGCGTCGATCTGAAGCAGTATGTCTACGAAAGCATCGTGCTGTCGCTGCCCTATCAGCGGGTGCATCCCGAAGGGGAGTGCAATCCCGAGATGCTCGAACGCTTCCGGATCGTCTCCGAAGGCGAGTTCGAGGCCATCGAAAAACGGGCGGTCTCCCACGAACACAACGAGGGCGAATGGGCCAAACTGGCAGCCCTGCGCGAGCAGATGCAGGCTGAAGAGGCGCAGAAAAATAGGCCTGCGGAGGCTCGGACCCCGGAAAAGAAGGAGAAGTAAACGAATTGAAAGTCGAACTTATAAAAGTACAGTTGTAAAATGGCACATCCTAAACACAAAATCTCGTCGACGCGCCGCGACAAGCGCAGAACTCACTACAAGGCAACCGTTCCGACGGTCGTTACGTGCTCGAACTGCGGCGCAGCGGTGCTCTACCACCGTGTATGCCCCGAGTGCGGGTTCTATCGCGGCAAGCTCGCCATCGAGAAGAAAGCAGCCGAATAGTTTCGGTACGGAAAGAGTGCATCCCTGCGGAGAGGCCTCTTTTTCGGTTTATGAACGGACCCGTCCCGCCGAACGTTTTTTGCGGCGTCCGGGCGCCCGGGCCTGAAGTTTTCAACCAACTCCACGAGTATGATAAAGATTGGTGTAGATGCCATGGGTGGCGATTTCGCTCCCGAAGCGGCTGTCAAGGGAGCCGTCATGGCGCTCGACGCGGTCGGCTCGGACAGCCGTATCGTCCTGTTCGGTGACGAACAGAAAATCAGGTCCGTACTCGCTTCGGAAGGATGCCCTGCCGAGCGGTTCGACCTCGTGCCCACGACCGAGGTGATCGAGATGGGTGACCACCCGGCCAAGGCGTTTCAGACCAAAAGCAATTCGAGCATTACGGTCGGGTTCGGATACCTGGCCAAGGGTGCCATCGACGGCTTTGCAAGCGCCGGTTCGACCGGTGCCATGATGGTCGGCTCGATGTATGCCGTCAAACCGATCGAAGGGGTTATCCGCCCCACGATCTCCTCAACGGTGCCGACCGTCAGCGGACGTCCGGCCCTGCTGCTCGACGTGGGTCTTAACGTGGACTGCAAACCCGAAGTGCTGGCTCAGTACGGCCTGATCGGTTCGATCTATGCCGAATCGGTGCTGGGCATCGAAAAACCGCGCGTTGCGGTGCTCAACATCGGCGAGGAGGAGACCAAGGGCAATGCCCAGGTCAAGGCGACGTTCGATCTGCTGAAGGCCGACAGCCGGATCCATTTCGTGGGTAATGTCGAGAGTTCGTACCTCTTCACGGGCAAGGTGGCCGATGTGATCGTCTGCGACGGTTTTGTCGGCAACACGGTGCTGAAGATGGCCGAGGGACTCTACCGGATCAATCTGGCGCTGGGAGGCCACAATGCCTTCTGGGATGCCATGAATTACGAGAACGTGGGCGGCACTCCCGTGCTGGGTGTCAATGCTCCGGTGATCATCGGCCACGGCTGTTCGACGCCGAAGGCCATCCGGAGCATGATCCTTTCGACCGAGCAGGTCATCAAGGCCGGCTTGACCTCGAAACTGCGCGATGCGTTCAAAAATTAAAAGTTTACTGTAAGCAA
The DNA here is from genome assembly GCF_002161005.1 of Alistipes sp. An116. Lineage (NCBI taxonomy): Bacteria > Pseudomonadati > Bacteroidota > Bacteroidia > Bacteroidales > Rikenellaceae > Alistipes > Alistipes sp. An116. The sequence goes on from NZ_NFLR01000008.1 coordinate 93,722, forward strand.
AAATTAAGTTAATGGGTAAGATAACAGCAGCAATTACGGGTGTGGGTCAGTACCTCCCGGATTATATTCTTACGAACGATGAGTTGAGCCGCATGGTCGACACCAACGACGAGTGGATCATGTCGCATACGGGTATCAAGACCCGCCATATCCTCAAGGGTGAGGGCATCGGAACCTCCTACATGGGAGCCCGCGCCGTGATGAACCTGCTCGACAAGACGGGTGTTGACCCGATGTCGATCGACGCGGTGATCTGCGCCACGGTAACCCCCGACATGTTCTTCCCCTCGACGGGTAACCTGATCGCCGATCAGGCCGGTTGCAAGAATGCCTTCGCCTACGACGTTTCGGCAGCCTGCAGCGGCTTCCTCTTCGCCCTGACCACCGGTGCCAAGTTCATCGAGGCCGGCACGAGCAAGCGTGTCATCGTTGTGGGTGCCGACAAGATGTCGTCGATCATTGACTACACGGACCGTTCGACCTGCCCGCTCTTCGGCGATGCCGCAGCCGCCGTGCTGCTCGAGCCCAATACCGAAGGCTATGGTGTGATCGACTCGATTCTCCGCAGCGACGGCTCGGGCGAGCTGCAGCTCTACATGAAGGCCGGCGGTTCGCGTTACCCGGCATCGATCGAGACCGTACAGAACAACTGGCATACGATCACGTGGGACGGTCACGCCGTCTTCAAGGCTGCCGTATCGAAGATGTCGGATGTCTCGGTGGAGATGATGGAGCGCCACCACCTCACGGGGGACGATATCCGCTTCCTGGTACCTCACCAGGCCAACCTGCGCATCATCGATGCCACGGCCCGCCGCATGGGCATTACCCACGACAAGTGCATGATCAATATCGACCGCAACGGCAATACGACGGCCGCCACGATCCCGACCTGCCTCTACGACTACGAGAGCCAGCTCCGCAAGGGTGACAACCTGATTCTGGCCGCCTTCGGTGGCGGTTATACCTGGGGTGCCATCTACGTGAAGTGGGCCTACGACGGTTCGAAGGCCTGATCCCAGGACCCGAGAGGGGGGGGGAGTGAGCCAGGGCAAGCCAGACGCCGGGGAAGCCAGACGCCAGACAAGCCGAGCCGCCGGTTAGCGAAATGAACCCGGCCGCAGGGTTCCGACCTCGATCCCGCCTGATGAAAAAGCGATGTTCTCCGTAAGGAGTGCATCGCTTTTTTGTTGACACGGATGCCGGTTTTCGGACGTGCCCCATCCGGAAGCCCCGGAAAATTCGTATCTTTACAGTATGGAACTGCTGATCCGCCCGATCCGCCAGACGGAGCTCCCGCTGCTGGAGGATTTTCTCTATGAAGCCATTTGGCAGCCGGACTCCAACCGCCGTTTGCCGCGGGAGGTGGTCCGGACCCCTGCGTTGAGACCCTATGTCGAGGCGTTCGGATCGCAGGACGGAGACTGCTGCCTGGTGGCCGAGGTCGGCGGCGAGGTGGTCGGGGCGGCGTGGTGCCGCGTGATCCGCGGTTTCGGATGGACCGGAGAGCGAATCCCCGAGCTGGCCGTTGCGCTTTATTCGTCGTTCCGGGGCTGCGGTTTCGGAACCCGGCTTCTCCGGGCTCTGCTGGAGGAGTTGTCCGGCCGCGGTTGTTGTGCGGTCTCCCTCTCCGTGCAGCGGGACAATCCGGCGGCAAGACTCTACCTGCGTCTCGGATTCCGGACGGTTGCGGAGCACGGTGGCGAATGGGTGATGCGGTGCGATCTTGGAGATCGGACCGGGGCGGAGTGAGGCGGTTCCGGTACTCCGTTTCAGATTGCTTTCGGTTTTGATGGCTACCTTTGCCTGCGGCCCGGACGAAAGCCGACGAGGCAAAGGCGTGACAGGACCAGGGGAAACCGGGGACGTTTGGGGAGTGCCGGGGAGTGCCGGGGGATGCCGGGGGATGCCCGGAGATGAAATTGATGGACTATGAAGATATTGATTGTGGAAGATGAACCCTCCCTGCGGGAGATTATGGTGCGGACGTTGACGCGCGAGCAGTACGTCGTCGAACAGGCGGCCGACTATGCCTCGGCTTCGGACAAGATCGCCGCATACGATTACGACTGTATCCTGCTCGATATCATGTTGCCCGGCGGAAGCGGGCTGCGGCTGCTCGGGGAGTTGAAGCGTCGCCGCAGCCGGGCCGGCGTGATCATCATCTCGGCGCGCGATTCGCTGGATGACAAGATCGAGGGGCTCGAACTCGGAGCGGACGACTACCTGCCCAAGCCGTTCCACCTGGCGGAGTTGAGCGCCCGGATCCGGAGCGTGTTGCGCCGCCACCAGCGCGACGGGTACGAGAGCCTCGAGGCGGGGAACGTGCGCCTGTGGCCCGACAGCCGGCGGGTCGAGGTGGCGGGACGTCCGCTCGATCTGCTGCGCAAGGAGTATGACATCCTGCACTATTTCATGGCCCGGCCCAACCATACGGTCGACAAGGCGATGCTGGCCGAAGGGGTCTGGGGCGACCATATCGACCAGGTGGACAATTTCGACTTCGTCTATGCGCAGATGAAGAACCTGCGGCGCAAACTCCACGATGCCGGGGCCGACATCGAGATCCGGTCCGTTTACGGTTTCGGTTATAAACTGGTCCGGCCGTGAAACTGGTCTATCGTATTCTGCTGCACTTGTTGTGGGTGCTCACGCTGCTGCTGGCCGGGTGGGCGGCACTCTTCTACTTCACGCTCATCGACGAGGTCAACGACGAGGTGGACGATGCCCTCGAGGCGCGCGCCGAGGTGATCGTCAAGCGCGTACTGGCCGGGCGGGAGCTTCCCGAGACCTCGACCGATGGCAATACCGGTTATTATCTGCACGAGGTTTCGGCCGAATATGCCGAAGGCTGGGCCCATGAACGCTATACGGATGAGGAGATCTACATTCCGGAACGGGATGATGAGGAGCCGGCCCGCGTGCTGCGCCAGACGTTCCGCGACGCCAGCGGCCGCTGGTACGAACTGACGGTGATGACCCCCAGCATCGAAAAGGAGGATCTGCTGGAGGCCATCTTCTACGGAATTCTCTACCTGTATCTCTTCCTGCTGCTGTCGGTGCTGCTGGTGACGGTCGTGGTGGTCAACCGCATGATGCGGCCGCTCTATGCGCTGCTGCGTTGGCTGGACGACTACCGGATCGGGCGTCCGAATGCTCCGCTGGTGGTTGAGACCTCGGTGACGGAGTTCCGGCGGCTGAACGACGCGGCGGTGCGTTCCGCACAGCGGGCCGAGTCGTCGTTCGAACGCCAGAAGCAGTTCATCGGCAACGCTTCGCACGAAATGCAGACGCCGCTGGCCGTCTGCCGCAACCGGCTGGAGATGCTGGTCGACGATCCGCAGCAACTCAGCGAGGAGCAGCTGGGCGAGATTGCCAAGGTGCAGCATACGCTGGACTATCTGGTGCGCCTGAACCGTACGCTGCTGCTGCTCTCGAAGATCGACAATGGGCAGTTCCCCGAGGTCGAGGAGATTGATCTCGGCGGGTTGACCCGCCGCACGGGCGAGGATCTGGAGGAGATCTACGCCTATCGGGGCTTGCGTTTCGTGATGGAGGAGCAGGCTCCGCTGCGCGTGCGGATGAACCCCTCGCTGGCGGGGAGTCTGGTGGGAAATCTCATCAAGAATGCCTTTGTCCACGGGGCGGAGGGCGGCGAGGTGCGGGTCCGGATCTCGGCCCGCCGCTTCGAGGTCGAGAATTCGGCCGACGCCGGTCCCCTGGATGCCGCACACATCTTCGACCGCTTCTATCAGGGTACCAAGAAGAAGGGTTCGACGGGGCTCGGACTGGCCATTGTCGATGCCGTCTGCCGCCTCTACGGGCTGCGGATCCGCTACGATTTCCGTCAGGGGCTCCACTGCTTTACGGTCGATTTCCCGGCGTAGAAGGGTTCGCGACGCCCCCGACGTTCCCGATGCCCCCGATGCCCCCGATGTTCCCGACGTCCCCGATGTCCCCGATGTCCCAACATCCCCCGACGCTCAACGACGTCCCCTCCGACACCCTCCGACGGCCCGCTTTGAAGACCTTTCGCCTCCTTCAGTCAAAAAAACGGTTCGAAGAATTCGTTTTTCAGATTCGTTTCAGTTTCGCGTTGGAACTTTGCAGCAGGAAATAACGGAAACCGATTACAGACGATTATGAAAAAGTTCACGATTCTTTTGGCCGCCCTGCTGGCCGTATGCACGACCGTTGCGGCTTTGGCCGGCAACGACCGGATGATCTCCGTCGGGGAGCTCCCCGCTTCGTCGCAGCAATTTATCAATACCTATTTCAAGGGGCTCGAAGTCTCCTATGCCAAGGTCGACGAGGAGCTCTTCGACAAGAGTTACAAGGTCCTCTTCGTCGATGGTTCGAAGGTCGAATTCCGGCGGAACGGCGATTGGAAGGAGATCGAGTGCAAGTATGGCGAAGTCCCGGCCGAGATTGTTCCCCGGCCGATCCGGGATTGTGTCTCGACCCGTTTCGCTCAGCGCCGGATCATCAGCCTCGACCGCGATCGCCGCGGTTACGACGTCGAGCTGGACAACGGGCTGGATCTGGAGTTCGACAGCAGCTTCCGCCTGGTCGACATCGACGACTGATCCCCGAAACCGACCTCCGGCAACGATTGCGGCATCCGATTTGCAGGTCGGATGCCGCGTATCGTTCCTGCTGATGGTGGTATAAAATGATATGATCGGAATTTCTTTGCGAATAACCGGAAACTATCTATCTTTGCCTTTGCAAACAGAAACCATACAACCTGAAAACGTTACCGCTATGTTGAGTCAAAAGCTGCACGAGGCGCTCAATGCGCAGATCAATGCCGAGATGTGGTCGGCGTATCTCTATCTTTCGATGTCGGCGGATGCCGAGGCCAAGGGGCTGAAGGGCATTGCCAGTTGGTTTTACGTTCAGTTCCGCGAGGAGCAGGACCACGCCCGGATCATCATGAATTACCTGCTGACGCGCGAAGGCAAGGTGACGCTGCGTCCGATCGAGGCCGTACGGACCGAATGGGCCTCGCCGCTGGAGATGTTCCAGGATACGCTCAAGCATGAAAAGGAGGTGACGGAGATGATCAACCGTCTGGTCTCGATCGCCGCCGAAGACCACGATTACGCCTCGTCGAACATGCTCGTGTGGTTTGTCAACGAGCAGGTCGAGGAGGAGGAGACGGCCCGTGAGATGATTGCCGCCTGCGAAGCGGTCGACGGCAACAAGTTCGGCCTCTACATGCTGGACAAGGAGCTCTCGTCGCGCACCTATGCGCTGGCTGCACCGCTCTCGTCGACCGAGGCCTGACGGCTGTAATGCCGCCTCTCCGGATACGGAGGCCTCTTTCCGGAGCCGTGTTGCCCGGATGATTGTACCGAAAAGGTTTTTGTCATAGTAGAATAGTAGTTGTGAGGTCCGGTCCCGGCGTGTCGGGGCCGGATTTTTTTTGAGCGCTGGGGTCGCTGGCGGGATCCAGAGGGCGGTGGCGTGGGGCGGCATGTCCCGTTTTTTTTTGCAAATCACGGATATTATTGTATTTTTGTTCGGCTCCCGATTCTCGGAGATCCCCGGGAGCGCGCAGATGAGAGCTGCCAGCGAAAATACGCAACAGGTTGTCGACATGCAGGACAACCGTATGGTCGTCCGACTGCTCCATGCCGGCGACGAAGCGTGTTTCCATGCGCTCTTCCGGCGCTACTACAAACCCCTGTGCACCTATGCAACCCGCTTCGTGACCATCGACCGGGCCGAAGAGCTGGTGCAGGATACCATGATGTGGCTCTGGGAACACCGCATGACGTTGCTTCCCGAGATGCCGCTCAAGTCGCTGCTCTTCACCATCGTCAAGAACAAGTCGATCAACAGCGCCTCGCGCCATACGGTCCGCAACCGCATCTTCCGCGAACTGGCCCGGGATTGCGAGGCGGAGTTCGACGATCCGGACTTCTACCTCGAGGGCGAACTCATGCGCCGCCTGAACGAGGCCCTGGACAAACTGCCTGCGGAGTTCCGGCAGACGTTCCGCATGCACCGTCTCGAGGGGATGACCCACCGGGAGATCGCCGAGGCCCTCCACGTCTCGCCCCAGACGGTCAACTACCGCATCGGTCAGACCGTCCGCCTGCTGCGCGACGAGCTGCGCGAATACTGGCCTCTGATCGCGCTGGTGCTCGGAAGCAGGCTTTCCTGAAAAAAAAGTGAAAAAATGCGTCTCTCCGTTAGTAACTTTTACCGGCGGATTGTATTACTATGCAGACAAGCAGATGAAAATGGCGGATTTTGAAATCAACGAAGCGACGCTGGCCGCTTATCTGAGCGGAGAACTCGACGCGCAGCAGCGTGCCGCGGTGGAGGCCTGGTACGATGCCTCGCCGGCCAACCGTCGGCGGTTGGGCGAGATCTATCGGCTGCTCTATCTCAACGACCGCATCAACGATACGGCCCGCATCGACGTGGAAAAGGCCTACGGGCTTTGCCGCACGCGGCTCCGCGAACGGACCCGGCGGATGGTGTGGATCCGCGGTCTGAAGCGTGTGACGGCCGCCGCGGCCGTGATCGTCGTGCTGCTGGCCGGCGGCTGGATGGCCCGGACCTCCGTCGAGCGGCTGACTCGTCCGGTTGTCGTCTATACCGAACTCGGCGAACGCTCGCAGGCCGTGCTGCCCGACGGCACGAAGGTCTGGCTCAATTCGTCGAGCCGCGTGGAGTATGCCGCCTCGTTCTTCTCGCGTAAGCGCCGCGTGAAGATGGACGGCGAAGCCTACTTCGAGGTGTCGCACGACCGGCATGCTCCGTTCGTCGTCTCGACCAACGGCCTCGATATCCGGGTGCTGGGAACACGTTTCAATATCCGGAACGATGCGCAGAAGCACCTGATAACCACCGTTCTGCTCGAAGGATCGGTCGAGGCCTCCGTCACGGGGGAGCACCGGCCCGCTCTGCGGCTTCGCCCCTCGCAGCAGCTGCTCTTCCATACCGATACGAAAGACATGCAGCTGTCGGATATCCCGACGGCCGAACGCTCGATCAACTGGATCTACGGCCGCTTCAGCTTCGAACACAATACCCTCGAAGAGATTGTCCGGGAGCTCAACCGCTACTACAACGTCGATATCCGCTTCAAGGACGATGCGCTGCGCGGGCTGCGTTTCTCGGGCGACTTCCAGGTCGAGGACGGCATCTACCACATCATGTCGGTGCTGCAGCTGACCTACAAGTTCAACTACCGGATCGTCGGTGACGACATCGAAATATACGCCAACTGAAGGCTGGCCGGAAACCCCTCCAACCCGGATCCCGGCTCCGGCCCAACCTGACCAAATACCAACCAACCCCGAAAACCTAACTTGAAACCGTAAGACCTCTGCTGCCTATGGAGAACTGACCGACCTACTCCTGCCCGCGGTAAACCGCGGCGAAAACAACCTGAAAACATTACCAACCTACTTTAACCTTTTTATGAAAACTTTCAACCTTGTTGCAGGCAAGGCTGGGCGGATTGTTGCCCTATGTTTCCGCAGCCTGCTGCTTGTCTCGATGCTTCTGTCGGGATATTCGAGTGCCCGGGCCGCGGCCCAGACGCCGCAATCGGCTCCCCGCGTAAGCCTCGGCGTACGGAATGCCGCCATCATCACGGTATTCCAATCCATTCAACAACAGACCGGCTATTCGTTCGTCTACAACACCTCCGATATCGATACGGAGCGCAAGGTGACCCTCTCGGCGCATGACGAGGCGCTTGAGAGTGTGCTCGACCGCCTCTTTGCGGGGCTCGACATCGCCTACACGCTGCGTGACAAACACATTGTCCTCTCGCGCAAGGCCTCTTCGCCGGCCGCAGCATCCGCCGCGCACAATGGCGTGAGCGGTACGGTCAAGGATGACAAGGGGATGCCGCTGGTGGGCGCCACCGTCCTGCTGAAGGGGACGACCATCGGTGTGGCGGTCGACCTGGACGGCAACTTCTCGCTGCCGCAGGCCAGGCCGGGCGACGTGCTCGAGATCTCGCTGATCGGCTATACGAAACAGGAGATTCCGGTGACGGGTGCCGTCACGTTGCTGGCCGTGGTCATGCACGAGGACAACGAGGTGCTCGATGCCGTGGTCGTTACGGCCCTCGGTATCAAGCGCAAGGAGAAGTCCCTGACCTACAACGTGCAGGAGGTTGCCGGCTCGATCGTCAACACGGTCAAGGACGCCAACTTCATGAACTCGCTCTCGGGCAAGATCGCCGGTCTGCAGATCAATGCCAGTGCCTCGGGTGCGGGCGGTTCGACGCGCGTGGTGATGCGTGGTGTCAAGTCGCTCAACGGCGACAACAACGCCCTCTATGTCGTCGACGGTATTCCGCTGCCGAGCCTGCGCTCGAAGCAGACCGAGGGTATCTACGAGACCCCCGACGGCGGTGACTACGAGGGTATTTCCAGCATCAACCCCGAGGATATCGAGTCGATGTCGGTGCTGACGGGCGCCACGGCCGCCGCACTCTACGGTTCGCAGGGTGCCAACGGCGTGATCCTGATCACGACCAAGCGTGGTGAAGAGGGGCGCGTGCGGGTGAACTACTCGAACAGCACGACCTTCTCGTCGCCGTTCGTCATGCCGAAGTTCCAGAACACCTACGGCACGGATCTCAACTCGCCGTCGATGAGCTGGGGCGAGAAGCTGGCCACACCCTCGTCGTATGATCCGAAGGATTTCTTCCAGACGGGATTCGACGAGACCAACGCCATCGGCATCACCGCCGGTACGAAGCGCAACCAGACCTACTTCTCGGCCGCTTCGGTCAACACGCGCGGTATCATCCCCAACAACGTCTACAACCGCTACAACTTCTCGCTGCGCAACACGACGGCTCTGGTCGAAGACAAGCTGACGCTCGATCTGGGCGCTTCGTACATGAAGCAGTACAGCCGCAACCCGCTGATCCAGGGTATCTACCACAACCCGCTGATCGGTGTCTACCTCTTCCCGCGCGGCGACGATATCTCGAAATACCAGCTCTACGAGCGCTACAACCCGAGTCTGGGCTACAGCGAGCAGTTCTGGGGGCTGGAGTTCATCAACGGTGTCGAGAACCCCTACTGGGTGGTCAACCGCGAGATCTTCGAGAACAACATGCAGCGCTATACGTTCAACGCCACGCTGAAGTGGGACCTCTTCGACTGGATGAGCCTGACGGGCCGCGTGCGCACCGACAACATGGTGATGAACTATACGCGCAAGATCTACGCCTCGTCCAACACGCTCTTCGCCTCGGAGTACGGAAACTACCTGAACCACACGTCGCGTCACAGCAATCTCTACGCCGATGCGCTGCTGTCGATCGACAAGAGTTTCTGGGAGAACGCCTTCTCCGTGCAGTTCAACTTCGGAGCGAGCCTGACCGACGACCGCAACGCCCTGACGGGCTATGAGGGTCACCTGGCCGGCATTGCGAACAAGTTCACCTACAACAATATCGTCTCGAGCGACCTGAACACGCTGCCCATGGAGGAGAACTACCACGACCAGAACCAGGCGATCTATGCCACGCTGCAGCTGGGCTGGAAGGGGATGCTCTACCTCGATGCCACGTTCCGCAACGAGTGGGCCTCGCAGCTGGCCTTCACCGATCAACTGAACATCTTCTATCCTTCGGTGGGTCTGTCGGCCGTCATTTCGTCGATGGCCGATCTCTCGAAGGCCGGCATCTCGTTCCTGAAGGTGCGCGCCTCGTATGCCGAGGTGGGCAATCCCCCGCAGCGCTTCATCACGGGCCCCAACTACGCGATCAAGAACGGCGTGATCACCACCCAGACCTATGCTCCGGCCTCCCACCTGCGTCCCGAGCGCACGGAGTCGTTCGAGGTGGGTATGAACGCCAAGTTCCTCGGCAACAGGATCTGGCTCGACGCCACCTACTACGATACGAACACCTACAACCAGCTGTTCCTCTACGATGCGCCGCCCAGCACGGGTTACAAGCAGTCGTATCTGAACGCCGGAAAGGTCAACAACTGGGGTGTCGAGGCCGTGGCCGGATACAACAACACGTGGGGTGACTTCGCCTGGTCGACGTCGTTCAACTTCTCGCTCAACCGCAACAAGATCCGCGAACTGGTTCCCGAGGGGACGATCGACCCGGTGACGGGTGCCGAAGTGTCGCTCCCGGAGGTGAACATGGACTACGGCGGCTACCGCGTGAAGCTGCGCGCCGGCGGTTCGATCGGTGACTTCTACGTGACGGGTCTGAAGACCGACGACCAGGGTCAGATCTACGTCGATCCCAACGGCGGTACGGTGACGATCGACCCCGATACGTGGATCTACGCCGGCAATACCGATGCCCGCTACCGCATGGGCTGGAACAACCAGTTCTCGTGGAAGGGCATATCGCTCGGCGTGCTGGTCGACGCCCGCATCGGAGGCCGCGGCGTTTCGGTGACGCAGGCCCTGATGGACCGTTTCGGCGTGTCGCAGGCCTCGGCCGATGCCCGCGAGGCGGGAGGTGTCCGCATCTCGGAGAAGCAGACGATCTCCGGCGTCAAGGAGTTCTATGCCAACTCGGGCGACGGCATGGGCATGCTCTCGCGGTATGTCTACGACATGACGAACGTGCGTCTGCGCGAGCTGACGCTGGGGTATGACCTGCCTTCGTCGTGGTTCAACGACAAGCTGCGTGCGACGGTGTCGCTCGTCGGCCGCAACCTCTTCATGTTCTACAACAAGGCGCCGTTCGATCCCGAGGTGACCGCCTCGACGAGCACCTACTACCAGAACCTCGACTTCTTCATGCAGCCGAGCGTGCGGACGATCGGATTCAGCGTACGGCTTCAATTCTAATACCAACCATTCATGAAAACGACTGTGAACAGAATCAAGATATGGGTCGGAGCCGTGGCCGCGATGGCCGTTGCGGCTACCGCCTGCACGAGTGAGTTCGAGAGCTACAACACCGATCCCAACGCCGCCCAGGTGGTGGATCAGGCCTCGCTGATCACCACCATGGAGCTCGATGCCGCCTATCCGACGACGGGCGAAACGACTGTCCCCGTCAACCGCTACCAGACGGGCTGGAACCTGCTGGCCGACCACTATGCCGGCTACATGGCCTGCGCCAACCACTTCGACGGCGGCAGCAACCCGATGGTCTACAACCTGACGGCCAACAACTGGAGCAACACGGTCTTCGAGGTGGCCTTCACGCAGGTGATGCCTGCCTGGCTGATGCTCAAGGCGGGGTATGACGAAGGGTTGCTGAGCGCCCACGCCATGGCCGTGGCCGATATCCTCAAGGTGCTGACGCTGCACCGAGCCAGTGACATGTACGGTCCGCTGCCGGTGCTCCATTTCGGGGAGTCGGTCAGCCCCTACGATTCGCAGGAGACCCTCTATCACCACTTCTTCGAGACGCTCGACCGTTCGATCGAGGCCCTCAAGGCACAGATTGCCGTGGCGCCCGGCGACAAGTCGCTCGAGAAGGTCGACGCCATCTATGCGGGTGATCTGAACAAGTGGCTGCGCTTCGCCAATTCGCTCAAGCTGCGCCTGGCGATCCGTATCCGCTACGTCGAGCCCGACCTCTCGCTGCAATATGCCCGCGAGGCCATTGATGGCGGGGTGATCACCTCGACGGCCGACAACGCCATGCTGAAGAGCTACCGCCAGATTACGATCAACAACCCGATGGAGATGATCTGGAACTCGTACAACGACGCCCGCATGGGTGCCTCGATGGACTCCTACCTGAACGGTTACGAGGATCCGCGCCGGGCTTCGATGTTCCAGCCCGCGACGATCGACGGAGGCGGTTTCCACGGCGTGCGCAACGGCCTGGGCGCCACCGAGCAGAAGTTCTACACGAAGATGTCGGCCCCGAACATTCAGACCGATACGCCGATGAACTGGCTGCTGGCCTCGGAGGTGGCCTTCCTGAAGGCCGAGTACTGCCTGATGACGAGCGACAATGCGGGGGCGAAGAGCAATTACGAGGAGGGTGTCCGCCTGTCGTTTGCCGAGAACGGACTCTCGGCAAACGAGGCTGCGACCTATCTGGCCAGCGAGAAGACGCCGGCGACCTTCACCGACGTTTCGGAGAACCCGACGAAGTATTCGATCAGCGCCCGCGGCCGGGTGACGGTCAAGTGGCAGGACGACGGCAACGAACTCGAGCGCATCATTACGCAGAAGTGGATCGCCCTCTTCCCGAACGGCATGGAGGCTTGGGCCGAGTTCCGTCGTACGGGTTTCCCGCGGTTGTTCCCGATCGTGGCCAACAGCGAGGATCCGACCATCAACAAGGAGACGCAGATCCGCCGCATGGTCTTCCCGAAGCTCGAGTATTCGAACAATGCCGGAGCGGTCCGTGCGGCCGTGCGGCTGCTCGACGGCCCCGATGCCGGCAGTACGAAACTCTGGTGGGACAAGAAATAAGCGACCTTATCCAAGTAAAACAGACTAATCAAGATGAAAAGAGAACTGATTCATATATTGACTGTGATGGCCGGCGCGGCCCTGCTTTTCGCGTGCGAGAAGATGACGACGCCCGAACCGGTCCGTATCCAGTATCCGGACAAGCAGTCGCCCATTCTGCGTGACGACGCCTACTACGCCCGTCTGCGCGCCTACAAGCAGACCGATCACAAACTGGCCTTCGGCTGGTACGGTTCCTGGACGGGAATCGGCGCCTCGGAGCAGAGCCGCCTGCGCAGTGCGCCCGACTCGATGGACATCATCTCGATCTGGAGCCAGTGGCACAGCCTGAGCCCCGAACAGCTCGAGGACAAGGCCTACGTGCAGCAGATCAAGGGGACGCGGGTCGTCTTCTGTATCTCGGCCAAGGACATGCCCGAGGAGTTCAAGGTCAACGGCCAGATCACCGAGGAGGGTATCGTGGCCTACGCCAAGGCCTGGGGCAAGGACTCGATGGACAAGTATCAGTACGACGGTATGGACATCGACTTCGAGACGGCCGTCGACCACCAGGGTCCGATGAACAAGAACCCGGAGAACTTCAAGCGTTTTGCCGAGGAGCTGAGCAAGTATATCGGTCCCAAGTCGGGGACGGGGCGCCTGTTCCTGATCGACGGCAACATCGACAGCGACTGGCTGCCGGCCAACATCGGCGAACTGTGCGACTATGCCGTTTCGCAGGCCTACAACTGCTCCGGTGCCGGCAACCTCCGCAGCCGTACGCAGAGTGCCGCAGGCCGCGGCTGGCGTCCCGAGCAGATCATCTTCACGGAGAACTTCGAGTCGCTGTGGCAGACCGGCGGCGCCAGCTACGGCTACAACGGCACGTCGATCCCCTCGTTGCTGGGCATGGCCTACTTCGCCCTCGAGGAGACCTCGGCCGGCTTCGGATCCTACCACATGGAGTATGAGTACGGCAACGCCAGCATGCCCTACAAGTATATCCGCGAGGCGATCCAGATCGCCAATCCTGCGCCGCAGGGCGACTATACGAAGAACCTCCTGACGCTTGACCAGGCCGGTGAGAGGACGGTCGAACTGACGCCCTCCCCGTCGGGTGCCACCGAGGCCGTGGCCATTCCGCTGTCGGGATCGCTGTCGGCCGTGGCTGCCGGGGAGATGACCCTCCCGCTGATCCTTGACTCCTCGCTTGTCGGGCCCTACAACGAGTACAACTATACGGAATACGAGGCCATTGATCCTGCGAGCGTTACCTTCACGGCTCCGTTCCACTTTGCGGCGGGCGAGCGGCACTCCTCCGCGGAGACTCCCGTGCAGATGATCATCACGGGCAAGGGTCTCGAGGCCGGCAAGGAGTATCTGGCCGCCGTGCGCATCGACTGTTCGGGTGTGGAGGGCGTTGCCCCGAATACGGCCCGCGAGGTATTCTACGTGCGGGTAAGCCTGAAATCCAGGCAGATGGCCAATACGGTCACGATCTCGGGCTGGACCTTTACGGCCAACGACAAGGACTACACGACGGCGATGTCCGACGGACAGCTGACCGGCGGATGGGCTGCCTTCACGGAGGAGACCCCCGAAATCAAGGTGGAGATCGACCTGGCAGCTCCCCATACGATCGTCGGCTGGCGGATGGGATCCATCGACTCCTCGTTCAAGCATCTGCGCGACATCGAGGTGGGCCTCGACGGCCAGAAGTGGGTGGCGCAGGCCTCGGGAACGGTCGAGCTCGCGCTCACGGACGGCACGGGCGCTATCTGCAACTGCGCAGTCCGGTGGAGTGCCGCAACATCCGCATGACCATCGTTCCCTACACGTGGGCCTGCAACATCTGTGAGTTCGAGGCCTATGCACCGAAAAATTAACCGATCAAAACGACTTAAACCATGAAAATGAAACAGATATGGGCCTCTTTGGCACTGGTTGCCGCACTTGCGGGCTGCCAGGAGGCTGCCCAATACGAGCCCGCGATCTACATCACGGAGGCACAGCGTGAGCCGGCGAAGATCGTCACCATCACGCAGGCGGGCGAGAAGGCCACCTTCTCGGTCTCGGCCTCGCAGATTGTCGGCCATGAGACGCACGCGACGCTGCAGGTCTGCCCCGAACTGCTCGAGGCCTACAACTCGCGCTACGGCCGTACGTGCGTGCTGCTCGATGAGAAGCTCTACGATTTCGAGAAGCAGGAGGTGACCATCAAGGCCGGCACCAGCGTCTCGGATGAGGCTGAAATCGTCGTCAAGGAGGCGCTTCAGCCGGGTACGTTCTACTGCCTGCCGATGCGGATCGTGCAGACCGACGGCTCGATGTCGATTCTCGACGCGTCGAGTACGCTCTACCTCGTCTTCCGCGCCCCGGTTCACGGCAAGGGCGTCTACATCGGTTCGGGCAACAAGTACATCGTGCCGGGCTTCTACGATCAGCGCGGACAGGAGGGTACGCGGGACTTGTCGGCCCTGCCGGAGCTGACGCTCGAGTGCCGGGTCTATGCGAAGAGTTTCCAGAAGAGCGATCCCTACATCTCCTCGATCATGGGTCTCGAAGGAAACGTCTGCATGCGTTTCGGCGATGTGAAGATCGGTTACGACGTGCTTCAGGTCTGCAAGGGCGATTATCAGCCGGCGGCGATCAACGCTCCGTGCGCCACGAACCAGTGGTATCACGTGGCGGCCGTATGGACCCGCAGTTCGCTGCGCGTCTACATCGACGGGCAGTTCATTACCGAGACGACCCACAAGGGCGAAACGGTCGACATTTCGCAGGTTCAGCTGTGGAACGGCCGCGGTATCGGCTTTGGCCTGGGTTGCGCCTCGAACTACAACAGCAACCGTCCGCTCGACGGCTATCTGGCCGAGGCGCGTGTCTGGACCCGGGCACTCTCGGCCAGCGAGATCGCCAACGTGAAGGATCTGGTGATTGCCGATCCGCAGTCGCCCGATCTGCTGGCCTACTGGAAGATGGACGCCAGCGAACCGGCCTCGATGAGCGAATCCTACTCGGGCTGGAACCTGAAGAACAAGGTGGTTGACCAGACCGGTCACGGGTATGATGCCTACGGATTGTCCTCCGATCCGCAGTATCTGGAGGCAACCTGGTAATAACAGGGAGTTTTGGTGCGTTGATTCTGCCGGGACCCGGTATGGAATATTGGGGTCCTCGGGTTCCCGGCGGAACGGCGCTAAAATGAGATCAGAGAGGAGCGGACGGCTTTCGGGCCGTCCGCTTTTTGTGTGTGAGGAGCGTTTTTCTATGTGAGGAGAGGTGCTCCGCGGATTGTCAGAAGAGGGAGACGACCCCTTCGAACGAGGCCAGGATGACGATGTAGCGCAGCGTCTTGCCCACGAGCATCGAGCCGGCCGTCAGGTAGATGTTGCTGCGCATGAGCCCCAGCACGATGGCGATGGCTTCGCCGATCGTGGGCAGGAACGAGAAGAAGGCCATCAGTGCACCGCGGCCGGAGAGGAACTTGCGGGCCCGGGCCAGTTGGCGCGTGGAGACCCCGATACGGGTGATCCACTCCGTGCGGCCGAGCGTGCCGATCCAGTAGCAGGTCATGCCTCCGAGGGTGTTGCCCAGCGCGGCGGCCGCAACGCATCCCACCGGATCGAGCCCCATGCGCACCAGTACGACCATTACCGCCTCGGAGCTGAACGGCAGCACGCTTCCGGCGATGAAGGCCGAGAGAAAGAGGCCCCAGTAGCCCCAGTCGATCAGAAATTGGGTGACAGCTTCCATGTGTTCGGTTTTCGACCTTCGTTCGGAAGGCTCTGCGGGGCAAAGATAGGAATTTTTTGATTCCATCCCCTCTTTGGAATCTCCCGTCCTGTTGTGCCGATGTCGCTTTTTCGGGGCCGTTCCTCTTCGGGGGATCGGCTATTCGCCGAGGATCGTGGCCGTGATCTGCCGTCCCGAGGCCCGGTCGCGGAACTCGCAGAGGTAGATCCCCTGCCAGGTCCCCAGCCCGAGACGTCCGTCGATGATCGGGATTGTCAGATCGACTCCCACGAGAGCCGATTTGGCGTGGGCCGGCATGTCGTCGTCACCCTCGAGCGTATGGGTGTAGTAGCTTTCGCGTTCGCGGACCAGCCGGTTGAAGATGGCTTCGAGATCCTGCCGTACGTCGGGGTCGGCGTTCTCGTTGATCGAAAGTCCCGCCGAGGTGTGGCGGATGAAGAGGTGCAGCAGCCCCGTTGCGGGGAGCTCGGGCAGGTGGCGGCGGATTTCATCCGTCACCAGATGAAAGCCCCGGCCGTGAGGACGGAGCGTGAAGGTGCATTGGCGAATCATGGGTATGGTCGGTTGTCGGTTGTCGGTTGTCGGTTGTCGGTTGCGGGGCGGCGGCCGGCGGCGGTCCGTCGGGACGGATTCCGGACCGGATGTCTGTGGCGGCGGTTGTCGGCCCGGATACCAGCGGCGGCGGTTACTCCTCCTCCTGGTAGTAGACCTTGTAGTATTTGCCCTTTTCGTCCTGCCCCTGCTCGATCAGGTCGCGGTTGCCGTGGATGTAGATGTGGAAGTTGCGGTCGAGTTTGATCACGCTCTTGTAGGCCCGGGCCTGCCGCTTGACCGCCGCATCCGAAATGCCGAATTCATCCTCGATGCGGATGTCGCGCTCCTCTTCGTAGGCCTGTTTGAAGCGGGCGAAACTCTCGGCCACCTCCGGCTGGCGGATCACCCGTTCGGAGAAGTCCGACATCGAGAAGTTGTCCTGCTCGCGGAAGTAGTTCATCGTCTCGTTGAGCAGTTCGGCCTGGTCGGCCTTCGAGACGTCGAACTCCCGGGCCAGATGCTTCGTGACGTATTTCTTGCACATGGCCAGGGCATTGTGCGTCTGGTGGTAGCTGTCCTGGCGCTCGCGCACGTGGAGAAAGTCGTCGATCCAGTAGCGGGCTTCGGTGCGGTTGGTGTTGTCGACGATCTGCACGACGAAGCCCTCGTCGCGATCGAGGTTGAAGATCACGGCTCCCTTGTCGAGGTGTTTGATGTCGATACCCTGGTGGGTTGCAAGGCGTACACCCTGCTCTTCGGGGCGGGCGTCGAGGTAGGTGTCGCGCGTCTCGGACTTGAAGAGCCCGACGGCATCGACCGTCTCACCGGCACCGCGGCAGTTACGGAAGCAGACGACATAGAACTCGCCGCCCTTGATCTGTGGCAGCGTGCCGCAGGCGTAGAGGTGGCGGGCCAGATTCACCGAGTTTTCGTAGAGGGTCGAGGGGTCGTCGAAGATCCGCCCGACGAAGTTCCAGACCTCGTTGCACGACAGATCGCTCTCGTGATGGAGGTTGTAGAGGATCTCCTCCTTGAAACCGTCGAGGAAATAGGAGGTCAGCGTGCGCATGAGCTCCTCGTCCGAGGTTTGGGGCGAGAGACCGGGCGAGACGAGCAGCGGTTCGTCCTTCGACTGGTTGCCGACTACGTGTACGGCCAGTGCTTCGATGCGGGTATCTTCGGTGTAGAGCATGTTTTTCGGAATTTTGCGACGTGCAAAGATGCGGATTTTTCACCGTTCGGGCAAATTCCGGCGGTGGAAACGGGCTTCCAAAAAGAGCCCCTGCCGCAAAAGACGGCAGGGGCGTGGCTCCGACCGGAGGGGCGCGTTACTCCTCCTTGATGTCCACGAAGGTTGCCTTCACGTTGTCGATGAAGAAACGGTTCAGCTTGTCCTGGATACCCGTGAATTCGATCTGGGTCTCCTTGGTCGCGCCAACGATGTAGAGCGTCATGCTCTCCCATTTGTTGCTCGACGTGAGTTCGTATTCGACCTCCGACTCTCCGTCGATCGTGCCGCTGTTGTGGACCTTGATCATGAAGCGGCCGAGGTCGGTGTTCATGATGCCGACATGGAAGCTCAGCGTGACCGTCACCCGTTTCTCGCCGATGGCCGTCATGGCGGGGCTGGTGAGCCAGCCGCGGCTGCTCGACGTGCTGATCTTGGCGAAGCCCGGATGCTGGTAGACGCGCGTTCCCGACCAGCCGTTCTGGTAGGTGGGGCCTCCGTTGTCGGATCCGGGCAGCGTACTGTTGTCCTCGCCCGCCTTGCCGACGCACCAGTCGAAGGTCTCGTCGAAGATCGTATAGGTCTCGTACTCGACGATGTCCTCGACGAAGGTGATGGTCTGACCGCTGCCGTCGCCCTCGTCCAGTTCGATATCGTCGATCCGGTAGTTGCGGGCATTGGCGCCGTGGAAGCGCACGTAGAGCTGCGAAACCCCCTCGGGAAGGTAGAACGGAAGTTCGCTCCGCTCCCAGGCGGCGGCCGTTGAACGCGTATAGGTGAGCTGGGTCCAGTTCTGGCGGTCTTTGCTGATGAAGAGCTGCAGGGCGGCGGGATCGAACGCCGCATCGGAGGTCATGCTGGCGAACGAAAGACGG
Organism: Alistipes sp. An116; assembly: GCF_002161005.1. Lineage (NCBI taxonomy): Bacteria > Pseudomonadati > Bacteroidota > Bacteroidia > Bacteroidales > Rikenellaceae > Alistipes > Alistipes sp. An116. The sequence continues at coordinate 112,490 of NZ_NFLR01000008.1, forward strand.
AAGTTGATATCGCCCTTCAGATCGATGCCTCCGAGCATGAAGTCGGCATCGTCACTCCCGAAGGTAATGTTGTTGCCGCCCGAAGCTCCGTCGTAGCCCGTCGAGGGTGAACTGCTGTCGACCAGGGCATCCGTACCCCAATACTGGCAGCGCAGGCTGCCGATGCCCCGATTCTCCCACGCCTCGAACCGGTTGATGGAGAGCTGCGAGGCTCCGTCGCCGAAACGGCCTTCGTAGAAGGTGACCCGACTCTCCGCACCGGACTGCCGGACGGTGAATCGTTTCATTTCGCCCTGCCGGGTTTCGAAAACGAGGACGGCCGTACGTTCGGCCCCGTTGTTCGGGGCCGCCTCGACGATCACCTCCACATCGCCTGATCCGGCCGTCGGGGAGAAGTTGAGCCATTCGGCCTGTGTCTGCGTGCGGATCATCCAGTAGGTGTTCGAACGGACGTCGATGACCGGAGTTTCGCCTTCGGCATCGAGTCCGCGCTTGTTGATGTCGAGCTCCTGCAGTCCGGTCTCCACGAAGTCCTGACGGGGTTCGGGTTCGTCGCTGCAGGCCGTGGCCGCGGACGCTCCGACGAACCACAGCAGGACATACAGATATGTGCTGAACGTTTTCATGTTGGTCTGTTTTGGATTCGATTACTGGTTGTAGCTGTTGGTCGAGAAACTCTTCGGACGGGACATTACCTCCTTGTAGACGTTGCCGAAACGGTCGGTGACGGTGATCGTCAGCGTGGTGTTGGCGTCGGGCGCCTGAACCGAGAAGAGGTGGATGAGCGGCGTCGATGCGAAGGACTGCGTATACTCGCCCGCCTCGGAGACGCGCGGCACGTCGTAACTGATCGTATGGAGCGGATCCCGCTGGTAGATCTGATCGACGGGCAGATCCCGTGTTCCGTCGTTGACCTTGATCTCCCAGTCGGCATCCCAGTTCCAGACGTTGATGTAGACGATATTCTCGCCCACGTCCCGGTAGTCGTCGCGCGAGGGATAGACCTTCAGGAAGTTCACGGCCATCTGGTTGATGCTGAAGTGGCGTTTTACCTGATTCATGTCGTAGGTGAGGAACTGCCGGTCGGCATTGAGTCCGAAACCCTTGTAGCGCCATTTGATCTCCGTACCGTCGATCTCGAAGATGCTGTAGCCGCCCGGCGAACCGTCCCGGCAGACCTGGCCGTTGCCGTATTTGCCCGTCCACCACCACGTCGAGCAGGCTGCCGCCGTGTTGTGCTCCATGATCGAGGGGGAGTAGACCGTGTTGTGGTTGTAGTGGGTGTGCCCCGTGAGGAAGTGGACGTCGGTGAAGCCCTCGAAGCAGTTGAGCAGATTCGTCCGGTCGCTCTCGGCATACATGGCGTTGGTCACCTCCAGGTCGCTGTTGAATCCGAAGATCGGGCAGTGGAGCCCCACCAGAATCGGCGTCTGTTTGTCGACCAGCGCCAGATCCTTGCGCAGCCAGTCGAGCTGTATCTGCGTGAGATAGCTGCGGAACGTCCGGTCGCCGGACACCCCCTCCGCACCGCCGTTGTTGATGTAGACGTTGTTGTCCAGCGCGATGCAGTGGACCTTTCCGAGGTTGAACGAGTAGTAGGTCGGGCCCAGCAGCTCCTTGTAGGCGGCTTCGGCCTTGAAGTCGTCGGGACAGTAGGGGTCGTTGTCGTGGTTGCCCGGCAGGTGGAAGAACAGCGAGGGGAATTCGGCTTCGTTGAGCGTGGTGATGTAGTTCTCGAGGTTGAACTTGTTGGCATACCAGAACTGGTCCCACGACATGTCGCCCAGCACCATCGTGTAGAAGGGCCGTGTGCCGCACGCCTCCATCGAGGCGAGCAGATCGGGCACGACAATCGAATTGTACTGCGTCAGGTCGCTGTTGCGGTTGGCCAGATGGATGTCCGTGGTGACGAAGAGGGTGAAGTTGTCGTTGTCGGTTTCGACGAGTTCGAAGTTGTGCTGTTCGTGTTCGAGCAGCGACCCCGTGAGCGGCTGCCAGAATTGCGGAAGAGAGCCTTCGGCCAGCGGCAGATACCCCGAGGGGATCGTGACGAAGACGTAGCCGTGGTACTTCTCCGACGGAAGCCAGTAGTAGCCGCTCTCGTCGGTGGTGGTCACCTCGACGCCGTCCGAGACTACGGCCCCCTGGATGGCCTTTTCGCCGCAGAAGACGGCTCCGCGGATCGTCATGCCGGGTTTGTCCGGAACGTTCAGGTCGATGCTCTGGCGGAATTTCAGAATGCCCAGCGCCTGTTCCTCGGTACCGCGCACCAGCGTCAGCGTGTATTCGCCCGTTGCGAGATCCCGCGGAACGGCAAACGTGACGTAGGTGGATTCCAGGGCGGAGGTCTCCAGCGGAATCTCTTCGGAGCCGTTGCCGCGCAGGCAGAAGCGGTCGCCGGCCTGGAATCCCTTGCCCTGAATGGTCAGCGTTTCGATGGCCGAGACATAGAAGGTTGTCTCCGGAACGTAGAGGTGGGTGACGAGCTTCTCCTGTTGGAAGGTATCCCCGGCCGTTTCGTCGTTCTGGCACGAGAACACGCACGGCGAGAGCATCAGGCAGCTCAACAGCCAGAGCGTATGGAAGGTATGTTTTTTCATTGCGTCTTGCATTTAGGTTCTTTCGGGTTGAATCCCTCCTCGCCCGGAGTCTCCGTGCGGGCGGCTCCGGAGAGAGGAGAGTGGTGGATTATTTTTGTTCGGTGAGGGCCCAGAAACTGATTCCCGAGTAGCCGCCCGAACTGATGGCCAGACCGTTGGCTCCGGCACGGTGGTTCTCCGTGGCGCGGAAGCGGATGGTGAAACTGCGCTTCGATTTCAGTTCGTCGGGGAGTTTGGCCGTAAACTGCCGCAGATGGAAAGCTCCGCCTTCGTTCCACAGCGGGCTGACGAACTCCTCAATGGGGTGATACTCGTTCAGCGGGGCATCTTCGTTGTCGGCCCATTCGATGCACATTTCCAGCGGGCCGTACCAGCTGCTGGCGATCGTGAAGGTCAGCCACAGATCGCCGCCCGAGGGGGCAAAGTCGGTGACGTTGAAGACCCAGGCCTCGCCCTTGTAGTCGGGATCGGTGCTGCCTAAGCGGTTCATCGACGAACCGGTGTGATTCCAGAAGTCACGGGCGAGAATGTAGGGATAGGTGTTCTCCTGGCCGTTTTCGGGCGGGGTGACGGTTTGTTTGCCGTTCGCTCCGACGGTGAGGACTCCCGGGATGTTGCGCGTATGGCTGTAGCCGAGCTCAAGAGCGATGCTCTGTGTTGACTGCAGCCCCTTGAAGGCCGTGGTCTTGATCTCGCCTGAACCGACGACCGGCGTCACCTTCTCCAGCGGGATGGCGTTCCAGTCGAAGGGTCCGAACTGCACGAGCGTACGGGTCAGACGGGTCGATTCGTCGTCGGAACCCTCGATGTCGCCGATCGTGCGGACGCGGAGCGTATTCTCCGTCAGGTTGTTCTTCGTGTATTTCATCACGATGCCCGTGACCGAGCAGGCGCCCTGCGGCACGATCCGGTTGTAGCGCTCGAGGAAATAGCTGCGGGTCAGCAGTTTGGTCCAGTTTCCGGTGGCGTCGCGCAGGATGTGCACATAGCGCAGGTGACCGTCCGTGTAGGGCTCGGCCTGGAGGTTGACCGAACCGGCGGACGTCTGGTCGTACTGATCCTCCTGGCTGTTGTAGAGGGTGCCCAGCGGCACGGAGAACTCGACGCTCGGCAGCTTGACCAGCGTGTTCTCGTAGTTGTCGAGCCGGTCGATCGTCACCTCCACCGGCCGGATCGGCTCGCCCGCCGACTGGTCGAAGATGGCATTGGGCGTGAAGGCGGCCAGCTTCGAACCCATCGTCACGGGATCCTGCACGAACTCGGCCTCGTAGAGATGGAGTTTCAGCTTGTCGTTCAGTTTGTAGATGTTGTCTTTCGTGTTGGCGAACTCGATCAGAATGCCCTGCCCGCTCTCGTCCTGCACCACCATCTGATTGCTTTCGATATTGAGCAGCGAGGCGTCGCTGACCACGGTGGCCTCCACCCAGAGGTTCTCGGTGATGTGTCCGATGCCGTTGTTGAGGCGCTGCTTGATCTGGGCAATGGTCTGCTGCGTTCCGTTGTAGGGGTCGTGCTCCTGGTCGAACTGCTTGATGATGACGTTGGTGTAGAACTCTTCCAGTCCGGTGCCGAGGGCGAAGAAACGGATCTCGCCGCTTCGTTCGGCGCCGCTGTTGGGCTTCACGCTGACGATCTGGGTGCTGTCCGTGGCCTCGCCGAACTCGATCCACGAGGCGGCTTCACCGACGGCTTCGGCCTTCCAGCCGACGTTCGTCTGCAGGGCGATGTTGAATTCGCTGCCCTGGGCCGAGGCCTTCAGGGTGTTGTTGCCCATGCCGAGGGCGAAGATCACGTCGCCCGATGCCTGGCGAACGGTGAACGATTTGACGGATTTGCCGCCGACCACCACGTTGACCGTGCCGTAACGCGCGAAGGCTTCGGTATTTTCGCCGACGGTGATGGTGAAACGGCCGCTGTTGTGGCCTTCGCGGGGCCAGATGTCGATCCACTCCTCATCCTCGGCGAAGGTGGTCTCGATGGTCCAGTCGCCCATGTTGGTATACATTTCGAAATCCTGCGCGCCGCCCGCACGGTCGTAGGAGATCTCCCGGATCTCTTCGCCGAAGCGTACGTAGGGTTCGTCCGCTGCCGTCTCGTCCTGCGAACAGGCGCTTCCCGAGAGCCCCAGCGCGAAGATCAGCCCCAGGCGCAGCAGAAGATTCGAATGAAATCGTATCGTTTTCATGAAATAGTCGGATTACGTGTGAATGAATCAGTTGTTGACGGCCTTCAGGCTCCACCATACGGGAATGCGCATGTTGTCGCCGCCCATCTGCTCGACCGCTTCGGCATAGTGCTCGCTGTTGGTCTGCTGCGAACGCTGGGGATACATCAGACGGGTCGGAAGCACGCCGTTGTTGTCGGTGCCCGTACCGATGATCAGCTCTGGATAACCCGTCCGGCGGTAGTCGGCCCACGCCTCGTAGCCGCACCAGAACTGGGCGATGTACTTTTGCTCCATGATCTGCTTCAGGGTGTTGTTGTAGGTCGTCTTCTGGAGGTACTGCTCCTTCTGGAGCTCGTTGATGTGCACCGACGAGGGGTTGATGCTGTCCCAGTAGTCGATCGAGGCGAGGATGCCCTGTTCGTAGTAGCGTTGGGCCTGGATCTCGCCGCCCTTGATCATGCCGCGGTAGGTGGCTTCGGCCAGGATGAAGAGCACCTCGTCGTAGCGCATGAAGCAGTAGGGCGAGGTGTAGTCGCCCAGAATGGCCTTGTTGAGGGTGGCGCTGCCGTTGTTGATGGTCTCCGTGGTGGGGTAACCGCTCGGCAGACCCTGCCACGTGTCGCCCTGCAGCACGGCGTAGAGCGGCAGCCGCGGGTCGCCCAGTTCGTTGAGCAGGTTGATGAAGTATTCGGCCATCACCCGCACGTTCGACGAGAAGTTCTTCTCGGTATATTTGCCGAAGCGGTTGATGTTGGGCGAGATGTTCGTGTAGACGTACATGGCGTTGTCGCTGTTGTCCGTGAAGATCGGGTAGGTCGACGGATTGTTCAGCATCGCCTGCATCTTCTGCGAGACCTGCATCTCCTCGTCGCGGTTGCTCAGACGCATCAGCAGCCGCAGGTGGAGCGAATTGGTGAATTTGCGCCATTTGCTCAGGTCGCCGCCGTAGAGGAGATCCTTGTTGGGACTTTGCAGGGGTTTGTTGACGTTGTAGAGCGAGTTGGCCCGTTCGAGATCCTCGAGCAGCTGTGTATAGATCTCCTGTTGCGTGTCGTAGCGGGGCTGGGTGATGGCTACCGTATCACGCCCCTTGTAGGCTTCGCTGAAGGGGATGCTGCCGAACAGGTCGGTCTGGTTCGAAACCATCAGCGCCCGCATGGTCAGGGCGATGGCTTCGCAGTTGGGCTCGTTCTTCAGGATGGCCAGACGCCGCATGTGGTCGGCATTGGCCGCCTGACGCGAAAGGTAGCTCCAGGGCGTCTGTACGAAGGCGTCGCGGATGATGTAGCGATGGATGTTCTCGGCCTGCAGGCTGACGGTGTACTGCATCAGCTCGCCGTTGAGCTGCCAGGTGCCGTACATCAGGCCGTCGGCTGCCGAGAAGAGCAGTTGTTCCATCATGCCCTCCGGATGGATCTGCCACATTTCGATGCTGTTGGGGTCCGTGTTGTATTCGTCGAACAGGTGTTCGCAACCGGAGACCAGCGTCGCGGCGATGACCAGGGCGAGATATTTGATTTTTTTCATGGTTCAGCGTATTAGAAGTTCAGTTTCAGGTTCAGACCGTAGGTGCGGGTCAACGGATAGGCGCCGGCCTCGATACCCCGGTTGATGGAGGAGCCGACCATGTATCCGGCTTCGGGGTCGTAGATCGGGAAGTTGGTCCAGCAGAAGAGGTTCGTGGCATAGAAGGCCAGCGAGGCGCTCTGGACGATCTTCAGCTTCTCGCAGATTCGTTTCGGAAGGGTGTACTCGAGGCGCAGCTCCTTGAACTTGAGGAAGGAGGTGTCGAAGGTGTTGTTTTCGGCATTCTCGCGGGCGTAGACATAGGTGCTGTAGTAGTCGACGATATCCTTGGTGATGGTCGTGTTCCGGCGGTAGGTTCCGTCGTCGTTGAGGTTGACGCCCTCGTGGATCAGACCGGCGTAACGGCCCGGCAGCGAGTTCTTCAGCTTGCCCTGGTAGGCCAGTGCGAAGTGGGTGACCGAGTAGGCGTTGCCTCCCCACTGTCCGGTGAAGGTGAGCGAGAGCTTGAGGTTCTTGTATGACAACGTATGGGTCATGCCGGCCTTCCAGTCGGGGTAGATGCTGCCCAGATCGAGCAGCGGGTCCTCCGTGCCGGTGAGGACCGGAGCACCGCTCGCAGCGTCGACGATGACCTGTCCCGAGCAGTCGATCTTCGCGCCGTTCTCGTCGACGTAGAAGGCGCCCTGCGGAGCCCGTTTGTAGCCGCGGCCGTAGAGCCGGCCCAGCTCCGTTCCCGGATAGGCGTTGATGTAGATGTTGCCACTGACGTTCATGTTTGAGTTCATCTGCCAGACCTCCACGCCCGGGGCGAGGCTGACGAGTCGGTTCCAGTTCTTGCTCCAGTTGAGGTTGATCTCCCAGCGGGTGTCCTTCGTCCGGATGGGGACGATGCGCGTGGAGAGTTCGACACCCTCGTTGCGCACTTCGCCGGCATTGATAAGTTTGCTGGTGGCGCCGGTGACCTGGTCGACGGGTACACCGATGATCTGGTCGGTGGTGCTCGAGTGGTAGTAGGTGGCGTCGAAGGACCAGATGTTGTCGAAGAGGTGCACTTCGGTACCCACTTCGAAGCTCTCGACGTTTTCGGGTTTGATGTCGGGATTCTGAATGGTGCTCGAGAGGTAGTAGGCGCTGGCGAAATTGCTCGACGAGTAGACGTGGTTCAGGCTGTAGGGCGAGGTGTCGTTGCCGACGTTGGCCCACGATCCCCGGATCTTGAGCATGTTGATCCACGGCGCGCTGTCCCCGAGGTTGAGCAGCCGATCGAGCAGGATGCTGGTGCTCACCGAGGGGTAGAAGTAGGAGTTGTTGCCGCGAGCCAGGGCACTCGACCAGTCGTTGCGGCCGGTGATGTCCAGGAAGATCATGTCACGCCACGAGAGGTTGACCAGTCCGTAGAAACTGTTGACCGACTTGTTGCTGCGGCGCACGTAGGAGAGCGGCGTCGACCGCGAGTTGTTGATTTTGTAGATGTTGTACTCCTGCAGACCGTCCTTGGCCGTCAGCTGTACGTTCTGGTAGTTGTAGACCATGTTGTTGCCGCCGAATGAGGCCGTGAGGTCGAAGTCGCCGAAGCGGCGCTTGTAGGTGAGCAGAAAGTCGTTGTTCATCTCGTAGTTGCGCACAGTCTGCTCCTTGTAGTAGCCGTACTTGTAGCCGTTCGAGTACCAGGGTTTCTGCTGGGTGCGGAAGTCGTTGTAGAAGTCGACACCCGAACGCAGGTCGAGCGTGAGGTTCTTGTGCAGGTTGAGCGTCAGGGCGACGTTGCCGTAGACGCGGTCACGATCCAGCGTGTTGAGCTGCTGGTAGAGCTGCATGTAGACGTTGTCGGCGTACGAGGAGTTGATGAGCAGATACTCCGTACCGGCTTCGTACATCTGGCGGATCCGGTCGTTGTAGTACTCCCGGGCGTAGGAATCCACGCCGATGACCGTCGGATTCCACAGCAGCGTATAGAGCGGTGCGGCGGGGTTGTAACCCGACATGGGGAGGTTGTCGCTGTTTTTGCGGTAGTAGGTCACCTTGCCCTTGAGCGAGATGAAGCGGTTGAGCTTGGAACTGACCGAGAAGCTGATGTTCTGGCTGTTGTATCCCGTGTTGGGAACGATCCAGTTGTTGCGCGAGTCGCGGATCGAGAGGCGGACCGACGTGCCGTTGCCGTTGCTGCCCTCGACCGATACGCTGTTATTGTAGGTGATGCCGGTCTGGAAGAGTCCCTTGTACCAGTTGTCGTTGTATTGCCAGGGAAGTTTGTGGTATTTGCCGGTCTCCCAGTCGCGTGATTCGTACTGGTAGAACATCTGACCCTCGAATTTCGGTCCGAAGCCCATGCGCGAATAGATGCGCGTCGGGGCTTCGATACCGTCTTCGGCATCCTCGGCCCGGACGGTCCAGTAGTTGTAGTACCGCTGCTGGATGACGTTGGTGAGGTTGCCGTTTCCGGCACCGTATTCGGTTTGGAAGTCGGGCCAGTAGCCGGCACGCTCGAAGGTGAACGACGAGTTGAACGAAACGCCGATGCCCTTGGTCGTGCGGCCCGATTTGGTGGTGATGATGATGGCGCCGTTGGCGGCCCGCGATCCGTAGAGGGCCGTGGCGGCCGGGCCCTTGAGCACCGATACCGATTCAATGTCCTCGGGGTTGAGGTCGCTGGCGCCGTTGCCGTAGTCGATCGGGGCGTCGGTGTCGAAGGTCTGAGAGGCAGAGCTGCTGGCGGTCATGTCGCTGCTGATCGGAATGCCGTCCACGACAAAGAGCGCCGTGTTTTTGTCGTGCGAGAGCGAACCTTCGCCGCGCAGCGTCACGCGCAGCGAGCCGCCGGGTCCCGATGAGGTGCCTTCGAGGTTCAGACCAGCGACCTTGCCCGAGAGCGAATTGAGCCAGTTGCTCGAGACGGTGGTGTTCAGCGCTTCGTTGTCGACTTTCGAGACGGCGTAACCGAGCGACTGCTCCTGACGGGTGATGCCGAGGGCCGTGACCACGACATCCTGAATGGCTGTCGACGAGGCGCGCATCGTCACGTTGACGATCGACCGCGTGGGCGAGACGGGAATCTGTTGCAGGTCGTACCCGATGAAGGAGAAGAGCAGCACGGGTGAACGGTCGCTCTCACGGACGGTGATGCGGTAGGAACCGTCGGCATTGGAGGTGGTGCCGCGCGTGGTGCCCTGCAGCAGGATGGTGGCTCCGACGATCGGGGAGCCCTGTTCGTCGGAGATCTTTCCCGAGACGGTCCAGGTCTGTTCCTGCTTCATGGTGGCACGGTCGGCCAGGAAGATCTTCCGGTCGGCGATGCGGTACGAGATGCGTGTTCCGGCGAAGAGTTCGGTGAGAACCTCCTTCAGATCGGCGTTGGTCTTGCGGATCGAGACGTTGCGTGTGACGTCGACCACCTCGGGGCTGAAGGCGAACGTATAGTGCGTCTGGCGGGAGATCTCGTCCAGAACCCGTTCAAGCCGGGTTTGCGAGAAGATCAACGTGACTTTCTGGGCCCACAGGTTCGTCGTCGACGAAAACACGAAAAAGACAATCAGGAAAGCGATCCGGGCCAATGGGTATTTTTTTGACCCGACTTCCCCCGAATGTAATTTGTTTTTCATACATTTGCGGTTGGTTAGAATTGGAAAAAAGAGGACTGATTCTGCCATTCGGGTCGGGCATGTGGGGCATGTCCGACTTTTTTTGGTATTGGGGGGCTGTCAGGTCATAGGCGGGAAGTTTTGAGGTTTGTTCAGGTCGGTTTTCATGGTTTTTGGTTTTAGAGCGGGTAGATGGTGATCGAATCGTTTATCCGCACGATCCGCAGCGGTGTAATGCGTTCCATAGCCGAGAGAATCTGGTCGATGGATTCGTTGTAGAAGTTGATCGTATAGGTGTACCTGTAAAGACTCTCGTCGCAGACGCGGCACTCCACGCCGTAGTTCCGCTCCAGGAAAGCGAGCAGATCACACAGCGGCGTATTCTTGAAATAGTATCGTTTGTGCATCCACCCCATGAGCTGCGTCGAGTCGGCATTGCTCTTCAGAAGGGTTTCACCCGATTCGCGGTTCAGTTCGAGCAGTTGTCCGGGGTGCAGTTCGTAGTTGCGTTCCCGTCCCGAGACCAGCTCCCGGGCCCTCACCTTTCCCTCCTGCAGATAGAGGCTGGTGATGCCGGGCGAGGCCGTGTTGAGGTTGAACCGTGTCCCCACCACCCGGATCGAGAGACCGTCGGTCTGGACCACAAAGGGGCGTTTGGCATCCTTGGCCACGTCGAAGAAGGCTTCGCCGTGGAGTTTCACCTCGCGCCGCCGGCGGTCGAAGCGGGAGGGGTATTCGAGAGTCGTTTCGGAATTGAGCATCACGGAGGTGCCGTCGGCCATGAGCACGTGCATCTGTTCGCCGGCCGGGACCACGATCTTCCGGCTGGCAGTCTCCACTCCGTCCCGGGGCTCCAGCTGTGTGAGTAGCAGCAGGTTGAGCAGAATGAGCGGCAGGGCGACGGCCGCGGCCATCCGGAGTTTGAGCAGGCGGTTGTGACGGCGGCTGCGGCGGCCGATCTCTTTCAGAATCCGTTCGCGCAGTTCGGCGGAGGGTTGCGGCACGGCCTCCGAAAGCAGGGCGCGGGGATCGTTCAGTGCCTGTTTGATGTCCCGATCCATTGCCTTGGCGGCGATCATCTGTCCGGCGGGGGTCTTCAGCAGCCGGCGAGCCTCCTTCTCGCGTTCCGGAGGACAGTTTCCTTCGAAAAAGGCGAGCAACAGGTCGCGGTCGGTTTCGGGTCGGGGGGATGAGGTCGGTTTCATGGGCCGTGTTTTATCATAAATACACACGGCGCGGGGAAAAGTATTATGCCGGAGAGCGATTTTTTCGGACCGATCCGTTGTGGATCAGTTTTCCAACAGCAGGAGTAGCAGCAGACACCCGGCTCCGATCATCTTGCGCAGTTGCTGGATCGACTGGTGGTAGAGAACCTTGACGGTGTTGACCGAGATGTGGAGCCGTTCGGCGATCTCGGCATTCGAGAGCCCTTCGTGGAGTTTCATGCGGCAGACGGCGATCTTCTGCGGGGAGAGGCGTCCGATAGCCTGGTCGAGCTTGTCGAGCAGGTCGCGGCGTTCGAGCTCATTCAGGAATCCGGCCGAATCCCTCTCTGTCATTCGTTCCCAGGCTCCGTCGGTGGGGATTCCGGATCTCAGCACGTTGAGTGTCAGATTTCTGGAGATGGTAAAGAGATAGCCTCCCAGTCCGGATTGCGGATCGAGCCGCGAACGGTTTTCCCACAACTTGAGGAAGGCCTGCTGGACGATATCCTCGGCGGCCGAACCTGTGCGGGTATATCGGTAGGCGAAGGCATAGAGTTGCCGGTGGTATTTGTCGTACGCCATCGCGAATGCCAGGTGGTTGTCTTGGCGTATCTCCTGTGCCAACTCGGTGTCCGTCATCTCTTTGAAGGGTTCATGTTTCGGGTTATCAGTTCTTTGCTGCCTTCGGCGAGGAGCCTGCCGTGAGGTAAATATAGAAATTATTTGCGAGATACCGAAGCCCCGATTTGATTTTTCATGAAGATGCAACCTCTCCCGGCGGGGTACGGAACGGCTTCTTACAGTCCGGAACCGCTTCGTCCGACAGTATCGTCTCTTCTGCTGTTCCACCTTCAAAGAGACGGCCTCTTCCCGGTAGCGATTTTTTTGCGGAGATGACTTTTTGCAAAAAATAGTATATTTGTACAATTCAAATGCAACTTCTCCGTGGAACACACCCCTGTCAACAGGAATGACGATGATGATTTCGGCCGGCTCTATGACGAGTACCGTCCGCGCTTCATCGAGTTCGCCCGCGGATATGTCAAGGACCGGCTCGCGGCCGAGGATCTGGTCACCGATTCGTTCCTCTACTTCTGGGAGAACCGCGGCCGCATCGACCCCTCGTGCAACGTGGCGGCCTATGTCTTCACGACGCTGCGCCACAAGTGTCTGAACTACCTGCGGGCCCGGCTGGTCCGTCTGCGGGCCCACAACGAGATGGAGGCGCTGGAGAACCGTGTGCTGCGCGAGAACATCCGTTCGCTGGAGATGTGCGACCCCCGGCAGCTCTTCGAGGGGGAGATCGAGCGGCTCGTGCGCGAGAGTCTGGACGAGATGCCCGAGCTGACGCGCGGCGTCTTCACCGAACAGCGTTTCCGGGGGCGTTCCTACCGCGAGGTGGCCGAACTGTTCGGCATCACTGAACGCCGCGTGGCCACCGAACTCGAGAAGGCCCTGACCGCGTTGCGCCGGGGACTGCACGACTATCTGCCGGCCGTGCTGGCGGCAGCCCTTCTGGAGCGTCTCTCCAGGCCCTGAAATCACTTTTTTCAAAAAAAATGCATTTTCTTCCGGTAAAACGCTTCGCTGAAGTGCTTTTAGGATGTATGCACCCCAAAACGAGCTGCCGAAGCATGGAAAAAGAGACCCTGTACCGGTTTTTCCGAGGTGAAGCCTCCCCCGAGGAGGAGCGCCGCCTCATGGAGTGGCTCGACGCCGATGCGGAGAATCGTCGGACGTTCGACCGCGAACGGGCCCTGTTTACGGCCCTGCAACTCTTTGCACCCCGTCCGAAGGCCCGTGCCCGCGTGTCGGCGTCGCGTCCCGGCCGCCGTTCGGGAGTCCTCCGGCGTCTGGCCGCACCCGCCCTGCGGATTGCTGCCGTGGTGGCTCTGGCCGTGGGGGTCAGCTGGGGGGTCATCTCCCACCGCGAGCGCAACTGGGAGCAGCTGACCAACCGGATCGTCGTCCCCGCCGGACAACGCATCAACCTTACGCTGCAGGACGGCACCTCGGTGTGGCTCAACTCCGGTTCGGAGCTCGAATATCCGGCCCTCTTTGCCGGTGCGACACGCCAGGTAAAACTCCGGGGTACGGCCCTTTTCGATGTGACGGGCAATGCCGAACGCCCCTTCATCGTCGAGACCTACGCCTGCCGCGTGGAGGTGCTCGGCACCCGATTCAACGTCCGTGCCGACGAGCAGAACGATGAGTTCTCGACGGCTCTCTTCCGTGGCAGTGTCCGCGTCACCTCCCGCGATTCGCTCCATCAGCAGGTAACGCTCCGCCCCAACGAGCGGGTCCTGCTCGAAGAGGGGCGTCTGCGCGTCGAACCTGCCGACGATCCGAACGAATACCTCTGGACCGAGGGGCAGATCTCGATCGGCGGCTGTTCGTTCGAGGAGATCCTTGCACGCTTCGAGAGTTGTTACGGCGTACGCTTCGACGTGCGGCTCGAGCAGCTGCCCAAAGTCGGGTCGATCGGCAAGATCCGCATCTCGGACGGCATCGAACACGCCCTGAGCATCCTGCAGCGCAACGGCGACTTCCGATATACCTACGATACCCAGACCAACGTAATTACGATCTATTGATAAACCTGAATTCCCGAACCTTAAACTCCGCCTGCCTATGATGCTGTAATCCGTCTCTTTTCGACCGTATCCGGTCCTCTGCGGACATTTCGTGAAAGAAAAACCCGGAATTGCGCCAACAACTCCGGGTCGTCAGGATAACGGTCTATTCCCAGCCTTGGAACAACCTGAATTATTATCCTTTAACCAACCTGCAAAGATATGAAGAAAAAAGTATCAGGCCAAATGAAAAGCCTGATAATCTTCCTGTTCGCGGCGATTCTGTGCCTCGGGGCACGTCCGGCCGCGGCTCAGACCGCACGCGTCACCATCGACCTGCGGCAAGTCAAAATGGAACGGGTCATGAACGAAATCGAGAAGCAGACCCGCTATCTGTTCATCTACGACAAGAGTCTCAACATCGACCATACGGTCAGCGTTGTGGCTGACAATCTCCCCGTGACGGAGGCCCTCGGTCAGATGGTCCGCGGTACGGGAATCTCCTACGAAATCAAGGGCTCGAACATCATTCTTTCGGCCGGAGAGTTGCGGACCCCCCCCCTTGCATCGGCTGCTGCGCCGGGTGAAGTCTCCGGACGGGTCGTCGATGCCCACGGCCTGCCGGTCATCGGAGCCTCGGTGATCCTCAAGGGTACGACCCTGGGCGTGAGCACCGATGTGGACGGCCGCTTCACGCTGCGCATTCCCGAAGGAACGGCCCATCCGGTGCTGCTCTTCGACTATCTGGGCTACGAGTCGCAGGAGGTGCCCGTCGACGGGCGGACGCAGTTCGACATCACGTTGCAGGAGTCGGCCGTGGCCGTGGAGAACGTCGTCGTGACGGCCCTCGGTATCAAGCGCCAGGAGAAAGCCCTCTCCTACAACGTGCAGCAGGTCAAGGCCGAAGAGATCATGACCGTGCAGGATGCGAACTTCATGAACTCGCTCAACGGCAAGGTCGCCGGTGTGCAGATCAACTCCTCGGCAGCCGGCGTGGGCGGTGCGGTGCGCGTGGTGATGCGCGGTGCGAAATCCATCTACAAGGACAACAACGCCCTCTATGTGATCGACGGTGTGCCGATGACCAACGTCTCGTTCGGCTCCTCGGACGACGGCCTGCAGGGCAACTACCTCGGTTCGGACGGCGTGGCCGACATCAACCCCGCCGACATCGAGTCGATTTCGGTGCTGACGGGCCCTTCGGCCGCAGCCCTCTACGGTTCGGATGCCGCCAACGGCGTGGTGCTGATCAACACCAAGAAGGGGGAGGCGGGCAAGACGCAGGTGAGCGTCTCGAACAGCACCACTTTCTCGATGCCGTTCGTCATGCCGCGCTTCCAGAACCGCTACGGCAACGAGGTGGGATCCTATCAGAGCTGGGGCGCTGCGACGTCGCGGCGGTTCGACCCCTCGAGCTTCTTCAATACGGGTTCGAACGTCAGCAATTCGTTTTCGTTCTCCACCGGCACGAAGCGTCACCAGGCCTATTTCTCGGCCGCGACGACCAATGCCCGGAACATCCTGCCCAACAGCGGTTACAACCGTTACAACTTCACGATGCGGGACGTGAGCTCGTTTCTCAACGACCGGATGACGCTCGACCTGAGTGCCAGCTATATCCTGCAGAACAACAAGAACATGATCGCCTCGGGACAGTACTTCAACCCGCTGCCGGCGCTCTACCTCTTCCCGCGCGGCGAGGATTTCGACAACGTGCGCATGTATCAGATCTGGGACGAGTCGCGCAACCTCTACGTCCCGAACTGGACCTACGGTTCGGGCGACATGTCGTTCCAGAACCCCTACTGGATCATGCACAAGATGATCAACGAGTCGAAGAAGCGCCGCTACCTGCTCTCGGCCAGTCTGAAGTACGACATCACGAAGTGGCTCAACGTGACGGGCCGCGTGAAGGTCGACAACTCGGACATGGACATCACCAACAAGCGCTACGCCGGTACGGATACGAACTTCGCCGGTGAGAAGGGTCTCTACAACATCACCAAGCGCAACGACCGTCAGATCTATGCCGACGTCATCGCCAACATCGACCACTACTTCTCCGACGACTGGCACCTGACGGCCAACGTCGGCGCCTCGATCAAGGACGTGCAGATGGATCTGATGGGCTGGGGCGGCGACCTGCGCAAGATCCCCAACTTCTTCTCGATCACCAACATCTCGACCACCTCCTACCGCGAGCGTGAGGACGGATCGCGGGTTCAGTCGCAGAGCATCTTCGCCAACGTCGA
Source organism: Alistipes sp. An116 (assembly GCF_002161005.1). Lineage (NCBI taxonomy): Bacteria > Pseudomonadati > Bacteroidota > Bacteroidia > Bacteroidales > Rikenellaceae > Alistipes > Alistipes sp. An116. The sequence continues at coordinate 128,392 of NZ_NFLR01000008.1, forward strand.
GGTGGGGTGGAAGAACATGCTCTACCTGACCGTCACGGGCCGCAACGACTGGGAGTCGGCGCTGGCCTTCTCGAAATACAGTTCGTTCTTCTATCCGTCGGTGGGTCTGTCGGGCGTGATCTCCGAGATGGTCGATCTTCCCGACTGGTTCTCGTTCCTGAAGGTGCGCGCCTCCTATTCGGCCGTCGGCTCCTCGTACGCCGCCTACCTGACGAGCCCCTACTACGAGTACCGCGCCCAGAACCACGAGTGGGACTCGAACCACCGCTTCCCGAACGACAACCTCAAACCCGAGAAGACCAAATCGTGGGAGGTGGGTCTGAATGCCCGCTTCTTCGGCGGCAAGCTGAACCTCGATGCCACGTGGTACCGTTCGGACACCTACAACCAGACCTTCGAGTCGACCCCTTCGTCGACGTCGGGCTATTCGTCGGTGCTGGTGCAGGCCGGTCAGGTCCGCAATACGGGTCTGGAACTCCTGCTCGGCTATCACAACACCTGGAAGGATTTCTCGTGGGATACGAGCCTCACCTACACGACCAACCGCAACCGGATCATCCGTCTGGCCGACGGCGTGATCAGCCCCGTCGACGGCAAGCCGATCGAGATGCCCTATCTGGAGAAGGCAACCCTCGGCAACACGGGTTCGCCGCAGGTGATCCTCTACGAGGGCGGAACGATGGGTGACCTCTACATCAACCGCGAACTGCGCACCGACGGCAACGGCAACATCTATGTCGATCCGTCGACCAATCAGGTCGAACTGACGACCACCGAACGCCGCAAGGTCGCCTCGCTGCTCCCGAAGGGCAACCTGGGCTGGAGCAACAGCTTCTCCTACAAGGGCGTAACGCTGTCGGCCATGATTGCGGCCCGGCTGGGCGGATCGGTCGTCTCGAATACGGAGGCCTTCCTCGACTACTACGGCGTTTCGGAGCGTTCGGCCGCGGCGCGTGACGCCGGCGGCGTGCGGATCAACAACGGGCTGGTCGATGCCAGGAACTACTACCAGACGATCGGTGCCGGTACGGGCGCCGGAGCCTACTACATCTATTCGGCCACGAACGTCCGTCTGCAGGAGCTCTCGCTGAGCTACTCGCTGCCGCGCAAGTGGTTCCGCAACAAGATGGGGATGACCGTCTCGCTCGTGGGCCGCAACCTGTGGATGATCTACAACAAGGCGCCGTTCGATCCCGAACTGACCACCTCGACCTCCGACAACTTCCTGCAGGGCGTGGACTACTTCATGCTGCCCAGCCTGCGCAACATCGGATTCTCCGTGAAATTCCAATTCTAAAACTGCCGACCAATCATGAAACAGCATACAATCAAACGTTTGTTCGGACGCGGGGTGCTCGGCGTGGCTCTGCTGGCCGCCGCAGCCTGCACCGGTAACTTTGAAGAGTACAATACCAAACCCTACCGCCCGACGGACGAGGATCTCGTCGGCGACAACGTGGGTATCGGCATCCTCTTCCCCTCGATGATGGAGTGGATGACCCACTATCAGGTCAATGCCTCGCAGTATCAGGATGTCCTGATCGGCGACGAACTGGGCGGCTACTGCTCGGCCGTGAAACCCTACCAGGGTCAGAACATCTCGACCTACAACCCTTCGGATTCGTTCAACGATCCGCTCTTCAACAACACCTTCTCGAATTTCTACGGCAACTACTTCCAGGTGCTGTCGAGCACCGGGGGCGAAGGGGCCGTCTATCAGCTGGCCCAGATCATCCGCGTGGCCTCGATGCTCCGCGTGACCGACGCCTACGGTCCGATTCCCTACTCGAAGATGCAGAACGGAACCTTCTCGGTGCCCTATGACAGCCAGCGCGACGTCTATCTGGCGATGATCGACGATCTGGATGCCGCCATGGAGGAGCTCTACACCTTCGTCTCGGCCGGCAATACGACGCTGCTCGCGGATTTCGACATCAGCAACTACGCCGGTGATGTCCGTTTGTGGATCCGCTTTGCCAATACGCTCAAACTGCGCATGGCCATCCGCATGAGCGGTGTGGAGAGCTCGGCACGCACGATTGCCGAAGAGGCCGTGGCCGCCCGCGAGACCTACGGTCTGATCGAGACGACGGCCCAGTCGCTCTACTTCGTCTCCACGTCGCGCCGCAACCCCTTCTATACCCAGGCAACCAGCTCCTCGTGGCAGGACCTGCGTTCGAATGCCAACATCACGATGTACATGAACGCCTACTCCGATCCGCGGCGCAGCTCCTACTTCTCGACCTCGGGGTATGCCGGCCAGCCCTATGTCGGAGCCCGTTCGGGCATCGACAACGTGAGCGTGACCGACTACACGGCGTTCTCCTATCCGCTCTACGGCGAGACGGATCCCGTCCCGGTGATGTACGCCGCCGAGAGCTGGTTCCTGCGCGCCGAGGGTGCGCTGCTGGGCTGGTCGATGGGCGATACGGCCGAGAATCTCTACAACAAGGGAATCGAGACCTCGTTCGAAGAGGCCGGCTGCTCGTCGTCGCTCAACACCTACATGCAGACGGGTGCCGTCACGCTCTCCTATACCGATCCGCTGGGGCGGAACAATGCGTCCGATTTCGGTACGGCCCCCTCGGTGGCCTGGGCCGACGACGGGCAGGCACTCGAGCGCATCATCATTCAGAAGTGGATCGCCAACCACATGATCGGCCACGAGGCCTGGGCCGATTTCCGTCGGACGGGTTTCCCGAAGATGCTCATGGCGGTCGACAACCTCAGCGCCGGCAGCATGTGGGGAACGGTGGACAGCGATCGCGGCATGCGGCGTCTGCACTACCCGCAGTCGGAGTACGACAACAACCGTGAGAATCTCCAGGGCGGCATTCAGCTGCTGGGCGGCACGGACGAACACTCGACCGATGTCTGGTGGGCAAAGAAAAACTGACCTGAAAAACCTGAAAAACCATGAAAATGAATCGTAAAAACATATTTTCGGCCATGACGGCCATGGCTGTCGTCCTGTTCTGCGCGTGCAGCGAGTGGACGGAACCCGAGGCCCGGGATCTGAAGCAGTCCCTCCCGGACTCCTATTACGCCGATCTGAAGGCCTATAAGGCTTCGGACCATTCGCTCGCCTTCGGCTGGTTCGATGGCTGGAATCCGGTTTCGGCCTCGACGGCCATGAGCCTGATGGGAATTCCCGACAGTGTGGATCTGGTGGCCATCTGGTCGCCCTTCACGCCAAGCGAGGAGCAGAAGGCCGACATGCGGGCCGTTCGCGAGAAGAAGGGTACGCGGGTTGTCGTGACGACCCTGCTCACGGACATCGGTCTGAACGTCACCCCCGAGGAGGTGACCGCCGGAGCGACCACCAACAACGAGATTATCCGTCTGCGGCGCCTCTACTGGGGGTGGACGGACGACGCCTCGGCCGCCGAGATCGAGACCGCCATCCGCAAGTATGCCAATGCCATGGTCGACGCCGTGCTGGCCAGCGGATACGACGGCCTGGACATCGACTTCGAGCCCAGCTATGCCGGACACTCCGGCAACATCGTCAACGATTACAACCGGATCCCGGAGCAGGGTGAGATCTATGCCGGAACGACTCCCGCCCAGCGCGTAAACTGGTTCGTCGAGGAGTGCAGCCGGCGTCTGGGACCCAAGTCGGGCAGCGACAAACTGCTGATCGTCGACGGTGAGGTGCACTCGATGCCCGTCGAGACGATCGACTGCTTCGACTACTTCATCCTGCAGACCTATAAGCTCTCCAGCCAGACGAATCTCGACAACGGTCTGAGCCGTGTGGTCTCGGCCTTCGACGGGACGCTCTCCGCCGAGCAGATCACCCGGCGGCTGATCGTGACCGAGAATTTCGAATCGGCCTCCATTGCGGCGGCCGGCGGCATCACCTGGACGCTCAGCGACGGTACGAAGGTCAACTCGCTGCAGGGCATGGCCCTCTGGGAGCCCTATACCGGTGTGCGCAAGGGGGGAGTCGGCGCCTACAAGATGCAGAACGACTTCAAGAACGACTGCTACCACTACTACCGTCAGATCATCTCGACGATGAATCCGGCGCAAACCAACCGATAAAAAGCAACGACCTATGAAAATGACATGGATGAATCGTGCCTGCAAGGGGCTGATGGCAGGTTTTCTGATGGCAGCCGTTGCGGGTTGCAACGACGCCGAATTCCAGCCCATCGACAATGCCGCCTATATTGCCGAGGCTTACGGGGCGGCGAGCAAGCTTCTGTCGTTCTCGAACGACGAGGGGGCGCAGACCACGCTGACGGCCCGGCTGGGTGATCGTGCCGCCGCCGATTGCTCGTTCCGCTTCGAGGTGGCTCCCGAGGTGCTGACCCGCTACAACCAGATGAACGGCACCTCCTACGTGCAGCTTCCCGACGGAGCCTACAACCTTCCGGCCGATCCCGTATCGGTGACAGCCGGTGCGGCCTCGGCGGCTCCGCTGCAGGTCGAGATCCTGCCCTATACCCAGGAGATGAAGGATTCGGGTGTGACCTATGCCCTGCCGGTGCGGCTGCTCAGTACCGACGGCAACATGCGGCTGCTCAATGACCTTTCGGAGTTCCTGCTCATCTGCAACTGGCAGCGGATCGTGCCGGTTCCGCTCTTCAATACGGAGTTTGTCGAAACCGGCGACCGTTCGAAGAAGAATCGGATCATGTTCGACATGGGCGATGCGGATATCAACTTCACGGCCTATACCTTCGAGTTCATGATGTACATGGAGGACTTCTCCACGACGAGCGACCAGATGCTCGTGGGTCTGGAGGGCTCGTCGCGCTCGCTGACCAACCGCATGTGGGTGCGCTTCGAGAACAACAGCCCGAAGAAGTGGATGCAGATCAACTCGATGGTCAAGCCGGCCATCGATGCCTCGACACCCAATCAGGCCAAGGTCTGGCAGCACGTGGCCATTGTCTTCGACGGCAGCAAGATGCATCTGTATCTCGACGGAACGGAGGTGGCCACGAAGGATGCCCCCAATCCCTCGATCAACTTCCGCTACTTCTCGCTGCTGCCGCAGCCGTCCTCCTTTACGCAGACGATTTCGTTCCGCGAGGTGCGCCTGTGGAACGTGGCCCGTACGGCGGTCCAGCTGGCCAACAACGCCACGAATGTCGATCCGAAGAGCGAGGGGTTGCTCGGCTACTGGAAGATGGACGAGGGCTCGGGCTACACGTTCAACGACGCCACGGGCAACGGCCATCTCGGAACGTGCCAATACTCGACGGCTTCGGGAATCGGCAACGCCGCCTGGCCCGAAACCTTCACTGGCCCGGCCACGGGGCTGAAGTGGGTGGAGAACTCCGAAAAGATGGACGAATAGGAGTCCCTGCGAATCCCGAATGACGAAGGGCGCCGCCGTGCGGTTCGAAGCGCTGCGGCGCCCTTTTTCCGAAAATCATACCGCAACATCACATGAAAACCACTGACCTCTATCTGTTGGGCCTGGGCGGATTGGCGACGCTGTCGCTGGCGGGCTGCACGGACCGCAAACCCGCGGCACGCCCGATGAACATCCTCTACATCATGACCGACGACCATACGGCGCAGATGATGAGCTGCTATGACCGCCGCTACGCCTCGACGCCCAATCTCGACCGCATAGCCCGGGAAGGAGTCCGCTTCACGAACAGCTTCGTGGCCAACTCGCTGAGCGGTCCGAGCCGGGCCTGCATGCTCACGGGCAAACACTCGCACAAGAACGGTTTCTACGACAATACGACGTGCGTCTTCGACGGCTCGCAGCAGACCTTCCCCAAGCTGCTGCAGCAGGCCGGCTACGAGACGGCGATCGTCGGCAAATGGCATCTGGAGAGCCTCCCGACGGGCTTCGACCATTGGGAGATCATCCCCGATCAGGGGGACTACTACAATCCGGACTTCATCCGGCAGACGGGCGACACGGTCCGCAACGAGGGCTACATCACGAACCTCATCACGGACAAGGCGCTGGCGTGGCTCGATGCGGAGCGCGATCCCGAGAAGCCCTTCTGCCTGCTCGTGCACCACAAGGCGCAGCACCGCAACTGGATGGCCGACACGTGCAATCTGACCCTCTACGAGGATCGGACCTTCCCGCTGCCGGAGACCTTCTACGACGATTATGCGGGGCGTCCGGCGGCTGCCGCCCAGGAGATGTCCATCTCGTCGGACCACGACATGGATGTGATCTACGATCTGAAAATGTACCGCACGTCGGATTCGAGCCGGCTGAAGGAGCTCTACGAGGGGATGATCGGCCGCATGAATCCCGATCAGCGGGCGGCCTGGGACCGTTTCTACGATCCGCTCATCGCGGAGTTCCATCGCACGAATCCGCAGGGCCGCGAACGTGCCGAGTGGAAATTCCAGCGCTATGTGCGCGATTACCTGAAGACGCTCAAATCGCTGGACGACAACGTGGGCCGGCTGCTCGACTACCTTGATAGCACGGGACTGGCCGGGAATACGCTGGTGGTCTATACCTCGGACCAGGGCTTCTACATCGGCGAGCACGGCTGGTTCGACAAGCGCTTCATGTACGAGGAGTCGATGCATACGCCGCTGGTCATGCGGCTCCCGGGCGGCGTGCAGGGCGACATCGATCAGTTGGTGCAGAACATCGACTATGCTCCGACGTTCCTCGAACTGGCCGGTGCGGAGATTCCCGACGACATCCAGGGCCGTTCGCTGCTGCCGCTGCTGCGGGGCGAAAAGTCCGCCGACTGGCGTCCGGCCCTCTATTACCACTTCTATGAGTATCCGGCCGAACACATGGTCAAACGCCACTACGGGGTGCGCGACAACCGCTGGAAGCTCATCCATTTCTACAACGACATCGACCACTGGGAGCTCTACGATCTGAAGACGGATCCTCACGAGCTGCACAACCGCTACGACGATCCGGCGTGTGCCGGCGAGCGGGCCCGGATGATCGACGAACTCCTCCGCCTGCAGCGGCAGTACGACGATACGCTGGCCCTGCGCATGAACGGAGATTTCCAATCCAAAGACTGATTCCATGACGAGACGATTTAGATTCCTACCGTTTTTGTTTGCCGCCGTTCTGTTCCTGGACGGTTGTGCGACGACACCGGCCGGGGAGCGCCCCACGCTGATTCCCCAGCCGCAGCAGGTGAAGTGGGGACGGGGCGGCTACCGCCTTCCGGACGGGGTGCGCATCGGCATCTCCGATCCGCGGCTGACCCCGCAGGCCGACTACCTGAGGCAGGCGCTGGCCCCCTGCACTTCGGCCTCGCTGTCGGAGACCCCGCAGGGTGATATCTGCCTGCAGCTCGATACCGCATCGCTGGCCGAAGAGGCCTACCGGCTGGCCGTCACGCGGTCGGGCGTGCGGATCACGGGCGGATCGCCGCGCGGCGTGGTCAACGGCATCGCTACGCTGCGGCAGCTGCTGCCCGCGGACGAGAGGACTGAAGCGGTGATTCCGCATGTGGAGGTGGAGGATGCCCCGGCGTTTGCCTGGCGCGGCGTGATGCTCGACGTGAGCCGCCACTTCTTCGACAAGGAGGATATCTGCAGCATGCTGGACCAGATGGCCCGGCTGAAGCTCAACAAGTTCCACTGGCATCTGACCGACGATCAGGGCTGGCGCGTCGAGATCAAGGCCTATCCCGATCTGGCCGGCAAGGGCGGCTGGCGCCGTTTCAACAAGCACGACACGATCTGCATGGGACGTGCCGCACGGGAGAAGAATGCCGATTTCCTGATTCCGGAGAAGTACCTGTGCGTGGAGGGTGCCGATACGCTCTACGGCGGTTACTACACGCAGGAGGATATCCGCGAGGTGGTGGCCTATGCCGCCGAACGGGGTATCGATGTCATCCCGGAGATCGACATGCCGGGCCACTTCCTGCAGGCCATCGAGTACTATCCGGAGATGACCTGCTTCGAGCCCGAGACGTGGAGCGGCGAGGCCTTCTCCTCCCCGTTGTGCCTGGGCAAGGACGAGACGCTGGCCTTCTGCGAGGAGATCTGGCGGGAGGTGTTCGAGCTCTTCCCCTATGAGTATGTCCATATCGGAGGCGACGAGGTCAACATGAAGAACTGGAACCGTTGCCCGCGCTGCCAGGCGCGCATGCGCCAGGAGGGGTTGGCCGACGGACACGCCCTGCAGGCGTGGTTCACCCGCCGCATGCAGCGCTTCTTCGAGGCCCACGACCGCCGGATGATCGGCTGGGACGAACTCCTGCAGGGCGAGGTCGATCCGGCGACCACGATCATGTGGTGGCGCCCGTGGGTGCCGGAGTCGGTCGACAGGGCCACGCGTCAGGGTTGCGATCTGATTATTTGTCCGCAGACGTGGTTCTACTTCTCGCTCGAGGAGGATGCCGGTTCGTTGAAGCGCACGTGCAATTTCCGGCTGGTTCCCGATTCGCTTCCGCAGGAGCAGAAGGCCCGCATTCTGGGTGTTCAGGGCAACGTCTGGGCCGAGAAGGTGCCTTCGTTGTCGCGGGCGGAGTATCTCTTCTATCCGCGGCTGCTGATCGTGTCCGAGAAGGGGTGGAGCCCCGAGGAGCGGGTCAGCGAGGAGGAGCTGCTGCCGCGTGTGATGCGCTACTGCGCGCGGCTCGATGCCGAAGGGATCAACTACCGCATCCCCTCGCTGGAGAATTTCCACGAATTCTGCGTCTTCACTGACTCGACGCGTTCGACGGTGACCTGCCCGCTGCCGGGCGCCACGCTGCGCTATACGCTCGACGGATCGGTGCCGACCGTCTCTTCGCCGATCTACACCGGCCCGATTACCTTCCATGATGATGCCCTGCTGCAGGTGAGGGCCTTCCATCCTGACGGCCGGACGGGCGACTGGGTGAAGATCCGCTATGAGAAGTGCGGCTTTGCGGCTCCGACCGAGGTGGCCGCGACGGCTCCCGGCCTGCAGGCCGAGTGGTATTTCAAACGCTTCCCGAAGTGCGATGCCATCGGCGGAGCGAAGGCCGACGGGGGATGTGTGGTCGATACGGTGCAGTTCCCGAAGGTGGCGCAGGGGCGCCGTGCCACGGGAATCCTCTTCCGGGGGTATATCCGCGTGCCGGAGAATCGGATCTACACCTTTGCGCTGGCCTCGAACGACGGCAGCCTGTTGCGCATCGACGGCCGTGTGGTGATCGACAACGACGGCGAACATACGCTGATCGAGAAGACGGGACAGGCGGCCCTTTCGGCCGGGCTTCACCCCTTCGAGCTGCGCTATTTCGACTACAACGGCGGGCGTGTGACGCTGGCGCTGGTCGATGAGCAGGGCCGGCGTCAGCCCTTCTCGGACGGGTGGTTCTGTCACGACGCCGATTGATCCCGCAACGCTGTTTCAATGCAAAGAGGGCGGAGCCTGCAGGCTCCGCCCTCTCTTGTTCATGGGAGTGAGATGTGGCCCCGTTCGCGAGGCCCCCCCCCGGTTCGACTTTGAACCGGTATGCTCCGCCCCCCCCCGATCGGTGCCGCTGCGCTCCGGCTCAGTGTGAAACGCCGACCGGACGGAGCAGGAAGTCGAACTGCAGGTCTGCGTAGGGGATGCGGTATTCGGGCCGGGCCTGCTTGCCCCAGCTGTTGACGCATCCCAGTCCGGACTGAATCAGGTCGAAGCAGACATGCGTGCGGCCGTCGGAGACCAGTTCGGAGGGGTGGCGCCGGTACTCCGGCGTTCCGTTGTCGAGCTGCGGAATGGAGTAGGGGATGGCCGAGGCTGAGAAGTGGCGATCGGAGCAGATTTCCAGGCCGAGGCCCGTCTCGTCGGTCAGCCGCCACCACCTCAGGCCACTGCGCGTGCCGGACTCCTGGGGGCTGGCGTATTTGGCGTGGAACTGGTCGGCAACCCGCTGGTCGTAGCGTCCGACGAAGGCGGCCGAAGCCCGGTCCGCGTAGTTCTCCATCGGACCGCGTCCGTAGTAGGAGAGGGTGTTGAACATCCCCGGCGCCTCGAACATCATGCCGAAGCGCATCAGATCGGCTACTCCTGTACGGGTCGAATCGGCCTTCAGTGTCTCCCGGACGCGGATCGTACCGTCTTCGGCAATCCGGTAGCTGAGTGTCAGCCGTCCACCGACCTGCGGCAGCAGATAGTGTGCCGTGGCCCGTACCTGTTGATTCTCCTTCGTCAGGTCGAACTTTTCGAGTCGGGGTGTGATCTCGGCCCAGATCCGGCTGTCGGGGACCTTCCCGGCCTGACGAACGCCGAGATCATTGTCCGTGGCGGCCCGATAGAAGTTCGGACGCAGCGCTCCGGAGAGCAGCTCTACGCCGCGAAGCCGGTACGAGATCAGACAACCCGTTTCGGGATCGAAACGCAGCGTGAAATCTTCGCCCGTGACGGAGTCCCCGTCGAGGCGGAGCTTCTCGCGGGATGCGCCTGCTTCGAGCGAGGCAAAGCGCCGTGCGGGATCGTCGGCCCGAAGCACCAGCTGATCGGCGGCCACCTCGTAACCGGCCTCGAGCAGATCGGTCGTCTCGCGGAGCTGGTAGCGGACCGTGAGCAGCAGTTCGCCGTCGAGGGCCTCGATGCGTGCCGGATCGTATCCCAGTGTGATCTCTTTCGTCTGCTGGGGAGCAACCTCGATCCGTTCGATCACGCCGCTTGTGACCGGCTTTCCGTCGGCCGACACCTCCCACAGAAGCCGATAGGGCGAGAGATCGGTGAAGAAGTTCTCGTTGTAGAGGGCCACGATGCCCTTTTTCGCATCGCGTAGGGTGGTATGAACGGGCTGGTGGAGGTGCTTGACCTCGTAGGCGTGGGGATGCCACGAGCGGTCGCTGGCCAGAATGCCGTTGCAGCAGAAGGTGCTGTCCGAGGCGTCGCGGTCGTTGTAGTCGCCGCCGTAGCGGAACGTCAGCCGCCCCTCGGGGCTGCGCCAGGCCAGCGCCTGATCGGCGAAGTCCCAGATGAAACCGCCCTGATAGCGCGGCTCGCGGCGGATCATCTCCCAATACTCCTTCAATCCGCCCAGCGAGTTGCCCATGGCGTGGGCGTATTCGCACTGGATGAGCGGTTTGTCGGGATTCCGGTCCAGATAGCGCTGGCAGGTGTTATAGTCCCAATACATCGGGCAGGTGATGTCGGTGTTGTAGTCGCCGTGGTAGGAGGCCTGCTCGTACTGGACCGGACGCGAGGGGTCGAACGCCTTGATCCAGTCGTAGCACCGTTCGAAGTTGGGGCCGTTGCCGGCTTCGTTGCCCGTGCTCCAGATGATGATCGACGGGTGGTTGAAATCCCGGTGTACCATGCGCTGGTTCCGGTCGAGGTGAGCCTGGGCAAAGTCGGGATTCCCGGCCAGATTCTTCGACTTGTCGTGGTAGAAGTAGCCGTGCGACTCGATGTTGGCCTCGTCGACGACGTAGAGTCCGTAGCGGTCGCAGAGATCGTACCAGATGGGGGCGTCGGGGTAGTGACACGTGCGGACGGCATTGATGTTGAGGCGTTTCATCTCGCGGATGTCGCGGATCATCTCCTCGCGGGTCACGTAATAACCCGTGTTGGGCTCCATTTCGTGGCGGTTGACCCCCTTGATGAGGATTGGCTGCCCGTTGACGAGCAGCTGCCCGCCGCGGATCTCGACCTTGCGGAATCCGACCGGGAAGGCGGCCGCCTCGATCACTGATCCGTCGCGGGTGAGGGCCTCGGCCGTAAGCGTGTAGAGGGCGGGACTCTCGGCGCTCCATTTCCTGGGGTTGCTGACTTCGAACGACGTTTCGATCCGGTTCTGCCGCGGAGTGACGGTTCGCCGGAGGAGTTCCTCCCCCGCTTCGTCGCGCAGGACGAGCCGTACGGCTCCGATCCCCGGCGTGGTGGCGATCCGGATCTGCAGCTCTCCGTCGCGGTAGTCCGACGTGAGGTCGGGCGTGATCCGCACGTCGGCCAGACGTCGCTTGTCCCGTGCATAGAGGTAGCAGTCGCGGCCGATGCCGGTCATGCGCCAGAAATCCTGATCCTCGAGGTAGGAGCCGTCGCACCAGCGGTTGATGCGCATCACGATGAGATTCTCCTGCCCGGGTTTCGTGTAGCGGGTGATTTCCCATTCGGCTTCGAGTTTGCTGTCCTCGCTGTATCCGACCTCGTGTCCGTTGACCCAGAGGGTGAGGTTCGAGGTGGCCGACCCGATGTGGATGAAGAGCTCCTTGCCCTTCCACTCCTCGGGAAGGGTGACCGTACGGCGGTAGATACCCGTATAGTTCTGTTCGTAGGGGACCAGCGGAGCCTTCACCGGGAAGAACTTGTGCCAGGGATAGGGTTTGTTCGTGTAGACCGGATCGCCGTATCCGTTCATCTCCCAAAGCCCCGGAACGGGCATCTCGCCCCACGACGAGTCGTCGAATCCGGGACGGAAGAATCCTTCGGGTTCGGCGCCGGGGCGGTCAACACGCAGGAAGGTCCATACACCGTTGAGCGAACGGTAGAAGGGTGAACGTTCGGGTGTGTTTTCGGGCGAGGCCTCCCCGGCGGTCGGGTAGACAATGAAGCTCGTGCGCATGGGGGCCCGGTTGACTCCGAAGCAGGTCGGGTCGAGCCATCGCTCTGCGGGAGCCTTTGCCGAGACGCTCGATGCGGCAAAAAGCAGGATGAACAACAGTTTTTTCATTTTGGTTGGTTTTGGAAAAAAAGGATCGGAGACAAAAATAGTAAAAAATCGAAAGATTTCAAGCTTTTGCAACGAAACTTCTTCCTCGCTCCCGTCATCGGAGACTGTTTCGGGCGACCATCTCGGCTTCCCGTGTATGGATTGGCTGCTTTCACCTCTTGCAGGCCCCGGTGGCAGATCCGGAAAATAAAAAAGCGGCCAACCTTGGTTGACCGCTTCTCAATGGTCCGTCGATCGGACCGCTATTGCGTGTACGCTATTTGTTCAGGCTCTTCAGACACTCCGAAACGTTCTTCTCGATCCGCTGCAGGATGGTCTGCGTATCGGCCGCCTCGGCCTTGATGAACTTTTCGCCGGTGATCTGCTCGTAGAGTTCGACATAGCGGTTGGTGATGCCGGCGACGATCTCGGGGGTCATCTCGGGCACCTTCTGCCCCGGCTGTCCCTGGAATCCGTTTGCCATGAGCCATTCGCGGACGAACTCCTTCGAGAGCTGGCGCTGCCGTTCCCCCCGTGCCAGCCGCTCCTCGTACCCCTCGGCGTAGAAGTAACGCGACGAGTCGGGCGTGTGGATCTCGTCCATGAGGTAGATGACACCGTCCTTCTTTCCGAATTCATATTTCGTATCGACGAGGATCAGCCCCATTTTTGCGGCGATTTCGCAACCGCGGCGGTAGATGGCGCGCGTGTACTTTTCGAGCTGTTCGTACTCCTCGCGGCTGACGAGTCCCGAGGCGATGATCTGCTCTTTCGAGATATCCTCGTCGTGACCTTCGGCGGCCTTCGACGTGGGGGTGATGATCGGTTCGGGGAACTTCTGGTTCTCGACCATGCCGTCGGGCATCTCCACGCCGCAGATGGTGCGTTTGCCGGCCTTGTATTCACGCCAGGCGTGGCCCGAGAGGTATCCGCGGATGACCATCTCGACCTTGAAGGGTTCGCACTTGCGGCCGACGGTGACCATCGGATCCGGTACGGCGAGTTTCCAGTTGGGGAGGATGTCGGCCGTGGCGTCGAGGAATTTGGCGGCGATCTGGTTCAGGACCTGACCCTTGTAGGGGATTCCTTCGGGCAGGACCACGTCAAAGGCGGAGATCCGGTCGGTCACCACCATGACCAGATATTCATCGTTGATGTCGTATACGTCGCGGACTTTTCCCGTATACTTGCTTTTCTGGCCTTCGAAGGTGAAATCGGTACGAGTGATTGCGTTCATGGTGTTTGCAGGTTTATCTGCGTGCAAAGATACGTTTTTTGCGTGAAAATTGGATTCCTCGGCGGTGGAAAGTTTCCGTCCCGAGAGGCCGTATCGGCATAAAAGAAACTTCCCGATGCAGAAAAGCCTTGTAACTCGTTAATTTTCTGTCAGTTACGACGTTAGCCGATGGCACAAAAAGACGCACTGTAAAGAGGCGGCAAAACCTTGTTTGACGCTTCATTTCTTGTGTCCGATATTCTCGGAAAAATGTAAAACTCGGGTTCGGAGTCCGATTTTGGATGGTTTTTTCCCTCGCTGGAGCGGGTCGCCGGAGGGGTGTGACTCCATGAGCAAAGGTAGTAATTTTTGCGGGAACTCCAAGCCCCGGCGAAGGATTTTTTTCGCCGGAGCCTGGAGATTCGGATGGGGGGTGGCGGTTTGGGTGCGGCTACCGGACAATCTGGTAGCGCCCCGACTTGCGCGGTTTCGTGGCAGGGTACTCCCCGTCGATGTATCCCAGAATGACGAAGCATTGTGCCTCCATCGTGTCGGGGATCTCCCACTGCCGGCGGATTGCCTCCCCTTCGGGGGTTGAGAAGGTCTCCGCGGCGCGCGCCAGCAGGCACGACGACAGGCCGAGCTCCGTGGCCTCCAGTACCATGTTCTCGGCCGCGCAGAAGGCATCGGCCCCGGCATAGAGAAAGTGCTTCGGACCGAAGATGGTGATGACGGTCGGTGCACCGTAGAATCCGGAGCGGATGGAGGGGTCGTCGATGATCGAGGGCTGCTCCTTCGACACGAAGGTTCCCGCCAGGCGCGAGCGGTCGAGGCAGGCCGCATTGAGTTTGCCGAGGGCCTCGTTGAGCGTCCGGTTCTGACAGGCCACGAAGCGGGTGCGCTGCCCGCCTCCGGCGCTGGGGGCATACGCCCCGGCTTCGAGGACCTTCAGCAGCGCCTCTTCGGGCACCTGTCTTTCGGTATATCGCCGGATGCTCCGGCGGTATTTCATCAATTCAAGCAGTTCCATGCTCTTTTATTCAATCGCTTTCCAGCACTGCGGGTCGGGGGCGTAGAAGTTGTGCGTATAGCCGTAGGCAACGGCCGGGCAGCCCCGGCAGAAGCGCAGCAGCTCGCAGCGGGAGCACTTCTCGAACCGCTCGTATTGCCGGTAGGCCTCCATCTCCGGGCCGTTGTAGAGGTCGTAGAGCGGCTTGCGGAAGAGATTGCCCACCGGACTCTCGAAACGGCGGCAGGCCATCACCTCGCCCGTCGGCAGGATGGTCATGTGGCAGTCGGCGCAGTGGCAGCCATCGTAGATGGTGTCCGCGTCCAGCCCCTCGGGTATCTTGAACAACCCCTTTTCGTAGAGAAAGAGGGTCCAGAGGTGGTCCTTCAGATTGAAGGTTGTGCCGCTGTCCCGGTACTGTTCGAACTGGTGCCAGACGCGCTCCAGAAAATCGCGGTACTCCAGCGGCTCGATGTGGGTGCTCTTCTCGAAGGAGGTGGGGCAGTAGCGCCCGAATGCGAAGATGTCGACTCGGCGGGCCACCACCAGGTCAATGATCCCGGGGATTTCGTGCAGATTCGTCCCCGACACGGTGGTCATGACGGCGCAGCGGATGCCCGCCCGGCGGATGACGTCGATCTTGTCGAGGGTCGCGTCGAACGAGCCGGGTTTGCGGATGGCGTCGTGCGTCTCCCGGAGTCCGTCGATTGAGAGCTGGTACTTGTCGCAGCCGTACTCCTTCAGCCGGGCGCAGACGGCATCGGTCAGGTGGAACGGGTTGCCCAATATCGTGAAGGGAATGCTCCGCTCCCGAAGCAGCGCCAGAATAACCCAGAAGCGGCTGTGCAGAATCGGATCGCCGCCCGTGATGTAGAAATAGGGCAGGCGCTTCATGCGGCGGCACATCTCCACGCAATCCACCACGACCTGCCGGGCCTTCTGCAACGGCATCTCGACCAGTCGGGGATGCCCCTCCGCGAAGATGTAGCAATGCGCACAGCGCTGGTCGCAGCTGTCGGTGATGTGCCACTGGAAAGCGAAGTATTCCATCGCGGAGGGCTATTTCTGCTGGTTTTGCTGGTTCTGCTGGGGTGCGGGGGCCGGAATGGCGCCGAGCTGCTGCAGCATCGTGAACAGATCGGGCAGACCGTGCTCGCGGATGATCTTGCCCTCCTTCAGTTCGTAGATGTTCATCGCCGTCACCTTGACGGGTTTTCCCGTTGCGGGCATCCCCATGAAGGGCTGGGTCTGCGTTCCGCTCATCGTAAAGCGAATCATCACCTTGTCACCCTCGGCAATGAACTCCTCGGCCTTCCACTGAACGTCCGGCATGGCGCCGCGCATCATGTCCAGTACGGCGATGTAACCCTCGAATCCGTGCAGCGGTTCGGCGGAGGTCGGGGCGTAGAAAATCACGTCGGGCGAGATGATGGACTCTCCGAGGGTCCGGTCGCCTGTGTTGATGAAGCGGATAAACTGCTCCATGACCTGCTTGTTGGCTTCGGTTACGGAGTGCTGTTGGTCGGCGGCGGTGTTCCCGCAGGAGATCATGCAGATGGCTGCCACGATGGCGGACAGCACGGTCATTGCTTTTTTCATGGTTTCTCTGTTGTTTTTATCGGTTTTATCGGTGGAATGGATGTTTGTCGGGAAACCTCCGGCGGAATCCCGGTTGGCCCGCCGGAGGAGATTGCTAAAACGGCCGTCTATTTGTCCCCGGCCCCGCAGGCCGAACCGCAGGCCGTCGGTTTGGGTTCGGGCTTGGTGTCGCCGTCGCCTGCGCCGCAGGCCGAGCCGCACGCTCCGCTCGGAGCCGTCGTTTCCTCTTTTGCACAAAGATAGCTCTGTGCACTTCTTCTGGCGGAATAAACTCCGCTGACAGATGTTCTCTTCATACCGGTTGTTTTTAAGTGTGAATTCCGCAGGTGGAGTGTCCCGTTCGGAACAGCTCATCCCTTGCGTTTACCGGTGCAAAGTTACAATGCAGTCTGTTGTTCTACAACGGGTTACAAATTCAGCCTATAGTAACCTTTTTCTCGCTTTTGCAGAGGATCAGACCGTTAGGGTGGTGTTAAAAAATATATTTTTTTCACCCGTGTCGGTATGCCGGTTTTTATTACTAACTTCGTTATTGGAAGTAACTGTTTATTTACAAGCCATGCTGCGCAAGGAGGAACGAAATTCGATTATTGAGATTTGCCCGGTACGTAACGTGATTGCCCGTTTCGGCAACAAATGGGCGTTGTTGGTGGTGCTGGTGTTGAGCGAGCACGAGAAGGTGCGTTTCAACGAACTGTGTAGGTTGATTCCCGATGTCTCGTCGCGGGTTCTCTCCGGCACGCTGAAGACGCTGGAGGCCGACGCGCTGGTTTCGCGCACCGTCTATCCGGTCGTTCCGCCCAAGGTCGAGTACCGGCTTACGGAGCTGGGGCGCTCCCTGGTGCCGTTGATTGCGCAGCTGACCGAGTGGGCGCAGACCAACATCAAGAAGATCGTCGAACACCGCAGGCAGTTCGAGTCGGAGGAGGCCTCCGGCAAATAGCCGCAAGAGTCGGACCGGGAGCCTGGGGCTTCGTCGGGCCTCTAATCCTACGATAAGAAAAAAAGCCCGGCACGTCGGAACGTGTCGGGCTGAGAATGAGGCGATGTGCCTTATTCCGTCTCGGGGAAGTTGTCGTTGGTCAGCAGCTTGCCCTGGTATTCGCCGGTCAGCGTCTTCAGGAAGGCTACCATTCGGTCGACCTCCTGCTGCGTCAGCTCCTCGCCCACCTCGTAGCGGGCCATCGAGACGACGGCATCCTCCAGCGTTGCCTGCGTGGCATCGTGGTAGTAGGGGGCCGTCAGAGCGACGTTGCGCAGTCCGGGCACCTTGAAGCGGTGGCGGTCACGCTCGTCCTTGGTCTCCTTGTAGCGGCCGTTGTCCTCGATGGTGAGCTCCGTACCGCGGTCTGCGAAGTAGTCGCGCTTGATGCCCATCAGCTCATACGACTGTCCGCCCATGTTCTCACCGACGTGGCACGTGGCGCAGTTGTACTTCTTGAAGAGTTCGTATCCGGCAATCTCGTCGGCGTTCATGGCCGTCTTGTCGCCCTTGAGGTACTTGTCGAAGCGCGAGTTGGGCGTCAGCAGCGTCTTCTCAAACTCCTGGATGGCGTTGGTGATGTTGGCCTGGTTGATGCCGTCGGGATAGACCTCCGTGAACTCCTTGCTGAATGCGGCGTCAGCCTTCAGCTTCTCGCAGATCTCGTCGAACGACTTGCAGGCCATCTCCACCGGGTTGACCGGAGGTCCGGCAGCCTGATCGGCCAGCGTGGCGGCACGTCCGTCCCAGAACTGCACGAAGTTGTAGTAGGCGTTGAAGACCGTCGGGGCGTTCACGCCGCCCAGCTGTCCGCCAACACCCTCCGAGAAGGCCTTGTTGTCGACACCTCCCGTGTTCAGACCGTGGCACGAGGAGCAGGAGATGGTGTTGTCGGCCGACAGACGGGTATCGTAGTAGAGCTTGTTGCCCAGCTCCACCTTGCGGATGTCCACCGGAATCGAATCCTGAATCGGGCGCACCGTCTCGTTGGCCCACTCCTGGTCGGCCAGCGGGTTGGGGTAGAAGGCCTCACGCTGCGACTTGGCCCATGCAAGCGCCATCTGCGTCTCCTTGTTCGTCAGCGACGCACCCCAGTGTACCAGGTAGTACTTGGCCAGCGGCATCGTTCCGTCGGCAATCACCTTCTCGACCTTCGCCAGGTCCACTTCGTTGATCTTCTCACCGTTCTTCAGCGCCTCCATCATCGGGGCCATGTCGAACGAACGGTAGCCCAGCCGCACATCCTCCTGCACCAGCTTGCCCGCTACCGGGAAGTTGGCATAGAAAGGCAGCTTCGGATCGGCCGAGTGGCAGGAAATACATCCGCTGCTCGCCACGATCTGCTCCATTTGCGCATTGCTTTCGAGGTCGGCCGACGGTGCCTTGTTCACCAGCCGGTAGACGACGCAAAGCACGATTATCACTACCAGCACGGATAGAATAATCTTTGAGCCTTTTTTCATAACAAATGAATTAAAATTAAACAGTTTATATAACTAAGAACGTGAATACATGTGAACACTCTGCCGGGCCGCCGGGAGGTAGTTGACCCCGTACCAGCACATCTGCAGCGCTAGGAACGAGACAATCAGAATCCAGTAGAGCGGCCGCGAGGCATTTTTGCGGAACAGACGCAGGTGGACATACAGCAGGTAGCCCGCCCACGTCGCCGCGGCCCAGGTCTCCTTCGGGTCCCAGCTCCAGTAGTGGCCCCATGCCGCCTTGGCCCAGATCGAACCGGTGAGCATGCCGACGGTTAGAAAGGCCAGTCCGGTATAGACCAGCTTGTCGGTTGCTTCGAGGTAGTCGGCCCGACGTTTGATGAGCCCCATGCAACCCAGGATGAAGGCGCACCCCAATACCGAGTAAGAGAACATATAGACCGTGACATGCGGGATGAACCACGGGCTTTGCAGGGCGGGCATCAGCGTCTGGTCGTGGATTTCGGGTTTCAGGATGTTGATGAGGGCGAAGACCGTCGCCACCACCGTCGAGAAGCTGAGGATCCAGGGGTAGCGCCACCGCAGGTAGGTCAGTAGTCCGGATACGCTCATGAAGAAGGAGTACCACAGCCGGGTCTCCCCCATCGTGCGCAGCGGCGGGCGCTGCATGTAGAGCCAGAACCCCGCAATGAATGTCGCGAAGACCAGCATACCCAGAGCGGTCAGCAGAATGGCCCAGCGGCGTCGTTCCCTGCTGAACAACGCCACCCCAGCGCCGGCTGCCCACAGCACGATGGAGACCAGCGCAAACCATTCGAAATTATCCCACGTGAACATCATACTCGCATATTTTTACAATACGTCTTTCGTCACCGCGATGTTTCACAAAGTTCCTTATTTTGTCTGTTCGGGCCGGCCAGAAACAGCAGGCAGCCTCCGCACAGCATCATGACCACGCCCAGCCACATGACGTATTTCAGCGGCTCCCGTACGATCTGCACCACGCAGTAGCGCGGCTGCTCCGACTGCACGTCGTACGAGGTCAGGTAGTAGTCCTCCGCCCAGTTGGCCGCATAGGGGTGGTTGACCTCCAGTCGGGCCGGCTTTCCGTCGATCGAGATCTCGGCAAAGAAGTGGCGCGGGGTGCCGTTGGCGTAGTGCTCCACCGTGAAATTGTTCAACTGCAACTCCTTCGGCAGGTAGATCTTGGCCCCCTCTTCGCTGACGGCCTCGTTGTTGGGACGGTCGCGGAAGACCGGGATGCGCAGCGTCTGCTCCTCGGCGCTTCCTACCACGCCGGCAAAGAGCGCCAGCCACAGCCCGGCATGGTTGAGGATAAAGCGCCAGCGGTTGCGCCCCGGGCGGAAGCCTCGCCGCAGGGTGATCATCCCCAGATGGGTCAGCAGGGCGAAGAGCCCCACCACGAAGATCCAGGAGGTGGTGAAGTGGTAGCAACCCAGCCGGGCGAGCAGCCCCGAACGTTCGGCAGCCTCCGCGGCCGAGAGCTGCGGGAAGAGCCCGATGACCAGACTCCCGGCTATGAGCCAGCCCAGCGTCCAGTAGGTGCATTGCGGCGAGAGCCACATCTGAACGAAGCGCGACGAGCGGTTTTCCTTATAGGCATACACCATTCCTGCAATCCAGAGCAGGGCTATGAGTGCATCCAGCGGGAAGGCGAAGAAGGCAAACGGGAAGTTGCCGAACGCGCATTGAATCACCACCGAAAGCAGCAACAGCAGGATGAACAGATGTTTAGCCTCGAATTTCATATGTCGGTCATCTATCTAATCGGCGCAAATATAAAAAAATATCGTTTACCCGGTTACTCCAAATAGTGCGTTTCGGAGGATAAAAGGGCTGCCGATTGGAGGAATTTGTCCGTGCAGGCGGCAACAAGCATTGTGGCAGTTGGCAAACTTCGAAATCGGGAAGATGGTCTGTTGGTGCGCTTAATCCGCAGGGCGGCTGTAGGTGTGTCTGAAGGGGATCTTACCCTAAATCCGAAAATATAAATGCGAAATATTTGCAATTGCGAATTATTTGCATTATGTTTGCACCAGAGAAAGAAACAAAACGATGAACAACGAAGGACTGCAAAGAATCAAGGAGGCGGGGCTGAAGCTGACCCCGCAGCGCCGCGAGGTCTACAAGGCGATGCAGGAGCTGCGCCACGCCACGGTGGAGGATATCATCGAACGGGTTCAGTCCCGCAACAAGGAGGTGACCGTTTCGACCATCTATCGGATTTTGGACAGCTTCCGTTCGGCAAACATTTTGTCGTTCATCTATCACCCCGACACCGGGAAGTGCTACTACGACATCACGGTGGCGGAGCACCATCACCTCTTCGACGGCAAGTCGATCGAGGACTATGCGGACCCGGAGCTTTCGCAACTGATCCGCGAATACCTCGAACGCAAACACTTCCCGACGGAGGAGATCGGTAAAGTACAGGTACAGGTAACACTGAAAAAGAATGTCTAACTTAAAACCGCAATTTGTTATGAGAAGTATCACAACATTCGATCTGCAGTATGCACACCGTTTCTACGGTTTTCAAGGAGAGGCTCAGTATCTCCACGGCCACACGGGACAGTTGACCATTGAGGTGGAGGATAGCATCGAGGCGGGTGTGAACATGGTTTACCCCTGCAACGAGATTCAGAAGGTAGCGTGGGACGTGCTCCGGAATTTCGATCATGCGCTGGTTCTGCGCGAGGATGATCCGCTGCTGCCGGCCGTTCTGGACGTCTACGAGAAGCAGGGCATCCGCAACGGACACCCGCAGAACAAGATGAAGGGTCCGGCCTTCAAGACGGAGCTGGCCACGGCCTATCCCGATTGCCGTCTGGTAGTCACGAAGGAGACGCTGACGGTTGAGGGGATGATCAAGATTGTCTACGATCTGCTGAAGGATAAGCTCAATATCGCCAAGATCACCTTCACGAGCGGTGTGAATGCGGCCTCGGCTGAGTTCGTGACCAAGAACGACATCGACCGCTGCCCGCTGTGCGGCGTTGCACTCAACGAGGAGGGTGTATGTCCGAAGTGCGGGTATCGCAAGAAGAAGTAGTCGTCACACTCTGTGGATAGGGTAGTCGGGTTCCGAATTTCGGGACCCGACTTTTTTATTCAGGGCGCAATTTTTTCTGGACGTCATGGCCTTTCCGCCGTGGTCAACTATTGGGGAAAAATATTATTTCAGGAGGAATATGGATTTTTTATAAAGAATAATATTTTGTTCGTTGTTGGATGTAGATGGCATCTATGAATAACATATTAGCAGTTGATGCCTTAAATCCAGGTGAGGTGACGATACAGATTGCGGCGAGAGTCAAGTCTCTGAGGACGAAACTGGATTTGATGCAGAATGTATTAGTTGCGCACGAGAGGAGCAGGTTGCGGTGTGCTTCAGACTTTGGCGGGCTGAAGAGGGCTTGTTAGGAGAACGGATTGCTTTGCGTTGAATGTTCTATGAGTCGGTTGGTTGTTCTGTTTTGATAGTGAGATTGCTGCTGAATCTATTAAACAATTTTCGATAGTTGATCTTTGATCTTGGACTCTTCGTCGGTGCCCGTAGTTGAGAGGCGCAGCAGCGGAAGGCTGTAGCGGTTGAGGATGCGATCCTTCATCCGATCGCGTTCGGATTGGCGGGTCCCTTGTTTGTGGAACTGGTAGCCGTCGGTCTCGACAGCCAGGACGGGGCGTTTGCTCACCCGGTTGTAAATCAGGAAGTCGAGGTGTGTGGCACCGTTCGAGGCATAGCGGCGCTCCTCGTCGTCGAGAAGCGTCCAGTCGCGGATCAGTTGTCGCAGCGGTTGGTGGCAGAGGACACCCAGATGCCGGAATGCCGGGTCGGCCTCCAGCACCCGCTCCAACAGGGCATAGGTCAGATTCTCGGAGTCGAACTCCGAGATCCGGCGGTGTCGCTTGAGAAATTCCCGCCGCGCCTCGGCGTAGGGTTCGTAGAGCAGGTCGAAAACCGAATGGATGGCACTCTCCGTGATCTTGCCGCCGTTGTAGTCGATGTAGGCCAGCAGATCGGCAATGTTGCGGCTGTCGGGCTGTTCGTTGCTCGAGGTGACGAGCGTGAATTGCCGCTTGGCCCGCGATACGGCGACGTTCAGCAGATTGGAATCATCCGTGAAGGCGGTAATCTGATCGTCGACGGTCGACAGGATGATGGCCTCCTTCTCCCGTCCCTGGAACTTGTGGACCGTGGCCACGTCAATGCCTCCGCCCAGCTCACGATGGAGCGCGTTGACCTGCTCGTTGTAGGGAGAGATAATGCCGATTTCGGTCTGCTCGCAGGGGAGTGACGGCAGTACCTCGCGCCGGATCGTCTCGATCTCGCGGGGATTGAACGCTCCCCGCGCGTGATGCCCCGGTGCAGTCCGCCACGCCGTGATGACGTCGGGTTCGCCGTGATCCTCGGTCATGATCAGCAGGCGCCCGCCGTAGAAGCGCTGGTTGCAGAAGTTGATGATCTTCGGGTGGCAGCGGTAGTGTTCGCGCAGCAGCGTCTGAGGCGCTTCGGGAAAGACCCGACAGACGGACTCCAGAAAACTCAGCGCGGCGCAGTCGTAGCGGGGATCGATCGCGTGTTTGGCGGCGATGGCCTGTATGCGGAGCCGGTCGGCATCGGTGATGACATTGGGCAGCTGCATCGAATCGCCGACAATCACCGCATTGTGGGCGCACATCAACGCCAATGCCCCTGTTTCGGACGACACCTGCGAGGCTTCGTCCATGATCACGTAGTCGAAGAGCGTCTCCGCCCGGAAATTCGACCGCGAAGAGAAGGTCGTGCTCAACACGACGGGGTACTCCTTGAGCAGCTCGGGGGTGATGTGCTGGAAAATCGGTCGCTTGTGTCCCTTGCCATAGCGGGCGGCCAGTCGGCTGCGCAGGTAGCGCATTGAGTCGTCGCTCAGCCGGGCCACCATCGCCGGAGCATCCGACGTGGCAAGTTGCTTTTCAATCCGGTCGATCTCCGCCGTGAGCACCTCCTGCCGAACCTGGTAGTAACTGCGCTGGAGGAGGGGGATCAACCGCTGGAGATCCTGCCGCTCCGGATGGCGGGGAAATCCGTCGAAGAGGCGACGAATCCGGCGTTTGAGCAAAAACCATCGGACCGCGTCGCGCCATCGGTCGAAGAGTCCGTTCGGCTGCCATTCGACGGCGGCCTGCAATTCGTTCCACAGCATCAGCAGCCGGGCCGACGGCATTTGCCGACGAAGCGTGACGGATGAGTCAATCGTTGTCTCCTGCTCGAAATGGAGTTGCTCGATTTGGAGTCCCGTCAACTCTTGTCGGGCGCGAGCCAGCCGCTCCTGTCGTTCGAAAACCGTCTGCAACGATTCAGCCTCGGACTGGATGGTGCGAAGGAACTCCGGAGAGTCGGTTTCGGCCGAATACCACGAGTCGATCTCGGCCGGGATGGACTTCTCGATGGCCTGTGTCTCGACGAAGGCCGTCTTTCGCTCACGGCTGCCCAGCAGGGCAGTGAGAAATCCCAGCCCTTGCTTCTCCAGCTTCTCGACCACATTTTCGATGGCCGAGTTGTTGTTCGAGACGACCAGCACGGTCTTCTCCTGCACCACAAGATTGGCCACGATGTTGAGGATCGTCTGCGTCTTGCCGGTTCCCGGAGGGCCCTGGATGATGCTGATCTGATTCCCGAAGGCTGCCTGGATGGCTCTCTGCTGGCTGGCGTTGCACCCGAAAGGGTAGATGAGCGGTGGAACGGGGGATTGTCGGGGCGAGCCCTTGCCGAGATTCAGGTAGAGGGCCGCCGCCGAACGGTCGGAGACGAAGTCGATCTTCTGGTACTGCATCAGCAGCAGTTTCTGCCCGTCGTCGGTCTCCAGCGGGTTGAGTTCCGCCACGTCGCGCAGATAGGCGAAGCGATCCTGTGCGGGTGGTTCCTCCAAGCACGATCGAACGAGTTCGACCTCCGATCCCTTGTAGTGGGCTCCGGTGCCGTTGGCGTATTCCACATACCAGAATCGCCGCGAGCCTTGTTGGAAAGCGGCGATGTAGGAGATAGGCTCTATCCGGCGGCCTTTGTGGAGCAGATGGCAATGCTGCGGATCAAAGACCACGGGATCCTTCAGCCACAACACTTTACTTGGGACATAGGAGTAGGTCTTCGGGAAATGGCAGAAAATGACCTGGCAGCGGTTGGGCCTTGAGGTGTACCAACAGCGTTCGACGGAGTCGGTTTTATCCTCTCCGTCGATGATAATCCGGTTTTCCCGAGGATCGTACATCCTGAATAGCAGTAGGTCTCGCTATTTTAGTTTCTTGCCGCAGGAAAAAGCCTTGTCGACCGTAGCCCCTAATTCAATATATTCGAGATGAATGGGGTCGAAGCTGATCGGGCGCAACTTACGCAGGTCGATTTGTCCGTCGGTCAGAATGCTTTCGTCGGCCGAAATGTTGACGATACGTCCTGTCAGATGGCAGCTTGCGGGGTCATAGGAGAGAAGTTCGCACTCGAGCGTCATGGGCAGTTCGTCGATCATCGGGGCATTGACGTGCGCCGAAGGAGTAGCATGAAATCCCGCCCGGGCGAATTTGTCGGGGACTTTATTCCCGGAGACGATACCCGCATAGTCGCAGGCTGCCACTTGATCGACCGTAGCCATGCTGACGGTGAAGGCACGTGTCGCAAGGATATTTTTCGTGGTTTTATGTCCTGCGGAGAGGCAGATTCCGATTGTCTCATCGGTAAACATGCCACCCCAGGCGGCATTCATGACATTGGGCACACCTTGCTCGTCGTAGGCTGCTACGATCAATACGGGCATCGGGTAGAGCCAGCTCTTCGATCCAAAGTCTTTTTTCATATTGCTTCGTGAAATTAGTCGTAAATTTTACGAAAATTACAAGAATTTAACGACTTGGCAAAATCCGAATCTTGATTTGAACCGGATGTTACGAAATTATTCTCCTAAAGATGGACTATTTTGGGATGTTGTGGGCGGATTCGTATTAAAATAGAAAATGGCTGAAGCTATTTTGTCAAGGTGTTGTCTCATTTGTTTTCGATGCACTATTATATTGCTATTGGTTATTTAATGGTTTAAAAGGAGAAGATCTTAAATATTTACTTGTTTTTTGCGAAAAATCAAAGATTTAACGTTTTTTCATCGGCTCTCTTCAAACAGGGGGAAAAGAAGCCAAAACAGCCCTTGGGTGCCCCGACTAACCTAGGGTATATCGGGGCCTATTTCGCCAAAATATGCTGTAAAATTGAGGATGAATTCACAGATATTTTCAGGATTGTTGATCGTCATCTTAAGCGGACTGAAGGAAGGCTGGCCTTTACTCCCGGGTCACTTATAGTTTCACAGCCAAAAGAATAATGGCTGAAACCATTTTCCATGGCGAAGCCATCTCTTTTCTTCCTATATTTTGCCTTTACTTTGATTAAGCGTATAAATACGGGGATAAAGTAAAGTTGTTAATTTCAAGGCAAAGAGTTTAAAGAGGGGCTGATTCGTTGGAAAAAGTGTGAGATAATAAGTGCTATTTGTTTGTAAAAATGTAAAATTCCTAACTGTCAACTAAATTCAGAGAAATTCCCCCAATCTTCTAACTTATAATTTTTTTACGTAACAAATGATCGTGAAAAGATAAGTAAATGACGATGTGTGTATGTTTTGAATAACAATAAAGATACCGTAGAAAGAGTCGGTATCAGGTTATCCGCATCGATGACACCGACTTCGGCCTAAGTGCGCTATGGCCGCGGATCAACCCGAATGACGAATATTTCGTGGAAAGGCATGAATGACTTCCGGCAGATTAAGTACGACGTGAAGCAGCTGCAGACGGAGGAGTTCAACTGATGCATGGGACCTGTATCAATTTTATCAAGAAAAGTGTCTAAAGAGAGTGCGGCGGCCCATATTGTGGAGGTTACGCACCATCTGTCGACTTTTCGGGGGTTGTTCCGCATCATAGGAGGGCCATGCTGAACAGAGCACCTTGCCAGTGAATATGGAGACTTGATTACCGGTGATAGGATCGATGCCAGGGTTCACGGGCATTTGCATACCAACATTGACACTGTGGTTGGCGAGCCTCGTATAACGTATAATATGTAACCAGATGGGATACGGTTTCGAGAACGAACAACTTGCGAGTGGATTTAATCAGGGCAAGTTTATTGGGGTTTAATGAACATTTCGTTTCACAGACCATGAACAGACCCGTTTTATCATCTGTTCGCTACAGATCATTATGGCGAACGTGGTCTTTTATGCCTGAACATCTTTGTTTCAAATAAACGGCTGCTGGGGTGGAAAATTGTCGTTCCCAACAGTTATTTTGCCAATGCCAGATTGGCCATCGAAGTAGCTGCCGTCTTGTATAAGGCAGGAGCGCCACTACTGGTATACGACGTGATATACGAAGCCGAAAGCTCCTAAGAATATTGCGTGAAGAGAGTTACGTACGGCTGGTTTCCGATTCTTATCATATTCTTATCATAATTATATGGGAGAGGGTACGGCCTATGAACTGACATGGGAATACGAATGCTTAGACGATGCTAATCAGGTTCTGGCTCTGGTGTAATGCTCGGTGATTGTCTCCATTGCAGAATAGTTGCTGGGGAAAAGAATAAGCCTTCATCGAAAAGAACTATAAACTTACCAGTATATTAGCAGCACTCAAATTATTGGCACTATTTAAATTAGTGCCAATAATTGGTTAAAAATTGACTTTTGACAACTTTCTACTGAAGAGACTTCATCCTTGTAGTAGAATTATCCAGGATAGGTAAAAGTGAAGATATTCTTGCTGTTTGATTGAATCAAATATATTTTGCACTAAAGGTAATATATAAGGTCGTAATCTTCTGTGTGCTCAAATCTTTTCGCTATATTTGTTAATTATGAAGAAATATTCCAATTATAGTTTATAAAAGTACATTATTCCAATAGTGATATGAAACTAACATTTCAAGACGGCAAAGAAAATCAACCCATAATTGAGTCGCAAGACATGGAAAACTCTGTGTTTAGCAACCAATATGTTCTTGCAGAAAAAATTTTTAATGCTTTATTAGCAGATGCTGAAGCAAGAAAACATAACAATATAATTAGTTTTTGTGGTGATCGTGGAACGGGCAAAACCTCTTGCATGATGAGCTTTAAGTCAAAATGCGAACGTGACCTTAATGATTGTTTTTTCTTAAAGGAAATTGATCCATCGTTCTTTGATGATACGCATAATATAATTGAGCTTGTTGTTGGTAGCTTGTATTCTGTACTATCTTCTGAGGCAAAGAAAGATGAATACGCTGATAGTGAACGTAATAATCTAGTTAGTCAATTTAACAAGGTTATGATTTATTTGAAATACCTTGCTAAACCAGAAGATAAAGAACATTATTATGATGGCCTTCAAGAATTGGAGGCATTGTCAGTAGGATTGTCTCTTCAAGATAGTATACAGAAACTTTTTGCAACCTTTTTGGAATATGTTAATAAAAAATATCTCATTATAGTTGTTGATGACTTGGATTTGAATATTCAAGGAGCTTACATAATGTCAGAACATATCCGTAAATATTTAACCAACGATAGGTGCATCATTATGCTGAGCGTAAAAGTAGAGCAGTTGATAGATGCTGTTCAACACTATCTTGAAAATAGCCAAAATGTTGATAGTGCAGAAGGACACGAAATGGCTGTCAAATACGTTACAAAACTGATTCCTGTTAGTAGTCGTGTAAATATGCCGTTATTGGAAGACTATTGTGACAATGAACTAATTTATACAAATTCTAATGGAGTGGATTATGATGAGTTTCATTCTGTCAAGGAGGCTGTTACTCATTCAATATTTTGGAAAACGGGTTATTTGTTTTATAATAGCCGGGGACGAAATTCCCTTATTATTCCATCTTCGCTTCGTTCCTTACGTCAGCTATTGCATATGCTGTATAGAATGCCTTTACGAGACAAAGAACATCTCGCAGAGCATAAACAAAACCAGAAACAGTTTAAACAGTACTTTTTCTACACTTGGACACAACAATTGTCTGCAGAATATAGACATATAGCTCATAAACTTATAAGTATAGAATCTGATTTAGCTTTCAACAAAGCTGTAGTGGCTAATTTAATGACACTTGATGTGCTCAAAAACAGCCATCAGTTTAAATTCATCGCTGATCCTTCTAATTATGCTTATAATATCTCATTAGGCGATGTTATGCGCATACTAGAGTATCTTGATCAAGATGAGAGTGATATGCAGCTTCAGCTTTTTGTATTCTTTGTGCGTTCATTGTATTCTATAAAGATGTACGAATGTTATGACTTTGTAACTGAGGATATTAATAATAATCATTATCCAGAACCGGCGAACAATGAGAAGGTTGGTGAAATATACTCTTCAGATGTAATGTTTGAACACACAAATAAAATGCAAAAACTTGTTAATGGTCGATACTTTTCTTTTGAAGTCGATGAAGTGCTCCCTCCCCAGAGCATTCAAGGAGATGAAAATCAGAGTAGAGATTGTAAATTGATAAATGGAGATATTCTGATTGCAGAGATACAAAGTCTTGGTCATAATAAAGATCAGATAGATGATAGTTATAAAGAAAGATTTCAAATGGTTGAATTTTTTATGTTGACAATATCAAGATTGGCTAACATTAAAAGGAAAACTGACTCGTGGGAATTAAAACGAAATGCGTTCGAGCCATCTTATTTGATGCCATTTCATTCAACTATCAAAAATCTGGTATTTGATGTATTATCTCCATTTTATAATGTGCTGAACTTAAAGAATACATATAATCGATTTGATGTATATTTCAACCAGACCGATGATAATTTATCCATTTATGATTTCGCTAAACGACATGATTGGTCACTATTGTCTAAAATGATTACTAATAATGACCGAGAGTATGATAATGAAATGCATGGATTTCTTTCTGATGCAGTGTTGCGTAATGCAGAGGTACTGAATGCATTGTCCGAACGTATACGAGTTGGTCGTTTCGATAGTTATTCCAGTCAGAATAAGATATGTATCAAAGAGTTCTATAATAAAATAACAAAATCAGGTATGCGTACATATCCTAAAAGTAAGGAGGATGAACCATATCAGATTCAGTTTAAGTTTTTGAATGTCATTTGCAGTTTTCTCGAGTCTTGTAACCACGACGCTTTTGAGGCAATTTTTGGTCGTCAGAACGAAGTTGAAAACATTATAGCATCACTCTTTACAGCTAGGGACTATGCACAAAGTACAATTCTCGGTACTTTGAGCAAAGCACTTCCTCAAATCTACCAAAAGATTTCTCGTAAAGAATGGAAGGAGAAGTTTCCAGATAAGCGTAATTCTCGTGCACACATAATTGAAGTTATAGAGGAAGTTCAAAGACGCTAAGTTATGAAACTACTTGTTCCCGCCATACGCACATTGTTTTATGACTTAGATGTCAATAGTTTGTATGCTGATATCAAAAATCATACTAATTCCTTTATAACAGGGGATTTTGTTGAGTTGGCATCATGGAAGGCAAGGGCATTTACAAAGAGTGAACTACGATGTTTGCAAGAATATATTAAGCAAGAATGTCAATGTGGGGAAACCCCGAAATGGCATCATATGCTGAATCTTCTAAATAAATTTGCGACGAAGTGTCTAATAAATGATACAGGTATACCTATTGTGAAATTCAATAGGCTTCAAGATTGGCGTGAACTTACTTTATTGTTGGGAGAAGATTTACTAACAACAGCATTCTTGGCATTTAACCATAATTCGGGAGGTAATTCTCCAATCTCATCATTTGATTGGCCAAACATTATCTCTCATAACCATTCAAAGATCAATGTAGAATTAGAATTGGGGGTATGCGATACACATGCCCATTTGAAGGCATCGGCAGATGTCTTTGAATTGACATGGATGGATTTTATGAATAGGCTGCTAAATAGGGATGATGATTATCGTAAGGTTCTATATATGGCAGATAAGCAAATTCAATACCGCAGAGATCAGCAAAACGTTGAATTTCGTAAGATTGTGCAGATGGCAGCTATCCTTAGACTTCATATATTTGAGACTCTCAATGGAAAGGAAACTGCAGCGTCCAATGCGGAAACTCTTAAAATATTAGACGATGATGTATGTAGGACCAAGTATTTAGTCGAAGTTGAGAGCCGTATTAGAAGTTATCAGACAGATGATAATAAAATTTTTAACATTACTCACGAGTATGCTATCTTGAGAAAGCCCTCTTCTAACATATATGCGATACATAGTGGTGAACGGGAATTGTTATATAATTTTTTTTCCCGTTATTTCAAGGAGGAATCACAAGTAATCAAATTAGCAGATTTATTCTTTCTCTATATAGCTTTGAAGATAAGAGTGCGAAAAGAGTTCATTCAGACTAATCCATTGGTCGGATTTGAAAATTTCAAAATGTATGAATCTAGAAAAACCAAATTTTGCTCAGATGATTACAAAAATATCTTTCCCCTATATGCAATTCAATCCTCAATACGGCCATATACTGCAGATAAAATGGAGGCTCGTGTTACCCCAATTGAAATTCCTGAGCAAGATGTAAGAAAGAGCATTGATGGTTCTGTTCGTTCTGATATAAACGATAGTAATTTAACATATATCATTCATTTTATTAAACAGAGTGAACAAGTCGTACATAAAAAATATTATGGCTCAAGATATAATTATTGCCAAGAATATCGAAATGAAATAGATAAGATTTTAAATGATGCCCAAAAACGCTATGATGCTATATCGTATCCCCAACCTGTATATAAAATTGTAGGTATTGATGCTGCAGGGGCAGAAATAGATTGCTCTCCGGCAGTATTTGGGCAAATATATCGTTATGCTCGTTTAAGAGGTATAACAAATTTTACTTATCATGTTGGTGAAGATTTTTATGACCTATGTGATGGCTTGAAAGCAATAGATGATGCCATTCGTTTTTTACACTTAGGCAATGGGAGTCGTTTGGGACATGCGATAGCGTTGGGGATTTCCGCTTCAAAATACTATGAGCATAGAGGATATCAAACTATCATGTCACGTCAAAGACTATTGGATACATTAGCTTGGATATACAAAACTATGGCATTGAATGGAGGAAAAATGTCAGCTAACTTTTCTAAAAAGTTAGAAGAAAAGATGTCAGATATTTATGAAAAAATTGGTTATCACATTCCTTTCAATATTGACGCATATTATATGTCAATGATGCTCAGAAGTGATAATTTTGATCCGATAGGCCAGTATTCTTATTGGGGACGTGCATCTCTATGTCAAGATCAATCTTGTAAACAAGCGAGAGAGAATAAAAATGCAATTGCATTATGCCATGAATTCTTTACAAGTAAAGAAGTATGGGAGAAAGGTAATGCAATAGAAACTTATACATATCTTCCAGAAATTGTTGAGGTAGCATCTATATTGCAAGTATACTTGCAATTTATAGTGATAGAAAAAGGTATTACAATAGAAACTAATCCTTCGTCCAATGTCGTAATAGGGCCGATAGATAAATATGAGGAACATACTATCCATTATTTCATCAAGAATGGTATTGCTGCCAGTATCAACACGGATGATAAAGGGATATTCTCAACATCCTTGTGCAACGAATATTCATTGTATGCAAATTCAGCAAAGCTTATGGGAGTCAGTGATACTGATGTTGTTAAATACATTAGAGAAATACGTAAAAATGCCGAAAATAGTCGATTTTTGCCACAGAGACCTATCGATAGTTGAAAACAAATAAATTTTGAGTAAAACTTTCTTAGATTTAGCAATGACGGTAATGTAAACTAAACTGTGTCAAATCATTTGTTGGAGCTGCCTGGGGTTCTTCAATATCTTAAAACACCTTTGTTAAGTTATCAATATTGCCAAAGAACTTTAAATAATGAGGTTGTTAAGATACGCTCTTGGGCCTGTTCGAAAACAGAATAGCCAGTTATCGTGCTGTCTGACCTCAATTCTGAACTGGCTGGGTTCACTTCCACCAGATTCTCATAAATGCGAGATAGACAATCTTTCCCTGTTTTGTATCCGTAAACAACCGGAGAAGTGCGTGTAGCGAATTTATTCCACGCGAGGTATCTTCGCGCAAAAAAATGCTTACACGAAAAGATACTGTTTCAAAGAGTGTGTCTGAAGGAAGGTAAAATAAAAAAGTCTACAGATTTTTTAGATTTGTAGTGACGAACCAACAAAAACTAAAAAAGGAGTAGACTTATGGTGTTGACAAAGGAACAACTTTCCGAATTAATATGCAAACATTCGGAGCGGGAAAATGGCCTTCAGGATCTGTTGGAGATCTTGTTGGAGAGTATGATGGTCTCGGAGCGCCGGGAATATCTCCGGGAAAACTCCGCATCGGGAAATAAATGCAACGGCTTTCGCCCGGGACATAGTTACGGTCATGGCCGTACGCTGACGTTCCGGATACCCCGAGATCGCTACGGGAACTTTCATCCCCGGATCCTGGCGATCCTTCGCCATCAGGAAGACGAATGCGAACGTCTTGCCGGAACACTTTACACGAAAGG
Organism: Alistipes sp. An116; assembly: GCF_002161005.1. Taxonomy (NCBI): domain Bacteria; kingdom Pseudomonadati; phylum Bacteroidota; class Bacteroidia; order Bacteroidales; family Rikenellaceae; genus Alistipes; species Alistipes sp. An116. The sequence goes on from NZ_NFLR01000008.1 coordinate 161,779, forward strand.
ACTTACGCAGGAACAAGTTGGCGAGGTATTCCAGGATATCTATGGCGAGCACTACAGCAAGGCGAGCATTTCGCGAATGCTGGACTACCTCCGAGAAGATGTCTCGCAATGGCTCACGCGCTCTTTGGAGGCTTATTACCCGATCGTCTTCATCGATTGCGTACACATGAAGATCCACCGCAAGCGGAGCGTAGAAACAGAAGCTTTCTATGTAGTGCTCGCCGTGCGAGAAGACAAGCGGCGCGAGGTGTTGGGGATCTTCAATAAGCCCACGGAAAGCGCCCTGGGTTGGGGCGAGATGCTCGCAGAACTGCAGGAACGAGGCGTTCGGAAGATCGGCCTGGTGTGTGCCGACGGGCTGAAGGGTCTGGAGGATGTCATCAGTGCGGTCTTTCCCGGGACGCCGCTACAACGTAAGCAACTGGTGAAGTGCGTATAGTGAATTTATTTCAAGAGCGGTAACTTCGCGCCAAAAAGGAAAGATGCTTACACGAGAAGGAATCGCAGAGATAGTTCAATACTGCAAGGAGCA
>NZ_NFLR01000009.1:0-160370 GCF_002161005.1 Alistipes sp. An116
GGGTGTAGAGCGAGAGTCGGTCGATTCCCTTGAGCTGCTGGGCCTCCTTGACGATGACCACCTCGTACTGCCCCATCATCGGCATCTGTCGGCAGAGGTTGACGATCTGCCCGGCGTCCGAATCGCGGCCGTAGACGGTGATCTGGTTGAAGGCGCGGGCGGCCTCGTCGAGGATCGACGCGGCCAGCCGGTCGGCGATCCGGTCGATGAAGTAGCTCTCCTCGCCCATGAGCAGATAGATGCCCGCAAAGCGTCGGGCGGCGATATCGCCCATGATCCGCTCGAAATCGGCCACGGAGTCCTTGAATTTCAGCGTCGTTTTGGCCATTTCAGACGATCTCTTTGGTGATTCGCAACACGTTTTCGGTGGTGGAGGTCAGCCGGTAGCGGTCGTCGATGCGCCGGCCGACGAGCCAGACGATGTCGTCGCCCGAGAGCAGGACGAACTGCCGCTGCTTTTCGGGCAGCGAGACCTTGGCGTCGATCAGGAAGTCGCTGACCTTCTTGCGGCCGCTCATGCCGAAGGGGATGAACCAGTCGCCCTCCTTCCAGCGGCGCAGCGTGAGGGGGAATTGCAGGCGGTCGGCGTCGAGCTGGGCGATCTGCTCGGGGACGCCGAAGTTCTTGATCGTGTCGATGTCGCAGTATTCGAAGTAGAGGACGGCGTTTCCGCAGTAGCTTCGCTGCGTGCCCTTCGGGACGCTCACCAGACAGGGATCTTCCGGGGCGATCGGCGAGACGAGGATGCGTCCGCGGTCGATCGTGGCCACATGGTCGCGGGCGTAGAAGCGGCGGCCGGTTGCGCCCTGCTCGAGGGCGTGGCACAGCGAGTCGATGACGTCGCCCTTGAATCCGTAGGCCGAGTTGAGCAGTTCGTAGATGACGAATTCGCGTGGGAAGGCGGGGTCGATGCGGTCGAGATGGATCGTGTCGATGCCCGCGTCGGAGGTGACGGCCAGGGCGCGGATGCGTTCGATGCCGTGGTTGATGAAGAGCTGGGCGTCGGTCAGACGGGCCAGGTTGCGGCACATCAGACTCGTGAACTTGGGGTTGATCTCGCGGATGCGGGGGATCAGCCCGAGGCGGATCTTGTTGCGCAGGTACTTGGTCGAGCGGTTCGACGAATCCTCGCGGTAGGGAATGTGGTTGGCGGCGGCATACTCGAGGATCTCGCGTCGCGAGGCGAAGAGCAACGGGCGGATGACCTTTCCGACCTGTGTCGAGATGCCGGTCAGGCCGCGCAGGCCGGTACCGCGCAGCAGGTTGATGAAGAAGGTCTCGATCGAGTCGTCGGCATGGTGGGCGATGGCCACGACCGTATAGCCCTCCTGTCGGCTCAGTTCGTCGAACCAGGCGTAGCGGAGCCGCCGGGCGGCCATCTCCATCGACTCGCCGGTGCGCTCCATCTCGGCGGCGGTTTCGAATCTCCGGTTGTAGCACGGAACGCCGTATTTGGCGGCCTCCTTCTGGACGAGCACCTCGTCCTCGTCGCTTTCGGCGCCGCGCAGCTGGAAGTTGCAGTGTGCGACCCCGACCGTGTACCCGCAGCGGACGAAGAGCGAGAGCATGACCATCGAGTCGACGCCGCCCGAGACGGTCAGCAGGATGCGGTCGTCGTGCGTGGCGAGGTTGTTCTCGTCGATGTAGTGTTGAAAAGCTTCAATCAGTGCCATGACTCCTTATAATAGATTGACCTCGGTGTCGATCCGGATACCGAACTTGTCGCAGACGGTCTGCTGGACCTTTCGGGCGAAGGCGATCACCTCGCCGCCCGTGGCGCCGCCGTAGTTGACCAGCACCAGGGCCTGGCGTTCGTGGACGCCGACCGCCCCTTCGCGGTGACCCTTCAGCCCGGCGCGGTCGATGAGCCAGCCGGCGGCCAGCTTCACGCGCCCTTCGGGGGCGGGGTAGTGGGGCATGTCGGGATACTGTTCGAGGAGCTTCCCGGCCACCGAAGCCTCGACGACGGGGTTCTTGAAGAAGCTCCCGGCGTTGCCCAGTACGGCCGGATCGGGGAGTTTCGCGCGGCGGATGGCGCAGATCGCCTCGCGGATGTTGCGGAGCGAGGCTCCGCCGCGGGCCTCGACCTCGCGTTCGACGTCGCCGTAGGCCAGCCGGGGGCGGGGCGTGCGGGAGAGTTCGAGCTCGATGGCGGTGATGATGACCCGTCCGCGGAGCGTATGCTTGAAGACGCTTTCGCGGTATCCGAAGGCGCAGTGTGCGGCGTCGAGGGTGAGCATCGAGCCGTTTTCGACGCAGAACATCTCGACGCGGCGGATCGTATCGGCGGCCTCGGCCCCGTAGGCGCCGATGTTCTGCACGGGGGCGGCACCGGCCCGGCCGGGGATGAGCGAGAGGTTCTCGAGGCCCCAGAGTCCGCGTTCGACGGCCCATTCGACCAGATCATCCCACTCGACGCCGGCCTCGGCGCGCACCCGCACCGTATCGCCCTGCTCGGAGAGGAGCGAGATCTGCCGGGCGACGGGCGTCACGAGCAGCCCGTCGTAATCCTGCGTGAAGAGGATGTTGTTGCCGCCCGAGAGGACCATCCAGCGAGGGGGCACTCCGTGGGCGAACAACGCGCGCAGATCGTCCGGGTTTTCGAACTCGACGAGGCGCGCCGCCTGCTGATCGACGCCGAAGCTGTTTCGGTCGCGCAGGCTGATGTGGTGAAATTCTCGGATCATGATGTGCAAAGTTACGAATAATTTGCGTAACTTTATTGCATGAAACCCCTAACCGATATGTTTACCGAACAGGATTTACAGCAAATTGCCGACCACGGGCTGACCCCGGCCCGGGTCGAAGCGCAGTTGGAGAATTTTCGCCGCGGTTTTCCGTGGCTGAACGTGGTGCGGGCCGCCTCGCCGGGCGACGGCATCGTGATGCTTGACGCGGCAGCGGCCGACGCCGCGGCGGCACGCTACGAGAAGGCCGCCGCAGGGCTCGATATCGTGAAGTTCGTTCCGGCGTCGGGAGCCGCCACGCGCATGTTCAAGGAGCTCTTCGCCTTCGTGAACGAGGGCAAGCGGGGTCCGGGCATCGACACGCTGCTCGAGAACATCGAACGCTTTGCCTTCTGGCCCGAACTGAAGGCGGTGCTTCCGGCCGGGGCCGACGACCGGGCGACGGTCAACGCCATCGTCAACGATGGCCTGGGCTACGGCCACAAACCCAAAGGGCTGGTGACCTTCCATGCCTACCCCGAGGGGGCTCGCAAGGCCGTTGAGGAGCACCTGGTCGAGGGGGCTGCCTACGCCTCGTCGAACGGCGTGGCGCGCATCCACTTCACCGTCTCGCCCGAACACATGGAGGGCTTCAAGGAGTTGTTGGCCCGGAGGGTGCCCCTCTATGAAAAACGCTTCGGGATCCGCTACGACATCTCGTTCTCGGTGCAGAAGCCCTCGACGGACACCATCGCCGTGAACCCCGACAACACCCCCTTCCGGCAGGAGGACGGGCGGCTGCTGTTCCGTCCGGCGGGCCACGGGGCGCTGATCGAGAACCTGAACGAGATCGACGCCGACGTGATCTTCATCAAGAACATCGACAACGTGACGACCGATGCGCGGCGCGGCGATACGATCCGCTTCAAGAAGGTGCTGGCCGGCGTGCTGCTCGACCTGCAGGAGCGGGTCTTCGAGTACCTGCGGGCGCTGGATGTCGACGGCTGCGAACTGGCCCCGATTGCGGAGTTCATCGAGCGGCGGCTGTGTGTGAAGCTGCCCGCGGACTACAACACGGCGCTGCTGCGTGCGGTGCTGGACCGTCCGATCCGTGTCTGCGGCATGGTCCGCAACGAGGGCGAGCCGGGCGGCGGACCCTTCTGGGTGGGGAATCCCGACGGCACGGAGTCGCTGCAGATTGCCGAGTCGAGCCAGATCGGTCCCGACGACCAGCCGCTGATGAAGTCGGCCACGCACTTCAATCCGGTGGATCTGGTCTGCGGCGTGAAGACCTCCAAGGGGGGCAAGTTCGACCTGCGGCAGTACACCGACCCCTCGACGGGCTTCATCTCGTCGAAGTCGAGCGGCGGCCGCGAACTGCGGGCCCAGGAGCTGCCCGGGCTGTGGAACGGTGCCATGGCGCGCTGGAACACGGTCTTCGTGGATGTTCCGATCACGACCTTCTCGCCCGTAAAGGTGGTGCAGGACCTGCTGCGTCCCCAGCACCAGTAGCGGTACGCTTTGAGTCCATGAAAAATCCCCGATCCATTTGTGGATCGGGGATTTTTTTGCGTCAATTTGCGTGGGATGCCCCTCTGCTGAGGCAGACCTCCTGTTGCGTTTCTTTGCAGAGTTTGTCGGGGGCTCGTTTCTCCTATTTCAAGGTATAGCCGTCCGGGGTTTTGCAGACGGTTCCCTGCTCGACCATCTGGCCGATCATGCGCGAAAGCGACGGACGTGCCACGCCGAGGATGAAGGCGACCTCCTGCAGGTTGCGGATCGAGTGGTTGTCCTTCAGATAGCTCACCACGCGCGAGGCGAGGCTCTGCAGGGCGAATTCGTTGATGCGCCGGCTGAGGAAGAGGCTGTGGTCGGAGATGATCGTCAGGAAGTTGCGCAGTACGGTGCGGTCCTGTTCGAGGATCTCGCGCAGGCTTTCGCGGGAGAGGACCCAGAGGCGGCAGTCGGCCTGGGCGATGATCGATACGGGATAGCGGTTTTCGGTTCCGAAGACGAATGCCGAGGCGAGCGTATCGGGGGCCGAGAGGGTGTCGAGGGTCAGTTCGCGCCCTTCGGCGCTGGTCATCTGCGCGTAGACGCTCCCCTCGCACAGCAGGAACAGTGTTCGGCAGACATCGTCCTGCAGGGCGATGAAATCCCCCTTTCGGTAGGAGGCGTATCGGCCCGGGGAGCGTTGCAGAACCGCCTCCAGAACCATCCGGTCGCCCCCGCGGAAGAGGGGCATGTCGTAAATTTCACACTCCATCGAGGGTCGAATTTTGCAGTTGTGGATCCGGCGTAACATGGGTTACGCAAAACGTCGTTCGGGGGTTCTACTTTTGCACCCGGTTCGAAGGGGCGTTCTCCTCGGGACAGGATCCGACGGTGCTGCCCTTCGCCAACACGAACGAACGTACAAAGATAACAATAAAAAGGCCAAATGAGCAGATTTTTGACTGTTGTTTTATGGAGCAGCCTCTTGCTGACGGGGTGCCGGCAGGACGACTGGAGTCCGTCGGTACCGGCTGCGGCGGGCGATGCGGCGGTGTTCCGTCTCCGCGGCGGGGCCTACGATGGAGCGGCGACCCGCGTGGAGGATCTCCGTATGGATTACGACCGCGTGGAGTTCCGCGTGGTTGACGCCGCCTCGGGGGATGCGATCGGCGATCTGAGGGGGCTCTACCACCCCGACGGTTCCGAACTGCGGATCGAGGGGCTTCGCGAGGGCGACTACCGGCTGCTGGTGCTGGGCATCCGCGGCGACTGGTCGCGTGACGGCGTGGAGGTACACCCGATCTCGCACATCGACGAGGAGTGGGTGAGCTTTCCGGCCGATCCGGGCGAGCCGCTTGCGGCCGAATACTTCTATTCGCAGAGCCCCTTCACGGTGCGGACCGACATTTCGTCCGAGGGCATCGTCACCTCGCAGGTGACGGGCACGGAGACCCTCCAGCAGCGGATCATCGGGCGTGCCGACTTCACCTTCGCCTACGAGAATCCCTATATCCGCACGGCGCTCGTGTCGTTGCGTGCGACGCTCGGCGGGGCCCGCTTCCATACGGGAATGACCGGTGCCGGGGAGTTCACCGGCGAGAGCGGCGAACTCTCGCTGGAGACGGATCTCGAGGAGGCCTCCACCTATTGTTTCCTGTCTCTGGCCGGGGGGACGTCGCTGCGGGGCGAGATCGAACTGGTGACGCGCACCTACCGCGGAGGCGAAGTGCGCCGCACGTTTGCCTACGAGCTCGCCGATCTGGAGCCCAACCGCATCGAACGGATCCATACGCCGGTGGTCCATCCGGACAATACGTCGGGTACGATGTTCATCACGCCGCAGGCTTACGCCGAGGGCTCGCACGGAGAGATTCTGCAGGACGGCGAGCCGAAGACGGTCTACACCGATCCCGCGCAGCGGCGTTTCAATACGGCGGCGCCGCTTCAGCTCTCGGTGACCGACGCCGGCGAGCTCCATGCGCGGTTCTACTCGCCGCGCCCCCTTTCGAGGGTGCTGGTCCGGGCGCGGATTCCGCGTGTCGACAGCGAGTATCTGGATCTGGCCTGGTTCGACAGCATACCGCCCTTTGCCGACTTCTGCGAGCGGCTGCCGCAGCTCGAACGTCCGACGCAGTGTCTGTCGGAGTCGGGCCGCTGGGTCGACCTTCCGCAACTGACGGCGGCCGATTTCGAAGGGGTTGAGTTCGCCGTCGAGTGCGAGGACCCCTACTGGAAGAAACTGCGGCAGATCATCCACGGCTGGACCATTGCCTTCAGCCTTTTCAACGGTGATCCCGACCGTCCGGACGGCGGACCCTCGGGCAACTGGATGGGTATCCGGCCCGTGCATTGCCGCGAGGCGGTGGCCTTCTTCCTGAACTTCACCTACATGATCGACATGCCCGAACACGAGGTGATCCTGCGCGAGAATCAGGACCGTCTCTACGGCAACGGCGGTGTCAACGACAAGGTGACCCCCGAGCGGGTGTTGAGCCAGATGCGCCAGAGCCGCAGCCTGAATGTCGGACTGGTCTATCCGGGCAACGGCATCGTGGGTCTGGGCGGCGGTTCGTCGTACGGCGTCTACCAGCAGGCATGGCTGCAGCACTACTTCGACACCTATTCGTGCGAGATCATGTTCCACGAGCTGGGACACGTCATGGGCTACAACCACAGCAGTTCGTTCACCTACGGACCCTGGGCGCAGGAGCTGATGAACCATTTCTACGTCAACCACCTCGATCAGATGCCGATCGACTCGCCCTCCTATCTGAACAGCAGTCAGAATCCGACTTTATATTGAACCGATGATGAAGATGCGACGTACTATACGCCTGGCAGCCGCGCTGTTGCTGCCGCTGCTTGCCTCGACGGGCTGTTCGCGCGACGAGGTGCTCCCGATGTCCGCTCCTGCGGCGTCGACGCTGGTCCTGCGGCTGTCGGCCGCAAGCCCCGATGGCGGGCTTGCGGAGGCTTCCGATGCCGAGTCGGTGATCCATGCCGTGACGGCCTGCCGCTTCGAGGCGGGACGGCTGCAGGAGGTGATTCCGGGGGTTGCCGCCGCCGGCGAGGGGCTCTACACCTTTTCGACGGCCACGCCGCGCGGCGAACTCCGCCTGGTGGCCAACGGCGCCGGCGTTGAGGCGCTCGGGAGCCTGCTCCCCGGCGTTACGACTCTTGCCGAATTCGAACGGCTCGAAGCCTCGCTCGGGGAGATGACCCGCGAGGGGCTGGCGATGACCGGCCAACTGACGCTCGACGCGGCGGAAGGGGCGGCCGGGGAGCGTGCCGTGACGCTGCGCCGCAGCGTGGCACGCATCGACCTGAGGTCGCGCGAGGCCGGGGTCGAGGTTCACTCGGTCGTCATCCGCCGGGTGGCAGACCGCGGATACCTCTGGGAGCCGTTGACCCCGGCCACGCCCTCCTCGGCCGCCCGCGACGAGTTACGTCGCGACTACGGCGACCGACCGCTGACGGGGGCGGGTGAGACGCTGCTCTACCTTTGCGAGCAGACGAACGACGCCATGGAGATCGAGGTGACGGTCCGTTTCGGCGGTGGCTGGCACCGCCTGCGGAGTACGCTCCCGGCCGCAATTCGCCGCAATACGGTCTATACGCTCGAGGTGCGCGGCCACGGTGCCGCGGCCGGCATCGAGGTGATCTCCGGCAGCTGGGAGACAGGTCCGGGCGTGGAGTCGACGCCGGTTGCCGAGGGGTTGATCGACGTCGCGTTGTCGGAACTCCCCGATGACGTACGGGTCAACGCCGCGTGCGACACGCTCTACATTCCCCATACGCCCAGCCGGCTGCGCGTCGTGCTGCGCGGCGGGGCGGGCTCCGAGGTGACGGTCGACGGCGCGGTGCGCGGAGTCGAGGTCACGCCGCAGCGTCTGACCCGCGGACTGGAGCAGGTGGCGGCCGTGGAGGTGAGCAGCCCGTTGCGGGTTCCGGGCACGAAGACCGGTTACGTCGGTCTGACGCTCTGGCGCGACGGGGTCACCTCGGGACGCGTCGTACTCTGCTTCGCGGCCCACCCCGTGCGGGTCGAGGGTGAGTTGTCGTTCGACGATGCCGGACTCTGCGACTTCGGCCGCTACATCGAGGGCGAACTGGCCCGCATCACGCTCCCCGAGGGGATGCAGTTGCGGCTGGAGTTTGCCGACGGCGAGTCGCGGTGGATGGATCTGGCCGGAACGGAGGAGGGTGCGTGGCGCCTGCTCGGCGGCTGGAAGCCCAACGACCCGACGGCCGACGGCCGCGAACAGGAGGGACAGCTGGTCATCACCGATGCGGCGGGCGGTCACGCGGAACGCTACACCGTGCGGCGCCGCAACTGGGGGCTTCCGGTGGTGAAGATCGGCGGCGAGTGGTGGTGCAAGTACAACCTGCGGGGCAATGCGAAACGTTTCGAGGATCAGGTCCCGATTGCGGGCGATCCTGCGGCGGACGGTGCGCTGGCCGACCATTTGATCGCCTGCGACGGTGTGGAGCTGCTCACGCTGCTGGGCGACCAGTACCAGGCGTGCAGCCCCGAGGGGCTTCCGCTGCGCCACAACGGCACGGCCTTCTACCACGAGGGAATGGTCTCCACGACGCAGAACTACGGAACGCTCGATCCGGCGGAGATGGCCCCCTGCGGCTACCGGATCCCCGATTACGACGACTATGCCTTCTTTACGCGCAACGAGAACTACAACATCGGCGGAGTGGGCGAGCGCACGTATACGAATGCCGCCGGCGAGTCGATCACGGTGCGCATCCAGGAGCGCGAGGCCGAATTCCTGGGCCACGCCTACGGGACGATTGCCGTCTACGAATTCCGCTCGGGCGATGCCGTGTGGGTGCTGGCCGGGCTGGGCCACCAGTGGAACACCACGGCGGGCAGCATTTCGCCGATGATGCTGCTGTTGGCTACCTGGGGCAATGCCTCGAAGACGTGGGTCATGGAGGGTTACGCCGCGGCCGACCGCCCGGGACAGAACTGGATCAAGTTCATGGCCCAGAATACGACCAAGACGCGTCTGGTGCGCTGCGTGAAGACGCCCGTCGAATACATCTACGACTGATCATCGAACAAGCAACCACATAACCTTAGGTAAACAAAACGTTAAACAAGACAAAGACCATGAAAACGAACAAGATGACGACTGTGAAGACGATTGCTTTTGCCGCCGCCATGGCCCTGTGCCTGAGCTCCTGCTCCGAGCGGATGGAGACTCCGGCAACGCCGGATGCACCGGCGCTGTTGCCGGTGGTGAGGGCGCAGCTGGCAGCCTTCGAGGGCGGAGGCCAGGCGCTCGAGGGTGAGAATACGCTGACCGACCTGCGCGCCTGCCTCTTCGTGGATGGCACGCTGGCGAAGGTCTACACGCTGCCCGTGACGCCCGATGCCGGCCGCGGCGTGCAACTGGAACGCCACGCCGGAACGCTCTACGTGGTGGCCAACACCGAGGGGCTGCTGGATCTCGATGCCCTGCAGCAGGGCAGCCTGAGCGAGAGCGACTGGAAGAAGATGGCCGTAACGACCGCCGGCAAGGCTCCGGCGAACTTCTTCTCGGGCAGCATCTCGCTCGACGGGCTGGAGAACACGCAGACGGAACTTCCGGTGACGCTCCGGCGTGGCGTGGCTCGTTTCGACCTGCAGATCCGCACGGCCGGCAAGGCTTCGGTAAGCAGCATCACGCTGAAGAATGCCGCGCAGTCGGCCTACCTCTTCCCGGTCGAGGGTGATCTTTCGCCCGAAGCCGTGTCGCGCCAGGATGTCGCCGCAACGATCTCGGAGCCGCTGACGCAGGATACCCCCGCCGTGCTCTACGCCTACGAGCAGGAGAACGACAACCTCACGGTGGAGATCGTGGCCGAGATCGACGGTCAGGTGAAGACCCTTACCAAACAGCTCGGCATGGCCCTCGAGCGCAACAAGATCTACACGCTCACGGTGCGCAAGGATGTCATCGACGTGAGCCTCGACCTCTCGTTCGACGAGTGGGAGCCGGGCGGTGACACCGAGCTCACGCCGGCACGCCGATAACCCGTCCGTCCGGACGACCGTACGTTTCACCCGTTCAACCTCGAAAAAAGCTGCAAATTCATGAAAAGACGAAATGATCTGTTGATGCGGACCCTGGGGTCGATGGCCCTGTGCGCAAGCCTTCTGGCGTGTGCGGAGTCTCCCGGGACGATTCCGGGGGATGCCGGCTCGGGCGGGGTGGTCCGGATTTCGGCCACGTCGTTCGCCCCGGGCGGCGACGCCCCGGCGGTGGCGGGCGAGGCGACGGTCGGAAGGGTCGACGCCTACCTCTTCGAGGCGGGGCGTCTGACGCGGATCTTTAGTGAGCTCCCGCTCGTGGGATCGGGCTGCAGCCTGCCGCTCGAAAGCCTCTCGGGACGGCTCTACGTGGTGGCCGACGGCCGCCCGGAGCTTCTCGACGCGGCGCCGGAAGAGGGTCTCTCCGAGCAGGAGTGGCTCGCCGCGACGATCGGCGGTGACGCCCCGGCGGCCGAGCGCTTCTCGACCGCACGGCTCGATCTCTCGGAGGTGACGCCCGGCACGGCCTCCGTACCGCTGGCGTTGACCCACGGTACGGCCCGCGTCGACCTGCGGCTGCGGGTGGCCGGGGAGGCCGAAGTCCGTTCGATCACCTTCGCCGATGCCGCCTGTGCGGGTCCTCTCTGGAGCCGTGACGGGGCCGCCGTGAAGACCGGCACCGCTCTGCGCGATCTGGAGATCCGGCCGGAGACACCCCTTGCGGAGGATACCCCCGCGGTGGCCTACCTCTACGAACAGGACAACGCCTCGCTGCGCGTGCGCCTGGAGGCGGAGATCGACGGCAAGCCCTCCTCGCTGGAGGGGGCGCTGCCGCGGCCGCTGCTCCGCAACCGCATCTATACGGTGACCGTGCGCAAGGATGCGACCGATACGGATGCCCGGCTGACGGTCGAGGCGTGGGGCGACGGCGGCGAGACGCCGCTCGATCCCGATCTCGACACTCCGCTGACGGTCGACACGGAGCGTTCGGAACTCCCCGACGGGGTGCGGGTCGAGGATGGAGGGTCGACCCTTGTGCTGCCCTACACCGAGACCGAGGTGATGCTGGCTGTGGCGTGCGACAGCCAGCTGGAGGTGATCCCGATGCCGGATTTCCCGCTGGTGGTCGAGGAGGTATCGACGGGTGCTACGCCCGAGGATATCAACCTCTTCCGGATCCGCAAGGGGCTCTTCGCCCCGAACCGCGAGGCGGCCGAGATGCCGCTGCGCTTCCGCCGCAAGGGGCTCGAACAGTTCTACCCCGAGGAGCGGATCCTGCTGGTGCTGGAGGCCAACCCTTCGCGTACGCAGGGGGCGCTGGAGTTCGACAATGCCGAACACACGGTCGATTTCGAACGCTATGTTGACAACGAGCTGGGACGCTTCGTGCTGGCTCAGGGCAAACGCCTCGAGGTGGAGTTCGATCCGGGGGAGGATCCGTGGATCCGCCTCTCGGAAGCCGACGGCGACGCCCGGACGGTGCGTGTGGTGGCCGGCTGGCGCCCGAACGACCCGACGGCCGACGGACGCCGTCAGGCGGCCCGCCTGGTGGTGAGTAACCTTGAGGACGGTTCGCAGCGCGAGGTCTACACCGTCGTGCGCCGCAACTGGGGACTCCCGGTGACGTGGTTCCACGGCGTGTGGTGGTGCAAGTACAACGCCCGGGGCCGTTCGCGCCACTTCGAGGATCAGATCCTCTCGTCGGCCGACCCGGCCGTCGAGGCCGGCAAGAGCCTCTACGAATACCTGGGCTCCTGCTCGCCCGAGGAGTACTTCGACCTCTGGGGCTGGGGCTATCAGGGCGACAGCGGCCAGGGGCTGAAGGTCGTCGAGCAGGACGGCAAGGCCGTGCTCGAGGGTTTCTCGACCGGCGTGACCGTACATATCAACAAACTGCCGGCCGACGCCCTCTCGCCCGACGGCTACGAGCTTCCCTCGATGGAGGAGTTCAACCGTGTCTTCGACGCCACGGACTACATCTGGATGATGTGGAGCGGTTCGCATACGCTCCGCACCCCCTGGGAGGGCCATTCGGCCATCAAGCGCACGCAGCAGCGGCGCAGCGACGTCACGGTCGGCTCGCTGACGCTCAACGAACTGATCAGCGTGCGGATGTGGAGCCCCGACTTCCCCGATGACGAGGGGATCACCTGGTACGGCGCCGCCGCACAGTGGAATGCCGACGGCATCCGCCACTCGAACCACTACAACAACATCCTCTTCGGCGTCCACTCGCCTGAAGGCTCGGGTTGGTACATCAACGGCGGCATGACCAACCTCTACATGACCCGGAACGGCGCCGGTACGAAGGATACGCGCACGCTGCGCTTCAAGAAGTCGGCCGTGGAGTATGTCTACGGCCCCGACGCCGACCGCCCGATGCGATGAGTCCTCCGCCGCCCGATGGCTGTGAAGGATCCTCCGCCACCCGACGGACGCGACCGCCGCTTTGCCGGCCGGACGTCCCGATTCCGAATCACCCCTGTCCCGAAAGGAGCAGGGGTGATTCGCTTTCCCGGACGCGATGATCGTTTTACACCCGAAATTCGTCATTTGCGGATAAATTGTCGCCGGCAAATGCGGTTTATTCGTAATCTTTTATATATTTGTAGGCGCATTTGAAAAACAATAATCAAAACACGATAACATGATGGAAAACAAACTGCAGGAGTTGACCCGCAAACTCTACGACGAAGGGTTGGAGAAAGGTCGTGCCGATGCCGACCGGCTGATTGCCGATGCCAAGGCCCAGGCGCAGAAGATCCTCGCGGAGGCCGAGACCCGCGCCGCCGGGATCGTCCGCGCTGCCGAGTCCCGCGCCGAGGATGTGGAGAAGAACACCATGACCGAGATCGCTCTGGCCGGACGGCAGGCCGTCTCGAAGATCAAGTCCGAGATCGCCACGATGATCGTCACCAAGGCTACGGCCGAAGGGGTCAAGTCCGCGGCGCTCGATCCGAAGTTCCTCGAGGAGATGCTCATCGCCGTGGCCCGCAACTGGAACGGTGCCGAGGCGGGCAAGGTGACGCTCGAAGCCCTGCTCCCGGAGGATGCCCGTCAGACACTCGACGCCGCCTTTGCCAAGAGCGCCCGTGCGCTGCTCGATGCCGGCATCGAGGTGGGGTGGTCCCGCGAGGTGAAGACCGGATTCAAGATCGGCGCCAAGGAGGGCGGTTACTACATCTCCTTCACGGATGCCGATCTGGAGGCCCTGCTGGGCGAATACCTCCGCGACAAGGTCTATCAACTCCTCTTCAAGGCTTAGGGCATGTTCGCAACCCAATACTATACGCTGGTTGCCTCGCTGAGAGAGTACGCGCTCGATGCCGATACGAAGGGTTTCGATGCCCGCGAGATCATCGACTCGATTCTCGAAGGGGTCTCGGCCGCCGATGCCCGCCGCGTGCGGCTTCTGTACGGCTACTACGACTGCGAGAATCTGGCGGCCCTGCGCAGCGGCCGGACGGCCTTCAATGAGCTGGGCAACCTCTCGCGCGAGGAGCTCGAGGAGGAGCTCCGCTCGCCGCAGCGTCTCCCCGAGGCGCTGGCCCGCGTGGTGAGGGCCTACGCCGATCCCGAAGGGGAGGAGGCCGAGTCGGTCGATACGGCGCAGCGCTTCGAGAAGGAGCTCTTCGAGGCCTATTACGCGGCCTGCGAGGGGTCGCGCAGCCGTTTCCTGCGCGCATGGTCGGCCTTCGACCGCACGCTGCGCAACGTCACGGCCGCCGTGGCGGCACGTACGGCCGGCCGCAGCATCGACGAGGCGGTGGTCGGCCAGGGCGATGTGGCCGATCAGCTGCGGCGCAGTTCGGCGGCCGACTTCGGCCTGCGCGGCGAACTGCCCTGGATCGACGCCGTGATCGCCGCCCTGAACGACGAGGCCAACCTCGTCGAGAAGGAGCGTAAACTCGATCTGATCCGCTGGTCGGAGGCCGCGGAACTGGCTACGTTCGACTACTTCGACATCGACGCCATCCTCTCCTATCTGGTCCGTGTGAATATCGTGGCGCGCTGGACGCGGCTCGATGCCCGACGCGGCCGCGAGATGTTCACCCGCCTGATGGCCTCGCTCGACGGCCGGCAGCTCATTGAAAATAAACAATAAAACGATACCATGAAAACTACGGGACGTGTAAACGGTATCATCTCCAACATCGTGATCGTCAAGGCCGACGGACCTGTGGGCCAGAACGAGATCTGCCACGTGTGGACGGGTGATACGAAGATGATGGCCGAGGTCATCAAGGTCATAGGCGATGCGGCCTATGTACAGGTTTTTGACAGCACGCGCGGGCTGAAGATCGGCGACCGCGTCGAATTCGAGGGGCACATGCTCGAGGTGACGCTGGCTCCGGGTCTGCTGTCGCGCAACTACGACGGTCTGCAGAACGACCTCGAGAAGATGGAGGGGCTGTTCATCGCCCGCGGGTCGATCACCGATCCGGTCGATTTCGACGCCGAGTGGGAGTTCACGCCGCTGGCCAAGGCCGGTGACAAGGTCTCGGCCGCCTCGTGGCTGGGCGAGGTGCAGGAGAAATGGGTGCGCCACAAGATCATGGTCCCCTTCACGATGACGGGCCGCTATACGGTCAAGAGCGTGGCCAAGGCCGGCAAGTACAAGGTGCGCGACACGGTGGCCGTGGTGACCGACGACGAGGGCCGCGACCACGAGATCACGATGGTGCAGAAGTGGCCCGTCAAGCAGGCCATCCGCTGCTACACGGAGAAGCCGCGTCCGTCGCGCGTCATGGAGACCGGCGTGCGCGCCATCGACACCTTCAACCCCATGGCCGAGGGCGGTACGGGATTCATCCCCGGGCCGTTCGGCGCCGGCAAGACCGTGCTGCAGCATGCCATCTCGAAACAGGCCGATGCCGACGTGATCATCATGGTGGCCTGTGGCGAGCGAGCCAACGAGGTGGTGGAGATCTTCAAGGAGTTCCCCGAACTGGTCGACCCCCGCACGGGCCACAAGCTGATGGAGCGTACGATCATCATCTGCAATACGTCGAACATGCCCGTTGCGGCGCGTGAGGCGTCGGTCTACACGGGTATGACCATCGGCGAGTACTACCGTTCGATGGGTCTGAAGGTGCTGGTCATGGCCGACTCGACGTCGCGCTGGGCTCAGGCGCTGCGCGAAATGTCGAACCGTCTGGAGGAGCTTCCGGGTCAGGACGCCTTCCCGATGGACCTCTCGGCCATCATCTCGAACTTCTACTCGCGCGCCGGTCTGGTGAAGCTGACCAACGGCGAGACGGGTTCGGTCACCTTCCTCGGTACGGTGTCGCCCGCCGGCGGTAACCTCAAGGAGCCCGTCACCGAATCGACCAAGAAGGCCGCGCGCTGCTTCTACGCCCTTTCGCAGGGGCGCGCCGACTCGAAGCGCTACCCGGCCATCGACCCGCTGGACTCCTACTCGAAATACCTCGAATACCCGGAGATCCGCGAATACCTCGACGGCCATATCGAGAAGAACTGGGTCGACCTGGTCTATGCCGGCAAGACGATCGTGCAGCGCGGCAAGGAGGCCAACGACCAGATCAACATCCTGGGTGACGACGGTGTGCCGGTCGAGTACCACGAGCGCTTCTGGAAGTCGGAGCTGCTCGACTTCGTCATCCTGCAGCAGGACGCCTTCGACGCCATCGACGCCAACTGCCCGATCGAGCGTCAGAAGATGATGTACGAGATGGTGCTGGGAATCTGCCGGAAGGAGTTCTCGTTTGCCGATTTCGAGCAGTGCTCGCAGTTCTTCAAGGGGTTGATCAACCTCTTCCGCCAGATGAACTACTCGGAGTGGAAGTCGGAGAAGTTCGAGAACTACAAACGACAGATCGAAGAGTATGTGAGTGAAAAAAACAACTAAGCCATGACAACACGCGCATTTCAGAAGATATATACCCGCATTGACAACATCACCAAGGCCACGGTGACGCTCCGGGCCCAGGGGGTCGGCAACGACGAACTGGCCACCGTGGGCGGCAAACTGGCCCAGGTGGTGAAGATTATGGGCGAGAACGTGACGCTTCAGGTTTTCGCCGGCACCGAGGGCCTCGCGACCGATTCGGAGGTCATCTTCCACGGCGAACCGCCGAAGTTGCGAGTTTCGGACGCCCTGGCCGGGCGCTTCTTCAACGCCTACGGCGAACCGCTCGAGGGCGGTGAGATCGTCGAGGGCGAGGCCCGCGAGATCGGCGGCCCGACGGTCAACCCCTTCAAGCGTATCCAGCCCTCGGAGCTCATCGCAACGGGTATCGCCGGCATCGACCTCAACAACACGATCGTCACGGGCCAGAAGATCCCCTTCTTCGCTGACCCGGACCAGCCCTACAACGCCGTGATGGCCAACGTGGCCCTGCGTGCCAAGGCCGACAAGATCATCCTGGGCGGCATGGGTCTGACGAACGACGACTTCCTCTACTTCAAGTCAGTCTTCGAGAACGCCGGTGCGCTGGACCGCATCGTCTCGTTCGTCAACACGACGGAGAATCCGCCGGTCGAGCGTCTGCTTGTCCCGGACATGGCGCTGACGGCGGCCGAATACTTCGCCGTCGACAAGGGCGAGAAGGTGCTGGTGCTGTTGACGGACATGACGCTCTACGCCGATGCCCTGGCCATCGTCTCGAACCGTATGGACCAGATCCCCTCGAAGGACTCGATGCCCGGATCGCTCTATTCGGATCTGGCGAAGATCTACGAGAAGGCCGTGCAGCTGCCCAACGGCGGTTCGATCACCATCATCGCCGTGACGACCCTTTCGGGCGGCGACATCACGCACGCCGTGCCCGACAACACGGGTTACATTACGGAGGGTCAGTTGTTCCTGCGCAACGATTCGGATACGGGCAAGGTGATCGTCGACCCGTTCCGTTCGCTGTCGCGTCTGAAGCAGTTGGTCATCGGCAAGAAGACGCGTGAGGACCATCCGCAGGTGATGAACGCCTGCGTGCGTCTGTATGCCGACGCAGCCAACGCCAAGACGAAGCTCGAAAACGGTTTCGACCTGTCGGACTACGACGAACGGGCCCTGAAATTCGCCCGCGACTACTCGGAAAAACTGCTGGCGATCGACGTCAACATCGGCATCACGGAGATGCTCGACACGGCGTGGAGCCTCTTTGCGAAGTACTTCTCGAAGGAGGAGGTCGCCATCAAGGAGGAACTTATCAGGAAATACTGGAAGGAGGCGTAAAAGAAGATGGCCATCAAGTTCCAATACAACAAGACCTCGCTGGGCGAACTCGGCAAGCAGCTGAAAATGCGGCAGAAGGCCCTTCCGACGATCAAGAGCAAGGAGTCGGCGCTGCGTTCCGAGGTGAAGAAGGCGAAGGACTCCGCAGGCGACTACCGTCGGCAGCTCGAAGCCCTGAAGGCCGAGTACGACTACATGGTGTCGTTGTGGGGAGAGTTTGACAGTGACCTGCTCCGCATTGCGGATGTGGATCTGGCCGAGCGCAAGATCGCCGGTGTCCGCATCCCCGAGCTGGAGGGGGTCCGCTTCGAGGAGAAGGCCTACGACCTCTTCTCCTCGCCGGCGTGGTTTGCCGACGGGGTGGGGATCCTCAAGCGGCTGGCACGCCTGGGCCTCGAATACGAGGTCTATGTGCGGCGCATGGAGCTGCTGGATTTCGCCCGCCGCAAGACCACGCAGAAGGTGAATCTCTACGAAAAGGTGCAGATCCCGGGCTATGAGGATGCCATCCGCAAGATCAAGCGCTTCATGGAGGACGAGGAGAACCTTTCGAAATCGGCCCAGAAGATCGTCAAAAACAAACAACAGGCTGCCGGGGAGGGCGCTCTGCTATGATAGCCAGAATGTCGAAATACGACTTTGTGCTCTATGCGGCACAGAGCGAGGATTTCATCGCCCGGCTGCGTGAGCTCGGGCTGGTGGACATCACCACCACGGGGTGGGAACCCTCGGAGGAGGACCGGCAGCTGCTGCTCGACATCGAGGGTTGCACGAAGGCCGCGGAGTTCCTCAAGGCGTTCCGCGCCGACAGAAGCCACGATGCCCTGCGCGGCGAACCCTTTGCCTCGGGACGCGAGGCCTACGAACACTATGCCGCGGCGCAGCGCGAAGCAACCGCCATCCGCACGGAGATCGCACGGCTGGAGAAGGCGGCCGACGAGTTGCGTCCATGGGGAGCGTTCGATGCGGAGCGCACGGCGCAGCTGGCGGCCGACGGCGTTGTGCTGCGTTATTTCTCGGTGCAGCGCAGTACGTTCGACAAGATGAAGGAGGAGTGGGCGGACAGCTATACGCTCTCGGAGATCTCGCGCACGGATGCTGCGGTATGGTTCGTCGTGGTGACGGCTCCGGGTGAGGAGGTGGCCATCGACGCCCAGGAGATGAAGACCCCTCAGATGGATATCCGCGAGGCGGAGCGCCGTCTGGCGACCGAGCGGGAGCGTCTGTCGGCGCTCGACGCGGAATTTGCCCGTGTGGCGGCCTCCGAAGAGCTGCTGGCACAGTATGCCGCCGAACTCAGGGAGCGGCTGCAGGGCGTGCGCGTCGAGGCGACGGCCCGGCACGAAGCCGACGGCTCGCTGGTGATCATGGAGGGGTGGGCCGAGACCGAAACCTCGGCGAAGGTCGACGCGCTGCTCGAGGCGTACCCCAATGTCGTCTGGCTCAAGAGCGATCCGACGCCCGAGGACGATACGCCCGTCAAGCTGAAGAACAACCGCTTTGCGCGGATCTTCGAGATGATCGGCGACCTCTACGCCCGGCCGAAGTACGGCACGCTGGATCTGACGCCCTTCTTCGCGCCGTTCTACATGCTCTTCTTCGGCATCTGTCTGAACGATGCCGGATACGGTCTGGTATTGCTGGCCGCGGGACTCTTCATGCTGCACAAGTTCCGCGAGCCGGGCATGATGCGCCGCGCCGCGTGGTTCGCCACGCTGTGCGCCCTGACGACGGTCGTCTTCGGCGCCATCTGCGGCTCGTTCTTCGGTCTGAGTCTCAACGAGTACTTCCCCTCGATCCCGTTCTTCGACTTCCAGGGCAAGTTCTTCATCATCTCGCTGGTGATCGGTCTGGTGCAGATCCTCTTCGGCATGGCGCTCAACATCTGGACGACGACGCGTTGCTTCGGCATCACGCACGCCTTCGGACAGTTGGGATGGTTCATTATCCTCGTCTCGTGCTCGCTGGCCGTGGCGCTGCCCATGGCCGGGATCACGATTCCGGGCTTCACGTCCGGGTCGGTGGCCTTCTACGTGGCGCTGGGAATCGGCGGTGTGCTGCTGCTGGTGCTCAACAACCCGCGGCGCAATCCGCTCGTTAACGTCGGAGCCGGACTGTGGGATCTCTACAACAACATCACCGGCCTGCTGAGCGACGTGCTGTCGTACATCCGTCTGTTCGCCATCGGACTGTCGGGCGGTGTGCTGGCACTGGTCTTCAACACGCTGGCCGAGGGCTTCGTCCCCGAGGGCGCCAACATCGTAGTGCGGCTGCTGGTGATGATTCCGATCCTGCTGATCGGCCACGGCATCAACCTCTTCATGTCGACCATCTCGTCGTTCGTTCACCCGATGCGACTCACCTTCGTGGAGTTCTTCAAGAACGCCGGCTTCGAGATGGCCTCGCGGTCGTTCGACCCCATCCGCAAAATGGACAAGACAAACGAATAAACAAAACAATAATCAAAAACTTTTCAAAACACTATGGAAACAACAACAGCATTGGTAATGGCTTACGTCGGCGTAGCGTTGATGGTGGGCCTGGCGGGCATCGCATCCTCCATCGGAACGGCCATCGCAGGCATGGCTTCGGTCGGTGCCATGAAGAAGAACGGCGACGCCTTCGGTAGCTACATGATCCTCTCGGCGCTCCCCGGTTCGCAGGGCCTCTACGGCTTCGTCTGCTTCTTCCTCGTGCAGGGCGGACTGACCAACCCGACGATGACGCAGGGCGCAGCCATTCTGGGTGCCGGTATTCTGGTCGGTATCGTCAATCTGGCTTCGTCGATCTATCAGGCGAAGATCTGCGCCAATGGTATCGCCGCCATCGGAAACGGTCACGACGTGATGGGTAAGACGCTGATTCTGGCCGCCTTCCCGGAGCTGTACGCCATTCTGTCGGTTGCCGCCACCTTCCTGATCGCCACGCTCGACGGCGTGAATCTCTTCTAAGGAGGCGCATTTCCGCGATGCAAAAAAGCCCCGTCCATTTCGGACGGGGCTTTTGCGTGTTGGGGGCAGAATCGGCACGCCGGGGCAGAACCCGCGGGTAGCGGCGGAATCGGCGGGCGGGGGGGCATCGGCAGGCCGGCTGGGCGGTGAGGTGCGGGCATCCCGATTGGGGCAATGCGGATGACACTCTCATACGGGCCCCATGCGCGACACCCTCGTATGTGTGCCCATGTGCGACTCTCTCATACGGGCATCCTTCACGACTCCCCACATACGGGCGTCCGCGCACGATACCAGTCCCCCCCCCTCCGGAATTACCGGCCGCGGCGGCGCGAGGAGTGGCTCACCTTCGGCCCTGAACCTTTGTCAGAGGCCTTGCCTTTGCCCTTGCCGCGGCTGCGGTCGTCGGACGACCCGGAGCGGCGGTTCGGCAGTCCGGGCAGCAGCAGCTCGAAGTCGAGCTGGCGCTTCTGCAGGTCGGCCCGCTTGACGCGGATCCGCACGGGGCTGCCTAGCGTCAGCTTGATGCCGGTCGAGCGCCCGATCACCTCGTACTGCTGTTCGTCGAAGAGGAAGAAGTCGCCCGGAATATCGCGCAGGAAGGACATGCCCTCGATGTGGGTCTCGTCCAGTTCGACGTAGATGCCCCATTCGGTGAGCCCCGAGACGTGGCCGTCGAACTCCTCGCCGATGTGCTCCTTCATGAACTCGACCATCTTGTACTTGATCGAGGCGCGTTCGGCCTCGGCGGCGATCACCTCGCGCTCCGATGCCCGCACGCAGAGCTCCTCGACGGGATCCTTCGGTACCGACTTGCCGCCCTCGAGGTAGTGGGCCAGCAGACGGTGGACCATCATGTCGGGATAGCGGCGGATCGGTGAGGTGAAGTGCGTGTAGTAGGGGAAGGCCAGACCGTAGTGGCCGATGTTGTCGGTCGAGTAGTAGGCCTTGGCCATCGAGCGCACGGCCATCGTCGTGACGGCGTTCTCCTCGGTTGAACCCTTGACCTGCTTGAGAAGTTTGTTCATCTCCCGGGCCACGGCGCGTCCCTTCGAGGCCTTGAAGATGTGGCCGAAGCGGAGGATGAACTGCCGGAAGCGGTCGAGCTTCTCCTCGCTGGGCGAGTCGTGGACGCGGAAGACCATCGTGCGGGGCACGGCGCGCCCCTTGTCGTTGCGGCGGTGGGCGCAGAATTCGGCCACGCGCCGGTTGGCCAGCAGCATGAACTCCTCGATCATCTGGTTCGACTCCTTCTGCTCCTTGAAATAGACGCCCAGCGGCTTGCCGCTCTCGTCGAGCTTGAACTTCACCTCCTCGCGTTCGAAGGCGATGGCGCCGTTCTTGAAACGCTGGGCCCGCATGGCCTGGGCCAGGCGGTTGAGCGTGAGGATCTCCTCGGCGTAGTCGCCCCGGCCGGTCTCGATCACCTCCTGCGCCTCGGCGTAGGTGAAGCGGCGGTCGGAGTGGATCACCGTGCGGCCGAACCACTCGTCGAGGATCTCCAGGTTCTCGTTCATCGTGAAGACGGCCGAGAAGCAGAGGCTCGTCTCGTTGGGCCGCAGCGAGCAGAGCTCGTTCGAGAGGCGCTCGGGGAGCATCGGAACGGTGCGGTCGACCAGATAGACCGACGTGCCGCGTTCGACGGCCTCGTCGTCGAGCACCGAGTGGGGCTTGACGTAGTGGGTGACGTCGGCGATGTGGACGCCGATCTCCCAGACGCCGTCGCGCACCTTGCGGACCGAGAGGGCGTCGTCGAAGTCCTTGGCGTCGGCCGGGTCGACCGTGAAGGTCACCACCTGGCGGAAGTCGCGCCGGCTGGCGATCTCACGGGCCGTGATGCTGCCGTCGATGGCCTTGGCCGCCTCCTCGATTTCGGGTTCGAAGCGGTAGGGGAGTTCGTATTCGGCCAGGATGGCGTGCATCTCCGTATCGTTGTTGCCGGCGATGCCCAGCCGCTCGACCAGTTCGCCCACGGGGCTCTTGCTGCCGGGCTGCCAGTCGACAATGCGCACGACGACCTTCTCGCCGTCGCGCACGTCGGGATAGGCGCGTTTCGAGAGGTAGATGTCCATCGGCATGCGGCGCGAGTCGGCCCTGACGAAGATCTGGTGGGCGCCGACCTCGGCCACGCCGACGTAGGGCTTGTGACACCGTTCGAGGATGCGCGTCACCTCGCCCTCGAACTTGCCGTTGCGGCCGCGGTGGATGACGGCCACCTCGACGCGGTCACCGTCCAGCGCATTGGCCGTGTTGCGCGGGTTGACGAAGATATCCTCCTCCTGCCCCTCGACCTCGACGTAGACGGCTCCCGACTGCGTCATGCTGGCCACACCCTCGTAGAGCGGGCGGTGCTGCTGCGAGAGGCGGTACTTTTCGCGCGAGCACTCCTCGACGATCCCCTCGTCGAACAGCCGGCTGAGGATCTCGAACGTCTCGCGGCGCCCCTCCTTCGAGGCTCCGCCCGAGACCGATGCCAGGTATTTGAGCGTGAACTGCGTGTTGGGAAAATCGCGGAACATGTGAAGAATGATCTCTTCACGGGCCGATCGCTTGTTTTTGGCCCCCTCTTTCGGGGTCCGTTGTTGTCTCTTGTTCATATCGTGTGTCTTTATTTTTCGAGAATCCGCAGGGCCAGTTCGTGCATGAAGGCGATGCCCGGTTCGATAGCCCCCTCGTCGGGAAGGAACGTCGCCGTGTGGGAGCGTCCGGCCGCGGCGCCGACCCCGAGGCGGTAGAAGAGCGATGGATACTCCCGGCAGTAGAAGCCGAAATCCTCGGCCGTGGTCCGCAGCGGAAGCATCTCGATGTGGCGTCCTTCGTGGCGGGCGATGGCCACGGCCAGTTTGACGAGGATCTCGTCGTTGACCACGCACGGGTAGCCGTGGCTGATCTCCACGCGGGTCTTCACGCCGCGGCGCGCGTCGATCTCGGCGGCGATGTTGGCGATGCGCTGGTGGAGGATCTTGCGCTGGCGTTCGTCGAACGTGCGCAGCGTCCCCTCCATGTAGACCTCGTCGGGGACGATGTTCGTGGCGCCGAGGGCCTCGAAGCGGCCGATCGACAGCACGCACTCCTCGCCGTTGAGGGCTACCAGCCGCGTGAGCAGTTCGGCTCCGGCGGCCACGGGGTCCTTCAGCAGCTGGCGCATGGCGCCGTGGCCGCCCGTGCCGTGGATCCGCAGCCGCAGTTCGTCGCTCGAGGCCATGTACTTTCCGGCTCGGAATCCGAAGCTGCCGACCTCGAGCTGCGCATCGACGTGTTCGCCCACCACGGCGCGGATGTCATACCCCTCGAAGGGCTTTTCGGCCAGCACGAGCGATGCGCCGCCCGGGTTGCACTCCTCGCCGGGCTGGAAGAGCCCGAAGAGCGTACCGCGGAAGTCGGGCCGGGCGGCCATGCGCTGCAGCACGCCGTAGAGGACGGCGGCATGCATGTCGTGGCCGCAGGCGTGCATCACGCCGCGGCGCTGCGAATGCCACGTACAGTCGTTCTGTTCGTCGATCGGCAGGGCGTCGATGTCGGCCCGCAGCACGACGGCGCGGCGGTCGTCGGCCACGCTTTTCGATCCGCGGATCGAGGCCAGGACGCCGGTCCCGGCCACGCGGCGATGGGCGATCCCCAGCGCATCGAGCCGCTCTTCGATATAACGGGCCGTCTCCTGCTCCTGGAACGAGAGTTCGGGATGGGCGTGCAGATGGCGTCGGAATTCGACGGGGGTTATCTCCTTGTTACTTTCCATATAACCTTTGAAAGAAAATAGCTTGTCGGAGGCCGCTCCCCGGACGAATCGTCCGCCCGGTGCGTGACTCCGCGTTGTTCTTCTTTCGGGGCGGGAGGGCGGTCCGATCTGTTTTCCGGCCCGGACGCATCCTCCCCCCCCCTCTCTCTTTGATCAGAAGAGTGCCGAAACGATCTTCTGAATGTTTGTTGTGCGACTCATTGTATAATAGTGCAGCACCGGGACGCCGGCGGCCATCAGCTCGCGGCTCTGGGCGATGGCCCATTCGGTGCCGATCTCGCGGGCGCTTTCGGGGTGGGCCTTCACCTCGCGGGCCAGCTCCTCGGGGATCGAGACGTGGAACGTCTCGGGCAGCACCTCCAGATGGCGGGGCGTCGACAGCGGTTTCAGTCCGGGGATGATCGGTACGGTGATTCCCGCCTCGCGGCAGCGGCGCACGAAGTCGAAGTACTTGCGGTTGTCGAAAAAGAGCTGCGTGATGACATACTCGGCGCCGGCGTCGATCTTGGCCTTCAGGTGGGCGATGTCCGAGGTGATGTCGCGCGCCTCGAAGTGGACCTCGGGGTAGCCGGCCACGCCGATCGAGAATTTCGAGTGGTGGCACTCCTCGACCTCGCCGTCGATGAAGCGGCCGTGGTTCATGTCGTCGATCTGCCGCACCAGGTCGATGGCATGGGCATGGCCCTGCGGATGGGGCATGAAGCGGCGTTCGTTCTGCGACTTGTCGCCGCGCAGCGCCAGCACGTTGTGCAGTCCGAGGAAGTCCATGTCGATGAGCGTGTCCTCGATGTCGTATTTCGACAGCCCGCCGCAGATCAGGTGCGGAACCACCTCCACGCCGTAGCGCTGCTGGATGGCCGCCGAGATGCCGACCGTGCCGGGGCGCCGCCGCACGACGTGCCACTCGATGCTGCCGTCCTCGCGTACGGTCTCCTTGATTGCCTCGCGGTGGAACGTGATGTTGATGTAGGCCGGGCGGTAGGGCATCAGCGGCTCGATGGCGGCGAAGATCTTCTGGCTGCCGTCGCCCTTGAGCGGCGGCAGGAGTTCGAAGGCGAAGCGCGTGCGCTTCGTGGCGATGGCTTCGCGGATGATATCGACTACGTTCATGGCTGTGTCAGAGATTGTTGGGAATGAGTTTCTTGATCTGCTCGACCTCCATGCCGCGGCGGCGCGCATAGTCGAGCAGCTGCTTGGTGTCGATCGTCCCGACGGAGAAGTACCCGCCGTCAGCGAACATCAGTCCGCAGATCGCCTCACCCGGATTGATCATCCAGTTCTCCGTCAGGCGCATGCCGGTCGTCGTTTCGACGGCCAGCAGGTCGAAGACCTCGCGCTTGAGCGAGTGGTCGGGCGCCGAGGGGTAGCCGAAGGCCACGCGGCAGCCGCGGTAGTGGCCGCGGATGATCTGCTGCGGGTCGATGCCGCCCTCGGTCTCGTAGCCCCACATCTGGCGCCGTACGAAGGTGTGCACCGCCTCGCCGAAGGCCTCGGTCAGCCGGTCGGCCAGCAACTTCGACAGGATGGCCGAGTAGTCGTCGGCCTCCTTGCGGAAGCGCTCCTCGAGCTCCTTGAGCCCGATGCCGGCCGTCAGCGCAAAGCAGCCGATCCAGTCGTTCTGCGGGGCGATCCGGTCGGCCAGCGACTGGTTCTCCTCGCCGCGCGTCTGGTTGCGCAGCATCGGGAGCCGTTTTTCACGCCCCTTGGTGTCCGTGATGAGGATGTCGTCGCGCTCCGAGCGGGCCGGGAAGATCCCCACAACCCCCTGCAGCGTCAGCAGATGCTCCTCGCGGATCCGCTTCAGCAGCGCCTGGGCATCGTCGAAGAGCTTGCGAGCCTCGGGACCCTTCTCGGGGTGGTCGAGGATCTCCGGGTAGCGACCCTTGAGCCCCCAGGCCGGGAAGAAGAAGTTCCAGTCGATGAAGGGCTCGGCATCCGAGATGTCGAAGTCGGGGAAGACCAGACGCCCCGTGTGGAGCGGCTTGACGGGTTCGTGGGGCGGCAGCCCGCGGCGCGCCTTGTGCACCTCGACGATCGGAATCAGATCGCGCTGGCGGAGTTTGCGGGCATACTCTTCGCGCAGCGCGGCCTGCTGCCGCTTCACCTCTTCGGCATAGGCCTCGGAACGGTTGCCCAGCAGCCGGGCCAGGATCTGCGTGTTCTGGCTGGCGTTGGCCGAGTGGATGACCGCCCCCGAGTAGACCGGGGCGATCTTCACGGCCGTATGGAGATCCGACGTCGTGGCGCCGCCGATGATCACCGGAATGCGCAATCCGCGCCGTTCGAGCTCCTCGCAGATGCGGGCCATCTCGTCGAGCGACGGGGTGATCAGTCCGCTCAGCCCGATGACCTGCGCCCCCCACGCCACCGCCTCGTCGACGATGCGTTCGGCCTCGACCATGACGCCCAGATCGCGGATCTCGTAGCCGTTGCAGGCCATCACCACCGAGACAATGTTCTTGCCGATGTCGTGGACGTCGCCCTTCACCGTGGCCACCAGCACCTTGCCGGCCGAGTGGGTCGTGGTGGCGGCCCCCTGCTCGATGTAGGGGGTCAGCACCGCCACGGCGCGCTTCATCACGCGGGCCGTCTTCACGACCTGCGGCAGGAACATCTTCCCCGCACCGAAGAGTTCGCCGACCTGCTCCATGGCGGGCATCAGCAGCCGGTCGATCACCGCCATCGGGCTGCCCAGTTCGCGGTAGGCCTCCAGCGCATCCTCCTCGATGTGGTCGGCAACGCCCTTGAGCATGGCGTAGTCGATGCGTTCGCGGAGCGTGCCGCTGCGCCAGGCATCGGCCTGCTGCGGCTCCTGTTGCGCCGTCTGCTGCACCTGATGGGCATACTCCGTGAGGCGTTCCGAGGCATCGGGCCGGCGGCACAGCAGCACGTCCTCGACCCGTTCGAGCAGTTCGGGCTCGATCTGGCTGTAGACGCGCAGCATCTGCGGGTTGACGATCCCCATGTCCATCCCGGCGCGGATCGCATGGTAGAGGAAGGCCGAGTGCATCGCCTCGCGCACGGCGTTGTTGCCGCGGAAGGCGAACGAGAGGTTCGACACCCCGCCCGAGACCTTCGCCCAGGGCAGGTGTTCCTTGATCCAGCGTGTGGCGTCGATGAAGGCCTTGGCGTAGCCGTCGTGTTCGGGAATACCCGTCGCCACGGCCAGTATGTTGGGGTCGAAGATGATATCCTCGGCCGGGAATCCGTTGTCGGTCAGCAGGCGGTAGGCGCGCTGCGCCACCTCGATCTTGCGTTCGCAGGTGTCGGCCTGCCCGCGCTCGTCGAAGAGCATCACCACGGCGGCGGCTCCGTAGCGGTGGATTTCGGCCGCACGCTGCAGGAACTCCGCCTCGCCCTCCTTCAGCGAGATGGAGTTGACCACCGACTTGCCCTGCACGACCTCAAGCCCGGCGGTGAGCACCTCCCACTTCGACGAGTCGATCATCACCGGCACGCGGGCGATTTCGGGCTCCGCGGCCATCAGGTTGAGGAACGTGCGCATGGCCTCCACGCCGTCGATCATGCCGTCGTCCATGCAGACGTCGACCACCTGCGCTCCGGCCTCGACCTGCGCCCGGGCCACCGAGAGGGCCTCTTCGTAGTTGCTCTCGCGGATGAGCCGCGCAAAGCGGGCCGAGCCGGCGACGTTCGTCCGCTCGCCGATGTTGATGAAGTTCGCCTCGGGGACCACCCGCAGCGGTTCGAGTCCGGCGAGCACCGTTTCGTGGCGCGGCTCGGGCAGCGGACGCGGGGTATATTGGCCGACGATTTTCGAGAGTTCGAAGATGTGGGCCGGAGTGGTTCCGCAGCAGCCGCCGACGATGTTGACCAGTCCGCGGCGCATGTACTCGCCCAGATCCTCGGCAAACATCACCGGGGTCTCGTCGTAACCGCCCATGACGTTGGGCAGTCCGGCGTTCGGGTGAGCCGAGATGCGGGTCTGGGCCACCTTGGCCAACCGTTCGAGGTAGGGCATCAGCTGCCGGGCCCCGAAGCCGCAGTTCAGGCCGATCGACAGCAGCCGCGCGTGGGAGAGCGACGCGGCGAAGGCCTCGACGGTCTGTCCCGAGAGGGTGCGGCCGCTGGCATCGGAGAGCGTCCCGGAGACCATCACCGGGATCTGCCGCCCGAGCTCCTCACACAGACGGTCGATGGCGTAGAGGGCCGCCTTGGCGTTGAGCGTGTCGAACACGGTCTCGACGAGCAGCACGTCGACTCCGCCCTCCACCAGTCCGCGGGCTTGGTCTGTGTAGGCGTCGACCAGCTGGCGGAAGGTCACCTCGCGGGCTGCGGGGTTGGCCACGTCGGCCGACATCGAGGCCGTGCGGTTCGTGGGGCCCATCGACCCGGCGACGAAGCGCGGTTTCTGCGGGTTGCGCGCCGTGAAGGCGTCGGCCGCCGCGCGCGCCACCTCGGCGGCCGCGCGCGAGATCTCGCGGGCCAACCCCTCGAGCCGGTAGTCGGCCAGCGAGACGGCATTGGCGTTGAACGAATCGGTTTCGATGATGTCGGCACCGGCCGCCAGATATTTTTCGTGGATTTCGCGTACCACCTCCGGGCGGGTCAGCACCAGCAGGTCGTTGCAACCCTTGAGCTGCACCTCCCACGTGCGGAAGCGCTCGCCGCGATAGGCCGCCTCGTCGAGTCCGTAACTCTGGACCATGGTGCCGAATCCGCCGTCGAGCAGCAGGATGCGGTGCTCGAGCAGCGCTTGCAGCGTCTTGTTTTTCGTTTCTGCGGGTATCATTGTTCGATAATCTCTATTTCGAAGAGTTTGCTCCAGTTCTTGCCCGTGACGAAGAGGCGTTTGGAGACGGGGTCCCAGGCTATGCCGTTCAGCACGTCGGTCGAGGGGGTGCGCTCCCCGTCGGGCAGCAGCCCCGTGAGGTCGACCACCCCTTCGACGCGGCCCGTTGCCGGGTCGATGATGACGAGCTGGTCGGTCATGTAGACGTTGGCCCAGATGCGGCCGTCGATCCACTCCAGTTCGTTGAGGAAGGGGACCGGTTCGCCCTTCAGGGTGACGGTCACATGGCCGCTGCGGCGGAACGTCGCCGGGTCGACCGTGTAGAGGTTGGCCGATCCGTCGGTCATGTAGAGCTGTCGTCCGTCGGTGGTGATTCCCCATCCCTCGCCGGCGTAGCGGTGGTCGCGGAGCTTCTCGAGACCGCCCTCGGTGATGCGGTAGACGTGGGCGGTGTTCGACTGCCAGGTGAGCTGGAAGAGTTCGTCGCCCAGAATGGCGATCCCCTCGCCGAACTCCGAGCGCGGCAGCGTGGCCAGCACCCGGCTGCGGCCCGAGGCCGGATCGAGCGTCTGCACGACCGATTCGCCGTACTGGCCCGTCCCCTCCCACAGCGCGCCGTCGTGCCACAGCAGACCCTGCGTATAGGCCTTCGTGGAGTGAGGGTGGGAGGCCTTGACGCGGTAGGTGTAGTGTTTCGGTTCGGCGGGCACGGAGGCCGTCGTATGTTTTCGGGCCGTCGAGCGTGTCCTGGCCGGGGAGTTCCCGCAGGCCGTGAGCAGGGCGCTCGCCAGCAGAAGAGTCGTCACAAGTTTCATCGTTCGCGGAGATAAAGCCTACAAAGGTACGAAAAGCAAACCACAAATCATAATTTCACCTATAATATGGAGCTATCTGTTGGGCGGATCGGAATAATTTCGTATCTTTGCCTCCCGATTCCGAGTGGAAAAACGCAAGAAATCAGATATAACAAACTCATTATGAAGATCGTAAGAGAACAACACGGCGAGAATAACTCGCTGATCCGCGTGACCGTCGGTCAGGACGATTACGGCCAGGAGGTCGAAAAGGCGCTGCGCGAGTATCGTCGCAAGGCCAATATTCCGGGATTCCGTCCCGGCATGGTCCCGATGGGCATCATCCGCAAGATGTACGGCAAGGGTGTCGTGGCCGAGCAGTCCTACCGCAAGGCCTCGAACTCCGTCTTCGAGTACCTCCAGAAGGAGGGCATCGACTACCTGGGCGACGTCATCCCCGCCGAGGAGCAGGGTGCCTTCGATTTCGAGAACAACACCGAATTCGAGTTCGTCTTCGAGATCGGTGAGGCTCCGGCCATCAACCTCGAGCTCTCGGACAAGGACAAGCTGACCTACCACTCGATCAAGATCGACAAGAAGATGCACGACGACTACCGTTCGAACTACCTGCGCCGCTACGGCCGTCTGGTCGACGCCGACGAGGTGACCTCGGACGAGGCCCTGACCGTGACGCTCGACAACGGCGACATGAACGTGGCCGATGCCTACGTGGGTCTGATCTCGATGACCGACGAGGAGCGCAAACCCTTCCTCGGCAAGAAGGTCGGCGACAAGATGAAGGTCAACATCAACGAACTCTACAAGACTCCGGCCCAGCGTGCCGCCTGCCTGCAGGTCAAGGAGCATGAGCTCGACGGCATCAATCCCGAGTTCGAGATGGAGATCACCAAGATCCGCCGTTTCGCCGAGCCCGAACTCAACGAGGAGTTCTTCAAGATGGCCTTCCCGCAGGGCAACGTCACCTCGGAGGCCGAGTTCGACAAGTACCTCGACGCTCAGATCGAGAGCGAACTGCGTCGTGAGAGCGACTACCTCTTCACGTTGCAGCTGCGCGACTACCTCCTGAAGAAGGCCGATCTGAAGATGCCGGTTCCGTTCCTCAAGCGCTGGCTCTATACGATCAACGAGGGCAAGTTCACGATGGAGGAGATCGAGAAGGACTTCGATCAATTCCTGAAGATGTTCACTTGGAACTATCTGCAGAAGCACTTCATCAAGGCCGACAACCTCACCGTGACGAAGGAGGAGGCTACGGCCGAGGCCAAGGCGCTGGCTGCCGCCCAGTTCGCGCAGTACGGCATGCCGTCGGCACCGGATGACATGCTGGCCGGATATGCCGAGAAGATCCTCGCCGACAAGGATCAGGGTCAGAAGATCTACGAGAGGCTCTACGAGACGAAGGTCGTCGACGACATCAAGTCGAAGATCAAGGTGACGGAAAAGGCCGTTTCCGCAGAGGATTTCGCCAAATTGGCAAAGGAGCTTTAGGATTCGCGGATTTTTGATTATCTTTGGACTTTGCAGGCGCGATGTTTGCAAAGTCCTTTTTTATGCGGGGGGCCGAGAGAGTCGGGCCGGGCGTTGTGAACGGCGGCCGGGTGCTGGAAAGGGCCGGACGTTGTGAGTGCCGGTTGGTGTGAAGGAGCTAGCCGGGTGCTGGAAAGGACCGGGAAGCTGTGAGGACCGGTTGGTGCGAAGGAACTCGCCGGGTGCTGTGAACGGCGGCGGGAACGCAGGGAAACGCTGCGGTCGGTCGGTTGCCGGATTCGGTGATTGACGCCGGACGCGGGCCCGCCCAAACGCGGATCCCGTAGGCAGATCCCCCTCTCCGCAAATGTGTGTTGAAAGGATAACGAATCGAAGAATATGTCTGAATTTGAAAAATATGCCCGGAAGCATTGCGGGATCAGCTCGCTGAAACTGCATGACTTCCAATCGGTCAGTGCGGCCTATGTCTCGCCGACGATCATCGAGGAACGCCAGTTGAATGTCGCCACCATGGACGTCTTTTCGCGTCTGATGATGGACCGCATTATCTTCCTCGGAGCACCGATTTACGACGATGCCGCCAACATCATCCAGGCCCAGCTGCTGTTCCTGGAGTCGGTTGACCCCGACAAGGATGTCCAGATCTACATCAATTCGCCCGGCGGTTCGGTCTCGGCCGGACTGGGTATCTACGATACGATGCAGCTCGTGTCCTGCGACGTGGGGACCATCTGCACGGGACTGGCCGCCTCGATGGGTGCCGTGCTGCTGACGGCCGGTGCCGCCGGCAAGCGCGCCGCGCTGCCCCATGCCCGGGTGATGATCCACCAGCCCCTCGGAGGCGCTCAGGGCCAGGCCTCCGACATCGAAATCACGGCCCGCGAAATCATGAAGACCAAACGCGAGCTCTACGAGATCCTCGCGGCCCATTCCGGCGTCTCGATCCGCAAGATCGAGAAAGACGCCGATCGTGACTACTGGCTTTCGGCCCCCGAGGCCAAGGAGTACGGACTGATCGATACCGTACTCTCCAAACGTGAGAAGTAACCTCCATGGCACAGAATCGCAACAACAACAAAACCGACAATACGAAGAACGGCGGCGACAGCTGTTCGTTCTGCGGCGCCAAACGCTCCGAGGTGGAGATCATGTTCCAGGGCATGGACGGCGCCAACATCTGCAATAAGTGCATCGAGAACGGCTACCGCATCCTGCTCGACAACGACATGGTCGCCGCAGAGGGGCGCAAGGGTCGTTCGAAGGCGGCTCCCCTGAAGAAGGAGGAGCTGCTCAAACCCGCCCAGATCAAGGAGTTCCTCGATCAGTACGTCATCGGGCAGGACGCCGCCAAGCGCTACCTCTCGGTGGCGGTCTACAACCACTACAAGCGGCTGCTCTACGCCCCGAAGGAGAACGACGTCGAACTCGACAAGTCGAACATCGTGCTGGTGGGCCCGACGGGAACGGGAAAGACCCTGATGGCCCGCACGATCGCCAAACTGCTGAAGGTCCCCTTCACGATCGTCGACGCCACGGTGCTCACCGAGGCCGGTTACGTGGGTGAGGATGTCGAGAGCATCCTCTCGCGGCTGCTGCAGGTGGCCGACTACGACGTCGAGCAGGCCCAGCGCGGCATCGTCTTCATCGACGAGATCGACAAGATCGCCCGCAAGGGGGACAACCCCTCGATCACGCGCGACGTCTCGGGCGAGGGTGTGCAGCAGGCCCTGCTGAAGATCCTCGAGGGTACGGTGGTCAACGTTCCGCCCCAGGGCGGGCGCAAGCACCCCGAACAGAAGTTCATCCAGGTCGACACGCGCAACATCCTCTTCATCTGCGGCGGTGCGTTCGACGGCATCGAGAAGAAGATCGCCCAGCGGCTCAACACGCGGGCAATGGGCTACGGCCGCATCAATGCCGACCCGATCGACCGCTCGAACCTCATGCAGTACATCACGCCGCAGGATCTGAAGTCGTTCGGACTGATCCCCGAACTGGTGGGGCGTCTGCCGGTGCTGACCTACATGCAGCCGCTGGGACGCGACGCCCTGCGTTCGATCCTCACCGAACCGCGCAATGCCATCATCAAGCAGTACGTGCGGTTGTTTGAGATGGACGGCGTGAAACTGACCTTCACCGACGAGGCGCTCGACTACATCGTCGACAAGGCCGTGGAGTTCAAGCTCGGAGCCCGCGGTCTGCGGTCGATCTGCGAGGCGGTCATGATGGACACGATGTTCGAACTGCCGTCGACCGGCGCCAGGGAGTTCA
Source organism: Alistipes sp. An116 (assembly GCF_002161005.1). Lineage (NCBI taxonomy): Bacteria > Pseudomonadati > Bacteroidota > Bacteroidia > Bacteroidales > Rikenellaceae > Alistipes > Alistipes sp. An116. Next base: position 33,398 of record NZ_NFLR01000009.1, read on the forward strand.
CCGTGACGCTCGACTACGCCCGCGAGAAGGTCGAGAAGGCCAATCTCCCGGTGCTGAAGCAGGTGGGGTGATCCTCGATAACTACGACAACCAACGCTTAAATAACTGCAACAACAATGTCTACAACGAATTCAAAACTGACGCGCGTAGCCGACAACGTCCGTATTCTGTCGGCGGCGATGGTGGAAAAGGCGAAATCGGGACATCCGGGCGGAGCCATGGGCGGTGCCGACTTCATCACGGTGCTCTATGCCGAATTTCTGCGCTATGATCCCGACAACATGGCCTATCCGTTCCGGGACCGTTTCTTCCTTGATCCGGGCCACATGTCGCCGATGCTGTATGCGACGCTTTCGCTGGCGGGCCACTACTCGACCGAGGATCTGCAGTCGCTTCGGCAGTGGGGCAGCGTGACGCCGGGGCACCCCGAGGTCGACGTCCTGCGCGGAGTGGAGAATACGTCGGGTCCGCTCGGACAGGGTCATGCCATGGCCCTCGGAGCCGCCATTGCCGAACGCTTCCTGGCGGCGCGCTTCGGCGAGTGGATGGCCCACCGGACCTATGCCTATATCTCGGACGGCGCCGTCGAGGAGGAGATCTCGCAGGGCGTCGGCCGTATTGCCGGCCACCTCGGGCTCTCGAATCTGGTGATGTTCTACGATGCGAACAACATCCAGTTGTCGACGAAGGTCGACGAGGTCGACACGGAGAATGTGGCCATGAAGTACGAGGCCTGGGGCTGGAACGTCCTCTCGATCGACGGCCACAACATCAACCAGATCCGCGAGGCGCTGGTGGCAGCCCAGAGCGAGACCGAACGTCCGACACTCATCATCGGCCATACGACGATGGGCAAGGGTGCCAGGGGGCCCGAGGGCGAGAGCTACGAAAACCGCGTCTCGACCCATGGCCAGCCGCTCAGTGCGGCCGGAGCCGATTTCGCCGCCACGGTGAAGAATCTGGGCGGCGATCCGGAGAACCCGTTCGCCGTCTTCGAGGAGAGCCGCGAGGTCTTCGCCGAGCGTCGCGAGGCGCTGCGGGCCTGGGCTGCCGAGCAGGCCGCCGTCGAGAAGTCGTGGCGCAGCGAACACCGGGAGCTGGCCCGCAAACTCGACGAATTTCTCTCGGGACATCTGCCCGAGATCGACTACAAGCTGATCGAGGTGAAGCCCGACGTGGCGACGCGTGCCGCCTCGTCGTCGGTGCTGGGTGTCTATGCCGAGAAGATCGACAACATGATCGTCTCGTCGGCCGATCTCTCGAACTCGGACAAGACGGACGGCTATCTGAAGAAGACCAAGGCCTTCACGAAGGGCGACTTCACGGGCAAGTTCTTCCAGGCGGGCGTCTCGGAGCTGACGATGGCCTGCGTGATGAACGGCATGGCGCTGCACGGCGGCGTGATCCCCGTATGCGGCACCTTCTTCGTCTTCTCGGACTACATGAAGCCGGCCGTGCGCATGGCGGCGCTGATGCGTCTGCACGTGATCTACGTCTGGTCGCACGACTCGTTCCGTGTGGGTGAGGACGGTCCGACCCACCAGCCCGTCGAGCAGGAGGCCCAGATCCGTCTGATGGAACATCTGCGGAACCACGAAGGGAAACGTTCGATGGTCGTGTTGCGCCCGGCGGATGCCGAGGAGACGGTCATGGCCTGGAAACTGGCCGTCGAGGAGCACCGCCCGGTAGCGCTGGTCCTCTCGCGTCAGAACATCAAGAACCTGCCGACGCTGGGTGCCAGCCGCCGCGAAGAGGCCGCCCAGATCTCCAAGGGTGCCTACGTGGTGATGGATGCCGCCAAACCGGCCGCCGTGCTGATCGCCTCGGGTTCGGAGGTCTCGACGCTGGTCGAGGGTGCCGAACTGCTGGCTGAGGAGGGCATCGCCGTTCGGGTGGTTAGCGCTCCGAGCGAGGGGCTCTTCCGCGACCAGCCCCGGTCGTACCAGGAGACGGTGCTGCCTGCCGGACTGCCGCGCTACGGCATGACCTCGGGCCTGCCGGTGAACCTGCTGGGACTCGTCGGCGAGAAGGGCATGATCCACGGTCTGGACCACTTCGGATATTCGGCCCCCTACAAGGTGCTCGACGAGAAGTTCGGCTACAACGGCAAGACCGTAGCCGCCGAGGTGAAGAAGATGCTGGGCCGTTAGCCCGGGGCCGGGGGGGGCGGAAAAAAGGTGCCAGTTGGAGGAGCGCCGCAATTGGGAGCTACAGCCGGGGTGCTGAAACCGGAGGATCGCAGCAACCCCTCCCCACCCGAAACAAGATACACAAGAGGAGAGGAGCCATCCTGAAGATGGTCCCTCTTTTTTTATATATAGGTGAGATGCCCGATTCTGCGGTTTTTTGAAAAAATTCCCGAAAATCCATTGCCAATCCACGAAAAGCCCTTATCTTTGCGATCCCGTCTGTCAAGCGGGGAATGTGGAAAGATTTGACTGATTGCAAACCACAATAAAAAATCGCTAAAACAGCACGTTTTTTATTTTTCCAACAGCCAATTTTTCCCATTTTAGACGTTTAACCTTAAAAAAAACGGTTCAAAATGGGTTTTTTGTTTACATCGGAGTCCGTTTCGGAAGGACACCCCGATAAGGTCTCGGATCAGATTTCCGACGCCATTCTCGACGAATTTCTTCGTCACGATCCCAATTCGAAGGTCGCCTGCGAAACGCTCTGCACCACGGGCCTTGTGGTCGTTGCGGGTGAAGTGCGCTCGGAGGCCTATGTCGACGTGCAGGGCGTGGCCCGGCGCGTGATCGAACGCATCGGCTATACGAAGAGCGAATATCAGTTCGACTGCAACTCGTGCGGCGTGCTGTCGGCCATCCACGAACAGTCGTCCGACATCAACCAGGGTGTCGAGCGCGACGAGGAGTACGAGCAGGGGGCCGGCGATCAGGGCATCATGTTCGGCTACGCCTGCAACGAGACGCGCGAGATGATGCCGGCGACGCTGATCCTTTCGCACGTCATCCTGAAGGAGCTGGCCGTTATCCGCCGCGAAGGCAAGGTGATGACCTATCTGCGCCCCGATTCGAAGTCGCAGGTGACGATCGAGTACGACGAGCGGACGAACAAGCCGCTGCGCGTCCACACGATCGTGGTCTCGACGCAGCACGACGAATTCATCCGCCCGGGCAACGGCCTGAGCGAGAAGGAGGCCGAGCGGCAGATGCAGGAGCGCATCCGCGAGGATGTGCGCACGATCCTCATTCCGCGTGTGAAGGCGCGTCTGGAGCGTGCCGAAGACAAACTGGCCGACCTGATCGGCGACGACTATATCCTGCACGTCAACCCGACGGGCAAGTTCGTCATCGGCGGCCCTCACGGGGATACGGGTCTGACGGGCCGCAAGATCATCGTCGATACCTACGGAGGCCGCGGTGCCCACGGCGGAGGCGCCTTCTCGGGCAAGGACTCCTCGAAGGTCGACCGTTCGGCCGCCTATGCCGCCCGCCACATCGCCAAGAATCTCGTGGCGGCAGGTGTGGCCGATGAGGTACTCGTCGAGCTGAGCTACGCCATTGGCATCGCCGAGCCGCTGTCGATCTACGTCGACACCTGCCACTCGCCGCGCCCGAAGGCCCTCGAGGGGATGACCGACGGCGAGATTGCCCGTCGCATCGGCCGCCTCTTCGACCTGCGTCCGGCCGCCATCGTGAAGCGTTTCGGTTTGAAGAACCCGATCTTCGAGGCGACGGCTTCGTACGGACACTTCGGCAACCGCCCCTACAAGAAGGTGGTGAAAGTCTGGGAGAAGGGCCGCGAAGTGGAGCGCGAAATCGAGTTCTTCGGCTGGGAGAAGCTCGACGCCGTGGAGGCCATCCGCAAGGAGTTCGGGCTCTGATGCACGAAATTTGCGACAATCGGGACATTCCGCGGGAATGTCCCGATTTTTTTGTGCAAAATGGCATACTAACCCGACAATTCCGACCGTTTATCCCACAAAAGAAATTCAGAACAAAGCCTATGCGGAAAAAATTGCCTCCGAAAGTTAGACACTAAACTCTTGAACAACTATGAAAAAGGCATTTTTGATTTTGGGACTTGTTGCCGTGTCGGCCGCAGCCGGCGGTCTGACAGCCTGGGCCGTGAGCGGAAAGCAGAACGGTTCGGTGGCATACGTCGAGCGCCAGGTCGAGCGTACGCCGGCGCTGGGCAACCACTTTACCTCTTACCAGAATGAACAATATCCCGACCTGACCTATGCCGCCGAGAATGCGGTCAAGGCGGTCGTAAACATCGAGGCCATCCAGCAGGTGGAGATGCCGCGCCGGGGGTATGACCCCTTCCTGGAGTTCTTCGGCATCCCGCAGGATTACGGCGACGGCCGTCCGCAGTACCGCGAACAGCGGGCCGGCGGTTCGGGCGTCATCATCTCGGAGGACGGCTATATCGTGACGAACAACCACGTCGTCGACGGTGCCACGAAACTCCGCGTGAAACTCAACGACGGCCGCATGTTCGACGGCAAGCTCATCGGTACGGATTCGGCCACGGACCTGGCGCTGGTGAAGATCGAGGCCAAGGATTTGCCGACGCTGCCCTTCGGGTCGTCCGATGCGCTGCGTCTGGGCGAGTGGGTGCTGGCCATCGGTTCGCCGTTCGACCTGCAGTCGACCATCACGGCCGGTATCGTGAGCGCCAAGGCGCGTCAGCTGGGGGCCATCCCCAACGATTTCCGCATCGAGTCGTTCATCCAGACCGACGCGGCGGTCAACCCCGGCAACTCGGGCGGTGCGCTGGTCAACACGCACGGTGAGCTGGTCGGCATCAACACGCTGATCAAGTCGCAGACGGGCAGCTACGTGGGTTATTCGTTCGCCATTCCGGAGTCGATCGTCCGCAAGGTGGTCGTCGACCTGAAGGAGTACGGCGTCGTACAGCGCGCCATGCTGGGCATTCAGTTCCGCATGGTGGATCAGGACTTCCTCGACTCGGGAGGCAAGGATCTGGGCATCAAGGAGCTTGGCGGCGCCTATGTGGCCAGTGTCTCGGAGGGTGGTTCGGCTTCGGAGGCCGGCATCCGCAAGGGCGATATCATTCTCGATATCGACGGGGTGAAGATCACCGAGCCCTCGACGCTCCAGGAGCAGATCGCCAAACGCCGACCCAACGATACGGTCAAATTATCGGTAAAAAGGGACGGCAAGGTGAAACAATTTGTGGTCACTTTACGTAATAAGGCTGGTAAAACGGAATTGATGACCAAAGAGGACGTCGACGTGGTCGAGGCCCTTGGCGGAAAGTTCGCCGATGCCGGGACGAAACTGTGCCGCGAACTCGATATTCGGGGCGGTGTACAGGTCGTCGGGATCAAGGCGAACGGGATTCTGGCCCGCGCCCGCGTCAAGCAGGGATTCGTGATTACCCACATCAACGATCAGGCGGTCTATTCGCTGAGCGACATGCAGCGCATGACCGACAAGATCCGTTCGATCGACGGTATCTATCCTAACGGCCGTTCGGCAAGCTACATGCTTGTCGAGTAGCCGGCGATTCGGAGGCGGGTTTCGTGTCGAATGGAACGGAAACATTTTAGGAAGTTAGGATAAAGATATGCGTCAACTCAAGATTACAAAGTCCATCACCAACCGCGAGAGCGCCTCGCTGGACAAATATCTCCAGGAGATCGGCAAGGAGGAGCTCATCACGGTGGAAGAGGAGGTGGAACTCGCCCAACGAATCAAGAAAGGCGATCAGGAGGCCCTCGAAAAACTGACCAAGGCGAATCTTCGCTTCGTGGTCTCGGTCGCCAAACAATACCAGAACCAGGGGCTGAGCCTTCCGGACCTGATCAACGAGGGTAACCTCGGTCTGATCAAGGCCGCCGAGAAGTTCGATGAAACCCGTGGCTTCAAGTTCATCTCCTATGCGGTGTGGTGGATTCGTCAGTCGATTCTCCAGGCTTTGGCCGAGCAGTCGCGTATCGTGCGTCTGCCGCTGAACCAGGTCGGCTCGCTCAACAAGATCAACAAGGCCTTCGCCCGCTTCGAGCAGGAGCACGAGCGTACGCCGTCGCCCGAGGAGCTGGCCACGGAGCTCGAACTCCCGAAGGAGAAGGTGACCGATACACTGCGGGTGGCCGGACGCCACGTCTCGGTGGATGCACCGTTTGCCGACGGCGAGGACAACTCGCTGCTCGACGTGCTGGTCAACCCCGATTCGCCCAACGCCGACCGCGGACTGATCAACGAGTCGCTGTCGACCGAGGTCGAGCGGGCGCTCGAAACCCTGACCGAACGCGAACGCGATATCATCAAGTACTTCTTCGGCATCGGCTGCTCGGAGATGACCCTCGAGGAGATCGGCGAGAAGTTCGACCTGACGCGTGAGCGTGTGCGTCAGATCAAGGAGAAGGCGATTCGCCGTCTGCGTCACTCGTCGCGCTCGAAGCTGCTGAAATCCTATCTGGGATAGAGGGGCCGGAGAGGGCCGAGGACTGAAAGGGTTGGTGCCTTGAGAACCGGAAAAATATGAAAAACCGGAGGCTATAAAACCTCCGGTTTTTTTGTGTCGTTATGTGTCGGGCCGGTGTTGCTCTGGGAGCCGGTGTTGCTCCGGGGAACGGCGGTGTTCCGGAGGGTATCGGCGGTATTCTGGGTCCGGTGATGCTTCGGGGCGGCGGTGTTCCGGAGTGCCCCCTCCTTTGCTTCACCCCCCCCCATCTCCGGATAACCTTGCAGGGCCGGAGAGCACAGGGGCGGCGTGTTTGTGGCGCCTACCAGTCGATGGGCTCCTTGCCCTGGCTGCGGAGGTAGTCGTTGGCCTGCGAGAAGTGGTGGCAGCCGAAGAATCCCCGGTAGACCGAGAGCGGCGAAGGATGCGGCGCCTTCAGAATGAGGTTGCGCGAGGGGTCGGCAATGGCCCCCTTGCGCTGGGCGTAGCTGCCCCAGAGCATGTAGACGATCCCTTGTTTGCGCTCGGCGATGGCCCGCACGACGGCGTCGGTGAAGGTCTCCCAGCCACGTCCGGCGTGCGAGGCGGCTTCGTGGGCCCGGACCGTCAGTACGGAGTTCAGCAGCAGAACGCCCTGTTCGGCCCAGCGGTCGAGATTGCCGCTTGCGGGGATCGGACGTCCGGTGTCGTCGGAGACCTCCTTGAAGATGTTCTGCAGCGAGGGCGGAAAGGGAATGCCGTCCGAGACCGAGAAGCAGAGCCCGTTGGCCTGTCCCGGGCCGTGATAGGGGTCCTGGCCGATGATGACGACCTTCAGCCGCTCGAACGGGCATTTGTCGAAGGCGCGGAAGATGTTGCTGCCCCGCGGGAAGATGCGGTGCGTGGCGTATTCCTGACGCACGAAGTCGGTGAGTTGGGCGAAGTAGGGCTTTTCGAACTCCGGAGCGAGGAGTTCTTTCCAGTCCGGGGCAATCTTTACATCCATGTTACAAGGTGGTTAAACTCGTGTAAAGGTAGTAAAAAGTTCGCGAAAAGGGCTTATCTTCGCTCCGAATTCAAGCATGAAGGATGAAAATGAGGGGATGGATTCTTTTCGCGATGCTCGTCGCGATGACGACGGTCCGGGGCTCGGAACCTGGTGAGGTGCGCAGTCTGATTCTGATGATCGGCGACGGCATGGGGCTGGCTCAGGTCTCGATGCTGCAGCTGGAACAGGGCGATACGCTGACGTCGTTCGATCGGGCGCAGGGGGTGGCACTGATCCGCACCCGTTCGGCCAACAGCCGGGTGACCGATTCGGCGGCGGCCGCCACAGCCCTCTCGTCGGCCTCGAAGACCGGCAACGGCATGTTGGGTGTCGATCTGCAGGGTCATCCCCTGCGGTCGATGATGACTCGGGCCCGTGAGGCAGGGATGCCCACGGGCATTGCCGTGACCTGCTATCTGCAACACGCGACTCCGGCGGCCTTCTATGCCCATGTGCCGGATCGCAACGATACCCGATCCATTACCCGTGATCTGTTGGCGAGTGGCGTCGACGTGCTGTTCGGGGGCGGCTGCAAGTGGCTTGCGGAGGAGTGTCCCGAGGGCGGCAGCGGTCTGGACGCCCTTCGCCGGCGCGGGTATTTTGTCGCCGGTTCGCTCGCGGAAGCCGATACCGTGACGCAGGGCCGCCTCTTGTGCGTGGCGGCCGACGAGCACCTGGCTCCGGCCCTTGGGCGCGGTGATTTCCTGCCCCGGGCGACGCGCAAGGCCCTCGAACTGCTCGATCGCGAGGCGGCACGGCGCGGAACGGGTTTTCTGCTGATGGTCGAGGGCTCGCAGATCGACCTGGCCGGGCATGCCGGTGATATTGCGTGGATGCAGGCCGAGATGCGTGATTTCGACCGGGCGGTGGCCGAGGCGATGGCCTATGCCGACCGCACGCCGGGCGTATTGGTCGTCGTGACGGCCGATCACGAGACGGGGGGCCTTTCGATTCCGGCCCTCGAGGCGGACTTCACCCGGGCCGACAGCGGGATCGACTACCACCTCTCGACGCACAACCATTCGGCCACGATGGTGCCCGTCTATCTCTACGGCACGGGGGCCGACCGTATTCACGGCGTGATGGACAACACCGAACTCTCGCGGCGGATCATGGAGCTGCTCGGCCTGCAGTAGCCGGGGCCGGAGGGACCTTCTGTCGGGATTGAAAAAGGGCCGGACTCAACGTCCGGCCTTTCGGGCCTCTTCGGCATCCTTTTCGAGTTTTTCGTCCTCCTCCCAGTCGAACCAGGGGAAGTCGCGGCGTCCGTCGAGGCGGAATCGCGTGTAGGTGATCGGCAGCCCCATGCCGAGGAAACGCTCCTCGTAGGCGGTCTTCACCGAGAGCACCTCGTCGGCATATCCCGAACCGTAGATGTCCGGCTCGGAGACTTCGCACGGAAGGCCGAAGCGCCGGATCACTTCGTTCGTATAGGCGTAGAGGTGTTGCGAGTCGGTCTTGAGGTTGATGGCACCGTCGGGACGCAGCATCCGGGCGTAATACGCCAGAAAGAGCGGCGAGGTGAGGCGTTTCTTGGCGCGGCGCGTCTTGAGCTGCGGATCGGGGAAGGTGATCCAGAGTTCGGAGACCTCGTTTTCGGCGAAGAGTCCGTTGATGAATTCGATCCGCGTGCGGAGGAATCCGACGTTGGACATGCCGCGCTCGGTGGCGGTCTTCGCTCCGCGCCACATGCGGGCACCTTTGATGTCGATGCCGATGTAGTTGCGTGCGGGGTCGCGTTCGGCCAGCGCGACGGTATATTCACCCTTTCCGCACCCGAGTTCGAGGACAATCGGGTGGTCGTTGTGGAAGAAATCGCGGTTCCAATGCCCCTTCAGCGGGTGGTCGTGGCGGAAGACCTCTTCGAATTCGGGTTGTACGAAGCAGGCAAAGGTGAGGTTCTCGCTGAAGCGACGGAGTTTGTCTTTTCCCATGTGGTCGTGTTGCTGATCGTGTGAATGGTTTTCCTGGGGTCTTGGTGTTTCTGGTTTTTGGGGGACGCAGGGCTTCCGGTCAGCCTGTTGGCCCCATCGGGCTTGCCCCCCCCCTCGGACCGGGTCAGCGGCTCTCCGAGAGTTGGATCCCGATGGCCTCCACCCCGCGGACGGGACGGATCGGCGTGATGAGGAAGCGATACTCGCCCGTACGTCCGAGCCGGACCCGGTGACGGTAGGGGACGAGGTATTCGCGCATCAGGGCTGCGGGTCCGTTCGTACGGGTGAGAGCCAGCAGAAAGGGCTCCTCGAAGCGGAGCGAATCGGGCGAGAGCGCAGCGATGCGCACCGTGAGGGTATCTTCCGTGAAGCGGTCGTTGCAGCGCAGAAAGAGCGCCGCATTGCGCAGCATCACCGTATCGACATTTTCCAGCCGGATTTCGGCCGGAGCCTCCCAGCGCCGCGGCGAGACATCCGCGGCTGCCGTCTGACAGGGTGACGAGCAACCTGTGGCTCCCGCCAGCAGGAGCCCGAGTGTCAGCATCGCCGTAATCTGTTGCAATCGTCCGTTCACCTTTCTCCCGTCCCGGCAACTGCCGGATGTTTTTCTCTATTCGTTGGAACTGTTGACCGGGGCCGTACCTCCGCCATTGGTCTTGCTGCCGTTGGCTTCGCCGTTGCCGTTGTTGCCGCCGTTGCCGCCGTTGCCGCCATTTTGGCCGTTCTGGCCGCCCCGGCGATGGTTGCGGCGATGGTTGCGTCCCCCTTCACGGCGTCCTTCGCGGTTGCCGTTGTTGTTGGCGTTGGCGGTGTCTCCTCCGTTGGCCGGCCGTGCGCCGTTCTCACGCGGCTCCCGGTTATCCTGACTCTCTCGGTTATCTTGGTGGTCTCCCCGGTTTCCCGGACCTCCCTGGTTCTCCTGTCGGTTGCCGCGATTTTCCCGATTGCCCCGGTTGCCGCGATTGTTGCGGCGGCCGTTCTCGGACCGCGGTGCCGAATGGCCGTCATTCGCGGAGGCGGCTCCGTTTGCCGGATTGGTCTCCTGCTCCTTCTGTCCGTTCGGGGTGTTCTCTCCGGCGTTCTGACCCTTGTTGTTGCGGTTCCGCGGGTTGCGGTGCTGGGCGTTTTCCGCCGATTGCTCCCGGGCGGCTTCGTCACCCTGTTCCGACGCCCCGGCCGGTTGCTGGGCCCGGGCCGTCCGGCCGTTCTGACCGTTCGGATTGTTGCGGTTCTTGTTTTTGCCTCCGCGCTTGCGGCGTTTGGCCTGGTCGAAACGCGTGATGCTGTCCTCCTCCGAACGGTAGGTCGGCTCCTCCTCGGTCGGGCGGATATCGTCGGCATGCTGCAGCCGTTCGGCCTTCTTGCCCTGCCGGTTCAGCGCCAGAATCTCCTTCACGCGCGAAACGGGCAGCGTCGTGAGGTTCGACATCGTCTCCTTCGACGAGGAGAAGGTCATCGTTCCGGCCAGCACGTCGCTCTTGACGAGGAACCATTCGCCCTCTTCGGTCTGGAGCGGTTCGCGCAGCCGCGGGAACTCCTTCCGCGCATCGACGTAGGCGTCGTATTCGTACATCATGCAGCACTTGAGCTTCGAGCACTGCCCGGCCAGCTTCTGCGGATTGAGCGAGATGTCCTGCACGCGGGCCGCACCGGTCGTCACGCTCGAGAAGGTCGACATCCACGACGCGCAGCACAACTCACGGCCGCAGGCTCCCAGACCGCCGATGCGGCCGGCCTCCTGACGGGCGCCGATCTGCTTCATCTCGATGCGGATGTGGAATCGCTCGGCGAAGACCTTGATCAGTTCGCGGAAGTCGACTCGCTCGTCGGCGATGTAGTAGAAGATGGCCTTGATCTTGTCGCCCTGGTACTCGACGTCGCCGATCTTCATGTTCAGCCCCATGTCGGCGGCGATCTGACGCGAGGCGATCATCGTTTCGTGTTCGAGGGCGATGGCCTCCTGCCAGCGTTCGATGTCGTAGGGTTTGGCCTTGCGGTAGATCTTCTTGTACTCGCCGTTGTAGGGGTTGAAGCCGATGCGTCGCATCTGCCGGGCCACCAGGTCGCCCGTCAGCGAGACGATTCCGATGTCGTGGCCGGGCGAGGCCTCGACGGCGACGATATCGCCGCGCTTGAGGTCCAGGTGGTTGACATTCTGATAGAACGACCGCCGGGTGTTCTTGAATCGCACCTCGACGATATCGGTCGGTTCGTTAACGGGATATTCGTCGAGCCAGGGGGTCTCGTGCAGTTTGAAGCAACCGTCGCAAAGCCGGACTTCGGGTTCGGCGCCGCAGTTGCAGAAGGCGCATCCGCGACCCACTTCGGGTTTGAAGGCGCCGGTATCATGTGTTTTTTCGATCTCCATTTCGGGTATAATTTGCGTAAAGATACGAAAAAAAATTGAATCCGCCGTCTAAACTTTTGCCGTTCGGAGTCGCCGCACGCTGTGGCGGATGCGCAGGATCATCAGCAGGGCGGCCGCCGAGAGCCCGAACGAGAAGCCCAGGAAGAGTCCCGAGGGCCCCATTCCGAGGGTGAATCCCAGCAGATAGCCCACCGGGAGGTTGAGCAGCCAGTACGACACGAAGGCGATGGGCATGATGATGCGCACGTCCTGGATACCGCGCAGAATGCCCACCGAGACATTCTGCAGACCGTCCGAGAGCTGGTACAGCGCCGCCAGCACGAGCAGTTGGGAGGTGATGGCGATGACCTCGGGATTCGAGGTGAAGAGCGTCGGGATGACATGCCGCAGCGAGATGAAGAGCACGGCGGCCAGGGCGTTCCAGGCCAGCACGAGGTGATACGAGGCCCGGGCGGCCAGCGAGAGTTCGCCGAAGTTGCGGGCGCCGTAGCAGTGGGAGACGCGGATCGTGGTGGCGGCGCCGATCGACATGACGATCATGAAGGCGCAGTTGCCGATGGTCATGGTGATCTGGTTGGCGCTGAGGGTCTGCTTGTCGAACCAGCCCATCATGATGCCCGTGCCGACGAAGGCCGATGATTCGAGGAACATCTGCAGCGAGATCGGGCCGCCCATGCGGAAGAGTTCGCCGATGCGCCGCAGCGAGAAGCCCCGCCACGAGAACCACCCGAAATACTGCCGGTAGCGGCTCCGGGCGCAGAAGTATCCGATCATGATCGCCATGCCGATCACGCGGGCCAGCAGGGTTCCCAGTCCGGCCCCTTCGGCCCCCATCTCGGGGAATCCCCAGTGGCCGTAGATGAATATCCAGTTGAAACCGATGTTGGCCACGTTGGCGACGATCGTGGCGTACATCTCGGCGCGGGTGTTCCCGACCCCTTCGAGGAACTGCTTGAAGGCGAAGAAGAGCATCACCGGCGGCATGCTCCAGACGAGCATCTTGTAGTAGGGGATGGCCATGTCGACCACGTCGGCCGGCTGGCGCATGTGGTAGAGCAGCGGGATGGCGGCATACTGGATGGCGGACATCGCCACCCCGAGCAGGCCGTAGAAGAGGATTCCGTTCTGCAGCAGGCGGGCCGAGTGGATGCGGTCGCCCTGTACGTAGCGCTCGCCCACGAGCGGGGTCATGCCCATGGCGATGCCGATCGAGGCGATGAAGAGGATGAAGAAGACCGAGCCGCCGAACGAGACGGCAGCCAGCGGCAGGGGGTCGTTGCCGCCGTAGCGGCCGACCATCAGATTGTCGGTGAACTGCGTGAGAATCTGTCCCAGCTGGGTCAGTACCACGGGCAGGGCCAGACGCAGATTCTGTCGGTATTGTTCCTTGTAGGTCGAAAAACGGTACATCATGCGGATCGTTTCGGAACGGCAAAGGTACAAAAATCTTTCCGAAAAGTGCACTGGGCCGCCCGGCTATTTGGCCGGGGCTTCCGTGGTTTCGGGCTCTTCGTCGCGGCGGTGTGTCGCTACCCGTCGGACAGCAGTTTGCCGGCGAGCTGTTCCGGAGGCTGGGGCAGTGATCCCCGCGGTGGGTGCGGACAAACGCAGGGCGGACGGATTCTTTGTGAATCCGTCCGCCTTTTTCACAGATGCCGGGGAGGTCGTTCCGGCCGCCGCCGTGTCAGGCCACGCGCAGCCGGATGCCGTGCTGCTTGTCCGATTCGACGATCACGGTGCCGCCGGCCGGCAGTTTGCCGTCGACGATCAGCGTCGAAAGCGGCTCTTCGACCTCGTCGGTGAGGGTGCGTTTCAGCGCCCTGGCTCCGTAGCGCGCCTCGTAGCCCATGCGGGCCAGGCGGCGTTTCGCACCGTCGGTGATGCGCAGCCGGTAGCCCAGCCGGCGGGTGCGGTCGAGCAGCTGCCGCAGCTCCAGATCGACGATGCGCTCCACGTCCTCGACCCCGAGCTGGCGGAAGACGACGATGTCGTCGATGCGGTTGAGAAACTCCGGCGAGAAGGTGCTTTCCAGCGCCTTGCGGTATTCGGACTGCGGGGTGCTGTCGACGGCCAGGTGCTTCGAAGGGGTGGCGAAACCCACCTGTGCGGAGCGGACGGCGACGGTTCGCGATCCGACGTTCGAGGTCATGATCAGGATCGTGTTGCGGAAGTCGACCCGGCGTCCCGCACCGTCGGTCAGATGGCCCTCGTCGAAGATCTGCAGCAGGGCGTTGAAGACCTCGGGATGGGCCTTCTCGATCTCGTCGAAGAGCACCACGGCGTAGGGCTGCCGGCGGACGGCTTCGGTCAGCTGTCCGCCCTCGCCGTAGCCGACGTAGCCCGGAGGGGCTCCGATCAGCCGGGCGACGTTGTGCTTCTCGGCGTATTCGCTCATGTCGATGCGGATCAGCCCGCGGCGTTCGTCGAAGAGCCAGCGCGAGACCTCCTTGGCCAGCAGCGTCTTGCCCACGCCCGTGGGCCCGACGAAGAGGAAGACGCCGATCGGCCGCCGTTCGTCCTTCAGTCCGGTGCGCGAGCGGAGAATCGTCCGCGAGATGCGTTCGACGGCCTCCGGCTGGCCGATGACCCGGCGGGCGAGGTGGTCGCCCAGCTGTTGCAGACGATGCTGCTCGCCGGTGGAGAGCCGTTCCGTGGGGATGCCCGTCATCGAGGCCACCACGGCGCGGATCTGCTCCTCGCCGATCTCGGCCGGATGCGTCTCGAGACGCTGCCGCCATGCGTTGCGGCTCTCGTCGATCTTCGTGCGCAGGGCCATTTCGCGCAGCCGCGCCGTGGCGGCCCGCTCGTAGACCAGTTCGCGAACCGCCTCGCGGTGTTCGCTGCGCGCCTGCTGCAGTTCGGCCTCCATGTGGCGCAGCTCTTCGGGCTGGGCGGCCGATGCGAGGTGGACGCGCGATCCGGCCTCGTCCAGCAGGTCGATGGCCTTGTCCGGGAAGTATCGGTCCGGGATGTAGCGGTCGGCCAGCTGCACGCACGCCTCAAGGGCCTCTTCGGTGTAGCGCACGCGGTGGTGGTGTTCGTAGTGCGGGGCGATGTGGTGCAGGATGCGCAGCGTCTGTTCGGGAGTCGTGGGCTCGACCATGACGCGCTGGAAGCGCCGTTCGAGGGCCGAATCGCTCTCGATGTCGGCGCGGTACTCGTCGAGTGTCGTGGCGCCGATGACGCGGATCTCGCCCCGGGCCAGTGCCGGTTTGAGGATGTTGGCCGTATCGAGGCTTCCCTGCGTGGCGCCGGCCCCGACGATCGTATGGATCTCGTCGATGAAGAGGATCGTGTCGTCGGCGCTGCGCAGCTCGTCGAGGAGCTGTTGCAGACGCTCCTCGAACTCGCCGCGGAACTTCGTTCCGGCGACTACGGCGGCGAGGTCCAGCGCAAAGAGCCGCTTGTCGGCAATCGTGTAGGGGACCTCGTCGCGCGCGATGCGCAGCGCCAGCCCCTCGACGATGGCACTTTTGCCCACGCCCGCCTCGCCGATCAGAATCGGATTGTTCTTCTTGCGGCGCGAGAGGATCTGCACGACGCGTTCGATTTCGGCGTCGCGTCCGATGACGGGGTCGATGCCTCCGTCGCGAGCCAGCCGGGTAAGGTCGGTGCCGAACTTGTCGAGCAGTGCGTTTTTCCCGGCCGGGCGGTTTTCCTCGTGGAAATTCAGCAGGTCGGTCATCGGGATTTCGATGTGCAGGCCGTCGCCCGAGGCGAAGCGGCGGAGCCCCTCGGCGATGGTGGCGGCCGTGATGCCGTACATCTCCAGCACGCGGGCCGTGACGCTCGCACGCTCTTCGGCGATGCGTTGCAGGGCGTGGGCCGTGGAGATGCTCTTCACCTCGGGGAACGCTTCGAGCAGTTCGCGGGTGAAGTTGCGGTAGAACTCTTCGGGCGATCCGTCGTCGGGGCTGCCCGCTGCGTCGATTTCGCGTTCGATGCGCAGGCGTACCTGGTAGAGTTCCCAGTCCCTGAGACGGGCCGAAAGAAGTTGGTAGGCCAGGGACCCCTCCTCGCGCAGCAGTTCGAGCGTAAGTCGGTCCTTGAGCGAGCGGGTGATCTCGGCCTTGGTGGTGTTGAATGCCGCCCGGGCGATGATGCCCTCCAGCGTCTTTGAGATTTTCGGTTGCATGTTGCGTCGTCGTTAGAATTCGCATCACTAACGGCCGGACGCTTCTGTTTAGTATATGGCCGGAATCGTCTATTCGGACACCTCCGTGCTATCTGCCTGACGGCGGGGCCATTCGCCGACCTCCATGTCGTGCATTTCGCCGCCATCGATCTTCAGGCGGATGGCCGTGCGGACCCGGTGGAAGCCGCGTTCGCCGGCGGCCCCGGGGTTGACGGCCAGCATCTCGTAGACGGGGTCGTAGATCACCTTCAGGATGTGCGAGTGGCCGGCGATGAAGAGCTTCGGCCGCAGCGCCTGGATCCGGGCGACGGCCCGCGGATCGTAGTGGCGCGGATAGCCGCCGATGTGGGTCATCAGCACCCGCACCCCCTCGCATTCGAACGACTGGAAGAGCGGGTAGACGCGGCGGGTGATCCCGTCGTCGATGTTGCCGCTCACGGCGCGCAGGGGCTTGAACGCAGCGATGCGGTCGGCCAGCTCGAGCGAGCCGATGTCGCCGGCGTGCCAGATTTCGTCGACATCCTTCAGAAATTCGCGCAACGGTTCGTCGAAGGTCCCGTGCGTATCGGAGATGATTCCTATCCTTTTCAATGCTGCTTCGATTAGATTATCGGTAGGTCGATGAACAATGTATAGACAACGGTCCTGCCATCGGCTTTTTTTACGGTATATATGGTTTCTCCCTGAAGGTCCAGCCCTTTCCGCTGCTCTTCCCAAGGTATATCTTTCACCGGACGGCCGTTTATGGCGATGATGATATCCCCGATTTCGATGCCCGCCTTTTCGGCTATGCCGTCTCTGTAGAGTCCATTGACAACCCAGCCGTCGCAGATGTCTGTACGGTCAAAAGCTGCCATGTGTGTTACGGACGACTGCATGTAGGTCCCTTTGTCCGCATTCCGCTTCACCCACACCGAAGCGTTTGCCGGATCCAGGACAATATCATATAGCGACCATATCCCGTTGCCAATCAAACCGAGGTAGGGTTTGTCGGACGACAGGGCTCCCTTTTCATTGAGCGAATAGCTTATTACGAGGTTCCTGAGCGTATCGGCCATGCAGAATTTTGCCGCCCGTATCGTAACTTCGTCCGAGCCGCCCCCGATTCCTCCGGCTTGAGTGCGGAAACAGGCTTTGGGCAGCTCTCCCAGATTGAGTGTCGAGGCTGCTTCATTTGTGAGAATAACGGTGGAGCCGCATCCCAAATCCATTCTGAACCATCCCTCCAGCGTATTTTTATCGTCAATCTGCAGCCTTGCCCTAATATCGATGCGGTTGTTTTCGAATCGGGCTTCGAGTTTCACGTAATCGGCAAGCCTTTCGGTCGGAACGGGCGCTTTGAGCGGAAGCATGTAGCCCTCGCTGAAATTGATCTCCAGAGGGGATCTTAACAGGTGCGTATTGCCTAACAAGCCGTCCGTATGCCTCCCCAGAATATCACGTAACGCGATTATGGGGGTAATCTTGTTTTGATATTCCATTGTTCCGCAACGGATCCGGACCGGGTCGATAAAGATCTCCGTGAGTTGGGGTCCGCTGTTTCCCGCCCCTCCCATTTTTGCCTTGCCCCTTCTTCCGAAAGCGTCTTGAAGATCGTTGAGCTTCAGGAAGTCCTTGTCAAGATAGAGAAAATCGGCTCCGGTATCGTAAACAACGGTAACGGGAATCGAATCATTCAGGGTAACCTGAAGGTACAGATGCCTGTCAAAGATAAACGGAATCGCTCCATCCGGAACTGCGGCGACGCTCTTCAAGGAGAACAGAACCGGAAAAAACAGATATGCCAGGGTGTTTCTCATAATTTGATGTGGTATTTTTGTGGTAAGGCGTCGAGGTATCGTATGCCGAGACCGCTCGCACCGGGACCCGCATGTGGTCGCTGTTCTATTTATACTTCTCTTTCCAGAGGCGAGCGATGCGTTCGGCGATCTTGGCCTCGGCGGCATTCTGTGTGTCGGGTTCGTAGAATTTCGTCCCCGCGAGCGATTCGGGCAGGAACTCCAGCTCGGCGAAGTGCCCCTCGTAGTCGTGGGCGTACTTGTACCCCTCGGCATAGCCCGCCTGCTTCATCAGCCGCGTCGGGGCGTTGCGCAGGTGGAGCGGCACGGGACGGTTCGTCGTGTCGTGTTCGACCATCGCGAGGGCCTTGTTGATGGCCATGTAGGCCGAGTTGCTCTTGGCCGAGGTGGCCAGATAGATGGTCGTTTCGGCCAGCGTGATGCGGGCCTCGGGCATGCCGATCTTATGCACCGTGTCGAAGCAGGCGTTGGCCAGCAGCAGGGCGTTGGGATTGGCCAGCCCGATATCTTCGGAGGCGAGGATCACCAGCCGCCGGGCGATGAAGCGCGGCTCCTCACCGCCGGCCAGCATCCGCGCCAGGTAGTAGATGGCGGCGTTGGGGTCGCTGCCCCGAACGGACTTGATGAAGGCCGAGATGATGTCGTAGTGCTGTTCGCCGTTCTTGTCGTAGAGGGCGATGTTCTCCTGGAGGCAGTCCTGCACGTATTGGTCGGTGATCGTCACCTTGCCGTCGGTGGCCCCCACCACGATGTCGAGAATGTTGAGCAGCTTGCGGGCATCGCCCCCCGAGAAGCGGAACAGCGCCGCGGTCTGCTGCACCTCGATCTGTCGTTCGCGCAGTTCGGTGTCCTTGGCCAGTGCGCGGTCGAGCAGTTTCTGCAGGTCGGCATCCTCCAGCGCCTTGAGGATGTAGACCTGACAGCGGCTCAGCAGCGGGGAGATCACCTCGAACGAGGGGTTTTCCGTAGTGGCGCCGATCAGCGTGACGATCCCCTGCTCGACGGCCCCGAGCAGCGAATCCTGCTGCGACTTGTTGAAGCGGTGGATCTCGTCGATGAAGAGGAACGGGGGCTGCTGGTCGAAGAACCGCTGCTTGCGGGCCGACTCGATCACCTCGCGGACCTCCTTGACGCCCGACGTGACGGCCGAAAGGGTGAAGAACGGACGGTTGAGCTGCGAGGCGACGATCCGCGCCAGCGTGGTCTTCCCGACTCCGGGAGGCCCCCAGAGGATGAACGAGGGGACGTTTCCCGTCTCGAAGAATTTGCGGAAGACGCCCTTCGGACCCACGAGATGTTCCTGCCCGATGTACTCATCGAGGGTCTGCGGGCGCAGGCGTTCGGCTAAGGGGATATTCGGCATGATTCGACGCGTTTTGACGGATCAAAGATACGGAAATAATAATGAGAAACATAAAAATGGATCAATCGTCGATTGATCCATTTCTTATTAATTATGAAAAGCTATAGTATGATTGGCATATGTATTCCATGATGGTTCATAATCATCAGAAGCTTGGTTTCCCCACATGTCCCATCCTTCTCTATTTCCTCTTGCAAATAGTTCGAGATAAGGAGATTGCGAACAATTTTCAATCAAAGTAATAAATTCATCGGGTTTTCTTGAATGTTCGCGTTTTATTGATCGTATTAAATTTACTTGGCTTCTACCAGCTTTTAGTGTTCTATTATTTTCACCTCTGATTCCGAATAACAAGATTTCTGTGACATTTCTAAAATAGAAGCCTACACCCCTGCCGTCAGGAAAACCGTCTTTTCTAATTTTTTCCCAAATAATATTTGTTTTATATTCAAATCCCCAAGCCTTCATCACTTCTAGGCCTTCAGGCAAGAGAGCATTGGGAACCCATAAATATAAATGACATTTGGTGTCGGCAACTTCTGAAACCGGAAGACTTTTGATCTCTTCAAGGGTCATGGTTTCATATCTTGTAAGTCTTTTGTGTTCTGGCGCAACTTTTCCAGTCCTGTTTTGAAACTGCCATGGAGGGTCGGCATAAATTGTTTTGTACTTTTTACCCGCTGTATAACACTTAAGGCTATCTATTGTTTGTTCTAATATAGATTTCATAATAAAGACTTATTCATATCCTTCAACACAAGCTTTTTTTATCCCTACAGCTAAAACTGGACACCCTCCATTTCTTCGGGACTTAAGACGATATTCTAGTTTTCCCAGCCAAGTTGTGCTTGCACCATATTTTTTTATAAGAGGGTTCCCTTGTCTGTCTTGTAGGTTTTTGAATATGTCATTAAGTTCTTTGGAACGGGTAACGATTAATCCAACATCAATTAAGCCGCAATCGAAGTATGTTCTTAAAGCAAGTAGGTCTCGATCAAATGTTTGATCTTTACTATTCCATTCTAGGTCAAAAGCAACCCTCCCTTTTATAAAGTCAATATTATGTCCGTCGATATAGCCTTCAATGATTTTTTGGTCAAAAGGTTCGTCAGTAAAACGTCCTCTCTGATTTGCTCTCCGGGGATATATTTTGACTAATAAATCTCCTGTTATTCTAAGTTCTTTCCAGCCTCGGGGATATAAAAAATCATCGAATTTTTTAGGTATAGCAGTTTCATTTCCTCCTGCAGAAGTTATATCTTCGGTCGATATGACTAACTGTTCCAAGCAATCCTGAATTTCTTGCCATTCGTTAGGAAAAGCTTCACTTAGAATTTCTAAAGCATGTCCAAAATTGAGAAATTCATATTTGGATAAGAGTTGTTCTCGAATATAATTTGCCATGCCTATTTGATTATTAATCCTATGCCTCGGGCTTGCGCAGCGTGAGGTAGAGTTCGTCGAGCTGCGACTGGTCGATGAAGTTCGGCGCGTCGAGCATCATGTCGCGGCCGGCGTTGTTCTTCGGGAAGGCAATGTAGTCGCGGATCGAGTCCGAACCGCCGAAGAGCGCGCACAAACGGTCGAAACCGAAGGCCAGACCTCCATGAGGGGGTGCGCCGTACTTGAAGGCGTTCATCAGGAAGCCGAAACGGGCCTGAGCCTGTTCGGGCGTGAAGCCCAGCAGTTCGAACATCTTCTCCTGGAGTTTCGAATCGTGGATACGGATCGAGCCGCCACCGATCTCCGTACCGTTGCAGACGAAGTCGTAGGCGTTTGCCCGCACGCGGCCCGGGTCGCTGTCGAGGAATTCGATATCCTCGGGTTTGGGCGAGGTGAAGGGGTGGTGTACGGCGTAGAAGCGCTGCGTCTCGTCGTCCCACTCGAACAGGGGAAAGTCGACGACCCACAGCGGCGCGAACTTCTTCGGATCGCGCAGCCCCAGCTGCTGGGCCACCTCCAGACGCAGGGCGCACAACTGCGGCAGCACCTTGAACTTCTTGCCGCAGAGGATCAGGACCAGGTCACCGGCCTTGGCGCCGCAACGCTCGGCCATGGCGCGCACCTCCTCGGGCGAGTAGAACTTGTCGATCGACGACTTGACGCCACCTTCGGCCTCCATACGGATCCAGATCAGCCCCTTGGCGCCGATCTGCTGCCGTTTGACGAACTCCGTGAGGACGTCGATCTGCTTGCGCGTGTAGGTGGCGCAGCCCGGAGCGGCGAAGCCGGTGACGTATTCGGCCTGGTCGAAGACCGAGAATCCGTGTCCCTTGGCCAGGTCGGTCAGATCGGAGAACTCCATGCCGAAGCGCAGGTCGGGTTTGTCCGAGCCGTACTTCTCCATGGCCTCGATCCAGGGCATGCGGCGCAGCGGCTCGGTGAAGTCGATGCCCAGCACGGTCTTGAACATGTGCTTGGCCCAGCGCTCGAAGACCTCGAGAACGTCCTCCTGCTCGACGAACGACATCTCGCAGTCGATCTGCGTGAATTCGGGCTGACGGTCGGCGCGCAGGTCCTCGTCGCGGAAGCAGCGCACGATCTGGAAATACTTGTCATAGCCGGCCACCATGAGCAGCTGCTTGAGAATCTGCGGCGACTGCGGCAGGGCGTAGAACTGGTTGGGCGACATGCGGCTCGGGACGACGAAGTCACGGGCGCCTTCGGGCGTCGAGGCGACCAGATAGGGGGTTTCGATCTCGAGGAACCCCTCGTCCGAGAGGAAGCGGCGGATCTCCTGGGCCATCTTGTGGCGCAGGATCAGGTTGCGCTGCAGGGGCGGACGCCGCAGGTCGAGGTAGCGGTATTTCATGCGCAGGTCGTCGCCGCCGTCCGAGACCTCCTCGATGGTGAAGGGCGGGATCTCGGCTTCGTGGAGCACCGTGATGCGGCGGGCCGAGACTTCGATGTCGCCCGTGGGCATCTTGGGGTTCTTCGACTGGCGCTCGACGACCTCGCCCTCGACCTGGATGACCCATTCGCGGCCCAGGCGGGCGGCCGTCTGGCGGGCTTCGGCGGGGGAGTGCTCCTCGACGACGATCTGCGTCAGGCCGTAACGGTCGCGCAGGTCGATGAAGGTCATGGCGCCGAGGTTTCTGACTTTCTGCACCCACCCGGCCAGGGTGACGTTTTCGTGGACATTGCAGGCCCGGAGGCACCCGCAGGTATGAGTTCTGTACATTGACGTGTAAGTTTGTTTGTCCGTGAGTGAACGTAGGTTTGTTTCAAACAACCCACAAAGGTAATAACTTTTGCGGAGAAAAAGCCGCCGGGGCTGAAAAAAAGGAGCTCCGGAGTCGGAACCCCGTTGCGGGGAGTTGCGAAAATTTGGAAAATCGCGGAAAAATCGCGTTTTTTGCAGAAAAACCGATATGGATCAGCGTCAAATCGATGAAAAATTCATGCGCCTGGCACTAAACGAGGCCCGAAAAGCGTTTGATATGCAGGAGGTGCCCATCGGGGCGGTCGTCGTGTCGGGCGATGCGGTGATCGGCCGCGGGCACAACCTCGTGGAGACCTTGTCCGACCCGACGGCCCATGCCGAGATGCAGGCCCTGACGGCTGCCGCCTCGACGCTCGGAGGTAAGTATCTGCCCAAGTGTACGCTCTATGTGACGGTCGAACCGTGCATCATGTGTGCCGGGGCGATCGCGTGGGCACAGGTGGGCCGGGTGGTCTGGGGCGCGGACGATCCGAAGCGGGGTTTCCGCCGCTACAGCGAACGGGTTTTCCACCCCAAAACGGAGGTTGCGAGCGGTGTGCTGGCCGGAGAGTGTGAAGCGCTGATGACCTCTTTTTTCGCCTCGTTGCGGAATTAAATTTGGCAAAAGCGGAAATTTTTTTGTATTTTTGTCCCCAACGCGCCCTACACGGACGTTTTGATGACTCGGAACCTAAAAAATTAAAACGATTGAAAATGAAAATGAAAAAGATTTTTGTTTCGGCCGTAGCGCTGATGGCGGCCCTGTCGCTTTCGGCACAGGATGTGGCGACGCTCTACAACGAAGCCGGCGCGGCGTTCAACGCCAAGGATTACGCCGGCGCCGCAGCCAAGTTCGAGCAGGTGATTGAGCTGGGAGGCGACAACGAGGAGGTGGCCACGCAGGTTACCACGGCCAAGTCGACGCTGCCCAAATGCTACTACTACCTGGGCGGAGCCGCCATCAGGACCAAGAATTACGACGAGGCGCTGAAGAACTTCTCCAAGTCGGCCGAGCTGGCCGAGCTCTACGGCGACATGTCGCAGGCTGCCAAATCGAACGGCTGGGTGGCCAAGATCTACCAGCTGCAGGGCGGTGAGGCCTTCAACAACAAGGACTATGTGACGGCTGCCGGCATCTTCGAGAAGGGCTACAAGGCCGATCCCGACAACACGGCCATGGCGCTGAACCTGGCGATGAGCTACTGCGAGATGGGCGAGTACGAGAAGGGTATGGACATCTACGAGGCCATTGCCTCCAAGACCCACCCGAAATATGCCGAGGACGTGGCCAAGGCCAAGGAGATGATGGCCCTCTATACGAACAACAAGGTGGCCGAGATGCAGACTGCCGGTGATTTCGACGGCATCATCAAGCTGGCCGACGCACAGCTCGAGAAGAACCCGGAAAGCGCTCTGTTCCAGAACGT
The DNA here is from genome assembly GCF_002161005.1 of Alistipes sp. An116. Lineage (NCBI taxonomy): Bacteria > Pseudomonadati > Bacteroidota > Bacteroidia > Bacteroidales > Rikenellaceae > Alistipes > Alistipes sp. An116. Next base: position 57,055 of record NZ_NFLR01000009.1, read on the forward strand.
GCGCCTGCAGGCCTATGCCAACAAGAAGGACTACGACAAGGTGATCGAACTGGCTCAGGCTGCTGCCGATGCCCAGACCGAGGAGGAGGACAAGAGTCTGATGTACTACCTGCTGGGTGCCGCCTACAACGCCAAGGAGATGAAGGCTCAGGCCATCTCGGCCTTCCAGAAGGTGACGGCCGGACCGGCTGCCGAGAATGCCAAGGCTGCGCTGACTGAACTGCAGAAGTAATTTCGACGCCGGAGTTCTCCGGTGCGGATGATAGAAGGAGCGATCCCGCTTGCGGGGTCGCTCCTTGTTTTTCTCCAGCCTTCTTTTCCCGCGTGGAAGAGACTCCGGTACGATAGTGCAGGAAACCGGGCCACATCATTCAACGCAACGACATGGAAAAGCAAACGTATGAAAGCCCGGAGATCGAGGTGCCGGGGCTTAGCGTCGGGTCACGCATCGCATTCGCCTCGAGGCGGCCGTTCCGGCGTCGCGCACGCAGGGGCCTCCTCCTATACGCTTTACGCCTGTTATCCCTATTCAGCTGCGGTCCGTCTCTTCGGGGGCGGGCCGCACGTCGTCGCAAGGCCTTGCGGCCGGCTCCGCGGCGATATTGCCGCGGATGCGCTCCAGACCGCTGCGTGTCAGCGGCGTCTGGCCGCAGCGGCGTTCGAATTCCGCTTCGTCCATCTTCCGCCACGCCGCGGCATCCATGCCGCGCGGATCGAACACGGGATCGAATGCCCGGTTGCGGTGGAGCGGGGCGCGGCGGTTCCAGGGACAGTTGCTCTGACAGGCGTCGCAGCCGAAGATCCAGCCGTGGAGATCGATCCGTTGTGCGGGTTCGCGTTCGATGGTGTGGCACGCGATGCAGCGTGCCGTGTCGATTCCCCGCCCGGGCATCACCGCCCCCGTGGGGCAGCTCTCCACGCAGGCGCGGCACGTTCCGCAGCGTGATTCGCCGAAGGGCGTGTCGTAGCGGTCGCACTCCTCGCAGAGAATCAACTCGCCCAGGACGAGGAAACTCCCCAACTCGGGGGTCACCAGCAGCGACTGGCGTCCGATCCATCCCAGCCCGGCCTCCACGGCCAGCAGCTTTTCGGCCAGCGGAGCCGTGTCGACGAAGACCCGTCCCCGGAGTTCGGGCGAAGTCTCGCGCAACCCCTCGAACAGCTGGCGGAGCATTCCGCGCAGCAGCGTGTGGTAATCCACGGCGCAGGCATACGAGGCGATCTTCGTGCGGTGAGCGGCGGGATAACCGTCGCTGACGACGTTCTTGTATCCCACGGCGCAGACTACGGCCGTGCGGGCCCCCTCGACCAGCAGCCGCGGATCGAAGCGCTTCTCCGTATTCCGCTCCAGATAGGCCAGCGACGACTGGTAGCCGCAGGCGATCCATTCGCGGAAACGCGACTCGCCCTCGTCCAGGTGACGGCACGGTGCCACGCCGCAGAGATCGAACCCCGTCTCCGCGGCGAGCCTTTTGATATTCGAATGGTCGAGCATATTGATATTTTACGCCAAAAATAGTATTTTTTGGTTGGAAATTCGTAACTTAGCCCCGTAATATTGCGTTCCTTTCACGGATAACAAGAATACGTCATGATTATCAATACCCTGTACGAACTGGTTCGCAACAGTGTGGAGAAGTTCGCATCGCGGATCGCCTACTCGATGTTCGACGGCGAGGATGTGACTTATGCTGAAGTGGGCCGTCGTATTGCCCGTGTGCAGGAGATCCTGACCACCTCGGGGCTTCGTCCCGGGGACAAGGTCGCCCTGCTGAGCAGCAACATGCCCAACTGGGGCATCTGTTATTTTGCCATCACCTCGGCCGGCATGGTCGCCGTGCCGATTCTGCCCGACTTCTCGGGCGAGGAGCTCGACATGATCATCGAACACGCCGAAGCCCGGGCGCTGCTGGTCTCCGACCGTCTCTTCACGAAACTTTCCCGCAAGACCATCGACCGTCTGAATGTCGTGGTCCGTACGAAAAATCTCGGTGTCATTGCCCAGCACGTCCGGGAGGAGGGGGCCACGGCCATCCCCAAACCCGACGATCTGGCCGTGATCATCTATACGTCGGGTACGACCTCCAAACCCAAGGGCGTCATGCTGACCCATGCGGCCCTGTGCCGGCAGATCGACCTTTCGTCTTCGATCTTCCCGGTTCATTGGGACGATATCTTCCTCTCGGTACTGCCACTGTCGCATACCTACGAGTGCTCGATCGGCATGATCTACCCCTTCTCCGAGGGAGCTCGGGTGGTCTACCTCGACCGTCCGCCCACGGCCTCGGCCCTGATGCCGGCGCTGCGCAGCGTGCGGCCTACGGTGATGCTCATCGTGCCGCTCGTGATCGAGAAGATCTACCGCCATCAGGTGTTGGCCAAGTTCAACTCCAACGGCTTCTGGCGCACTGCCTACCGTGTGGGCTTCCTGCGTCGCTATCTCAACCGGGTGGCGGGCAAGAAACTCATGAAGGTCTTCGGCGGCCGGATGCGTTTCCTCGGAATCGGCGGCTCGAAACTCGATCGGGGAGCCGAACGCTTTCTGCTGGAAGCCCGTGTGCCCTATGCCATCGGTTACGGACTCACCGAGACGGCTCCGCTGCTGGCCGGTGCGGCGCCTTCACAGGTGCGACTGGGCTCGACGGGCCCCCAGGCGCCGGGCGTGCAGCTGCGGCTGGATAACGTCAACCCCCAGACGCGGCAGGGCGAGATCGTCGCCCTCACGCCGAGCATCATGCTCGGCTACTACAAGAATCCCGAGGCTACGCGCGAGGCCTTTACGGCCGACGGGTGGTTCCGTACGGGCGACCTGGGCGAATTCGACAAGGACGGCTGGCTCTACATCAAGGGGCGTCTGAAAAACATGATCGTGGGCCCCGGCGGAGAGAATATCTATCCCGAGGATATCGAAAGTGTATTGAACTCGCATGTCTGCATTGCCGATTCGATTGTTACGGAGCACGAAGGGCGTCTGATTGCCCTGGTTCACTTCAATCGCGAGGAGATTGAGTCGATGATCGATAACTGGCGCGAGGAGTGGGCGACCAAGAAGGAGGCGTTGGAGGCCAAGACCGAACAGTTGAAGAAGGAGATCATGGAGTTCGTCAATGCGAAGGTGAACCGTTTTTCGCGGATTTCGGAGGTAGTTGAGGAGAAGGAGGATTTCGTGAAGACGCCGACGCAGAAGATCCGGCGGTTCCTCTACAACAAGAACGGTTCGAAGAACAAGCCTTCCGAGCATCCCACGCCCGAGAAATCCTGACCGGAGGCCCCGGAGGCCGGGAGGAAGAGCAGGAGCGGATGGAATGTCCGGTTGGAGGCCCCGGAGGCCGGAGGAAGAGCAGGAGCGGATGGAGTGTCCGGTTGGAGGCCCGGAAGGCCGGGAGGAAGAGCAGGAGCGGATGGAATGTCCGGTTGGAGGCCCCGGAGGCCGGGAGGAAGAGCAGGAGCGGATGGAGTGTCCGGTTGGAACGTTTGACCCCGGGTGACCGAACACCGGACGGACGAACCGGATGCCCTGATCAAAATCTTGCCCCGGACACTCTCTGAATGGCGACGGACCGAAGTCGGACTGACACAATCAAACAAAGACGAAATAAAAAACGCACGGTTTTATCCGTGCGTTTTTTATTTGTATGGACCAGGGGCCGGCTTCGGCTTCGGGTCAACTCGTCCCCATCCGCCCCTTCGGGAAGTTTCTATTTGGCTTCGGCCGGGAGATTCTGGGCCGAATCGACCGCTTCGGAGATGCTGTCTACCTGGATGAGATTCTCCTCCGAGACGCCCAGCGTACGGTAGTAGTTGTTCAGTTCGGACACGATGCCGCGGCGTCCGGCATAGCTGGCCAGGTAGTAGACGTCGCCCAGCTGGTCCAGCTTTTCGTCGATCAGTCCCGAAACCATGTCGCCCTGAGCCCCCTCGAAACGCAGATAGTACTCGATATACTCGATCAGCGTCTGGGCATATTCCCGCAGCAGGGCATCCCCTTTCTCGGCTGCCTCCTCGTCTCCCATGGCCGAGGCGGCATAGTAGGCCTCGAGGAAGGGGTAGGTGTTGGAGTCCGTGAAGCGGATTTGCGACGTGGGCAGCTTCTCCAGACCCAGGTCCAGCAGCTCGACGGCCTCCTGGACCTTTCCTTCGCGCAGCAGTTCCTTGGCCACACGGGCAAAGGCGTCGCGGGCATGCGAGGCCGCGAGGTTGTACTGGATGAAGTAATCGACGTAAACCCGTGGATCGTTGAGGTTTCCGTAGCGGAACGTATTCCGGAGCAGCGGTGCGGTGTAGTCCGTGTCGATGCGCCCGATCTCGTAGGGGTTCTCCACCGGCGTGCGGATCGGCACGAAACGGTAGGCGTAGCCGTCAAACTGCAGATAATCCATCAGTCCGAGGTCCTGCATGATGTAGACCTGCGTGAGGTAGACGGGGCGTTTCCAGTCGAAGTTCGCGAGCATGTCGAGGATCATCAACTGGCTCTTGTCCACCGAATTGCCCCGCAGGTTGATGTAGACCGTATCGACCATCTTGTCGCGATCCTTTTCGGCCACGATCCCCGAAGCGATGGCATTCTCCTTGTTGACGGGCAGCGCAATGCGCTTGGCGGGGATGTAGTCGGCCCACGTGCCGTCGCTGTACTGCACCTGGCTGCGCGGATCGTCGCTGCGCACGAAGTCGATCACCTCGCGCAGCTCCGGAACGCGGTCCAGCTTCTCCAGCACCGGCACCAGATCGTTCGTGTAGGTATACTTGTGTTTGGGCAGCGAGAAGGGGACGCCGGCCGCTTCGTTGGCGCGGGTCTTCATCTCGTCGATGTACCATTCGCCGCCGAGGTACGACGTGTTGACGATCCGCACGTCGGGCCGTACGCCGTAGACCTCCTGGTTGTTCCACAGCGGGAAGGTGTCGTTGTCGCCGTAGTTGAGGATGATCGAGTTGGGGAGTGTCGACTGGAGGTAGTTCCAGCCGATATCGCGGGCCATCGTACGGTGCGAGCGGTCGTGGTCGTCCCAGTTCTGGGCCGCGAGGATTCCCGGCACGCTCAGCGAAAGGACGATGGCGGCAGCCGCCGTGGCAAGGTTGCGGCGTTTGGCGATCCGTTCGATCAGCTCGCGCAGCGCCAGCACCCCGCACCCGATCCAGATCGAGAAGGCGTAGAACGAACCTGCATAGACGTAGTCGCGTTCACGCGGTTCGCCGGGCGAGGTGTTGAAGTAGACGACCAGCGCTACACCCATCATGATGAAGAGCCACATGACGATCGAGAAGTTGCGCGGATCGCGGTTCAACTGGTAGATCAGTCCGATCAGACCCAGCAGGAAGGGGAGGAAATAGTAGGTGTTGCGCCCCTTGTTCTCGGCCACTTCGCGCGGCAGGTTGTCCTGCGGCCCGACGTACATGCGGTCGATCCACTGGATGCCCGAGAGCCAGTTTCCGTCGGTGATCGTCGTGCGCAAGGGCTGGATGTCGCTCTGGCGGCCGACGAAATTCCACAGGAAGTAGCGCCAGTACATGTACGAGAGCTGGTAGTTGAAGAAGAAGTAGAGGTTCTCGCCGAAGGTCGGCTCGACGATGCTGCGCGTATCGCCGTAGGAGTCCGTGTAGACGTGCTTGCGGCCGTAGTCGAGCACCTCGCCGCGCACGGGGCGCCCCGAGGCGTCGCGCCGGATCTCGCCGTTTTCATCGCGCAGCGTCTCGGTCTTGGTGCGGTAGGCGGCCCACTGCTTGTACTCCTTTTCGCCCTTCGAGGCGTTCCACATGCGCGGGAAGAGGGTCATGAACTCCGGCGCGTGGGTATAGCCCGTCAGGATGGAGGCCTTCTTGTATTTGCCGTCCTCGTCCAGATAGCGGACCTCCTTGGTGGTAACGTTCTCGGGAGGCGCCGAGTATTGGGCGCCGTACAACAGCGGACGGTTGCCGTACTGTTCGCGGTTGAGCACCGAGAGCAGCGCATGGGGGTTGTTCGGGTTGTTGGAGTTCATCGGCGGGTTGACCGAGGCCCGGATGACCACCGAGGCGTAGGACGAGAAGCCGATGAGGATCATCGTCGTCGAGAGCAGGAAGAGGTTGAGCAGCGGCCGCTGGCGGCGGTAGCTCTGCCACGTGGCCCAGCCCATCAGGGCCAGCAGTCCCAGCATGCTCAGGGCGAAGCCCGTGTTGACGGGCAGTCCCAGCGTGTTGACGAAGAGCGTGTCGAACTGGGCGCCGATCCAGATCGTGCAGGGGATGATGATGTAGTTGACGAAGATGATCAGGGCTCCGGCCAGCAGTGTGGTGCCGACGACGCCCTTCCAGGTGATGTGCTCCGTTTTGCGGAAGTAGTAGATGAAGACCAGCGCGGGGATGCACAGCAGGTTGAGGATGTGCACGCCGATCGAGAGTCCCATCAGGTAGGCGATCAGCACGATCCAGCGCGAGGCGTGGGGTTCGTCGGCCTGCTCCTCCCACTTGAGCATGAGCCAGACGACCAGCGCCGTGAACATCGACGAGAGGGCGTAGACCTCACCCTCGATGGCCGAGAACCAGAAGGTGTCGGTGAAGGTGTAGGCCAGGGCTCCGACGGCGCCGGCACCGAGGATGGCCACGATGGTCGGGCGGGTCAGTTCGGCACCGTTGCGCGTAGCCATGCGGCGGGCCAGGTGGGTGATCGTCCAGAAGAGGAAGAGGATGCAGAAGGCGCTGGCCAGCGAGTTCATCGCATTGACGGCCATGCCCACGTAATCGGGATTGCCGAAGGCGAAGAGGGTGGCCAGCCGGGCCAGCATCATGAAGAGCGGGGCGCCGGGCGGGTGTCCCACTTCGAGTTTGTAGGAGGTGGCGATGAACTCCGAGCAGTCCCAGAGACTCGACACGGGTTCCATGGTCATCAGGTAGACGATCGCCGCAATGGCGAAGACGCCCCATCCGACGAGGTTGTTCCAGCGTTTGAAGAGATGCATATCGTTCACAAATTCCTAAAGGCGGTGGTTATTTGCCGAATGTTCGCAAAAGTAGTGATTTAACGCGGTTTTTCCAATCGTTCGTATGCGAAATGCGATTTTCTTCCCGAACCTCGGGGCGCGGGGTGCGGTCCGTGCGCGGCGAGCCCTTCGGTGAGGTCTTGGCTCTGCCATGGCTCCGGTCGTTGTTCCGGTCGTTGCGCGGGCGGGTGTTGCGTGACGGTGACGGTTCCGGACGGGGCTCCGTCGACGCGCTGCGGGAGGTCGGAGCCGCCGGGCGTTTGCCGGCATGGCCGCTGTTCGGCTTCGGTTGCGCCGCGTTGCGGGAGCTGCTCTTCGTCGGGGCCGATTTCGGCTGCGCCATGTCGCGGGCTGCCTCCTTCACCGGGGCCGGTTGGCCGGCGGAGACCTCGGGGGCTTGTTCCGGCTTCCGGGAGAAGTGGCCGGAAGGTGCGGAGGTGGCGGCGTCCGGGGTTGCGGCAGCCCCGCGGCGACGGTGGCGGCGTCGGCGTTTCGGGACGGTGCCGGCACGTTCTCCGGCGTTCGGGGTCGTTTCCCGGACGGTAGAAGCCGTTGCTTCGGCAGATCGGACCGTCGCTTTGCTGTCCGGGATTGTCTCCTGGGCGGGTGCTGCCACCTTCCCGGCGGCTGTCGGCGCGGTGGCCCGGGGCGACTTTCGGGTCGGAGCGGGTTGTCCGGAGGGTTGGGTCTTTTCCCCTTCCGAAGTCGCCGGAGCGGCGGATGAAGCAGCGGAAGTCTGTGCGGCAGGAGTGTTTCGCTTCGGAGCCGTCGGCTTGGCGCTGCGGCTCTTCCTGTCGGCCCGGGCCTGACGCCGCGCGGCCTCCTCCAGTGCCTCGGCGGCATAGGCCGGGGTCTCCCCCTCGATGGGGAGAATCAGCCCCGTGAGCTTCTGGATCCCGAGCAGGTACTCCAGTTCGGCTTCGGAGCAGAACGACCACGCCGAGCCTTCCCGTCCGGCACGCCCCGTACGGCCGATGCGGTGGACGTAGGTCTCGGCCACCTCCGGCAGGTCATAGTTGACGACGAGCGGCAGCTGGTCGATGTCGATGCCGCGGGCGGCGATATCCGTGGCGATCAGCACGCGGCATGCCCCCGACTTGAAGTCGTTCATCGCCCGTACGCGGGCGTTCTGCGACTTGTTGCCGTGGATGGCCGCCGCGTCGATCCCCGCCCGGTTGAGGATCCTGGCCAGCCGGTCGGCGCCGTGTTTGGTGCGGGTGAAGACCAGCACCTGCCGTGCATCCGATTCGCGCAGCAGGCGGATCAGCAGCTCGCTCTTCTCGCTCTTCTCGGCGAAGTAGACCCGCTGTGCGATGGTCTCGACCACCGAAGCCGGCGGCGTGACGGTCACCAGCACCGGGTCGTGCAGGATCCGGGCGGCCAGTGCGGCGATCTCCTCCGGCATGGTGGCCGAGAAGAAGAGCGTTTGCCGCTTGGCGGGCAGCAGCGGCAGGATGCGTCGGATGTCGTGGATGAAGCCCATGTCGAGCATGCGGTCGGCCTCGTCGAGGATGAAGAAGCGGATGGCGTCGAGCGTGATGTAGCCCTGGCCGATCAGGTCGAGCAGGCGCCCCGGCGTGGCCACGAGCAGGTCGACGCCCCGTTCGAGCGCCTCGACCTGCGGCCGCTGGTTGACGCCGCCGAAGATGACGCAGTGGCGGATCGGCGTGTAGCGGGCGTAGTCGCGGCAGCACTCGTCGATCTGGATGGCCAGTTCGCGCGTGGGGGTGAGCACCAGCGCCCGGATCGGACGCCGTCCCCGTACGGGCGGCTCCTGGGCCAGCAGTTGCAGAATGGGCAGCGTGAAGGCTGCGGTCTTGCCCGTGCCGGTCTGGGCGCAACCCTGCAGGTCGCGGCCCTCGAGGGCGGGCGGTATGGCTTGTTCCTGAATGGGGGTGGGGGTTTCGTAACCCTTTTCCGAGACGGCGCGCAGCAGCGGCGCCGAGAGTCCTAAATCCTGAAATTTCATAATAATCGGGGTAAAGGTACGATAAATTTTCGGGATAACGCATAAAATTCGTATCTTTACCCGTTCAAAACGTCGTTAAACCGAATTATTATGGAATCCAAACTCGTACTTTACAATACGCTCTCCCGTCGCAAGGAGGAGTTCGAACCCCTGGTCGAGGGCCGTGTCGGCATGTATGTCTGCGGCCCGACGGTCTACGGCGATCCCCATCTGGGCCATGCCCGTCCGGCGGTGACCTTCGACCTGCTCTTCCGCTACCTCAAGGCGCTGGGCTACAAGGTCCGCTACGTGCGCAACATCACCGACGTCGGCCACCTCGAGCACGATGCCGACGAGGGTGAGGACAAGATCGCCAAGAAGGCACGCCTCGAGCAGTTGGAGCCCATGGAGGTGGCCCATTACTACACGGAGCGTTACCACCGGGCGATGGATGCCCTCAATGTCGAGTCGCCCTCGATCGAACCCTGCGCCTCGGGCCACATCATCGAGCAGATCGAGTTCGTCAAGCGTATCCTCGAGGCCGGCTTCGCCTACGAATCGAACGGTTCGATCTATTTCGACGTCGAGAAATACAACCGCAAATACCACTACGGATGCCTCTCGGGCCGCAACCTCGAGGACATCGTCACCAATACGCGCGAGCTGGACGGCCAGTCGGACAAGCACCACTCCTACGACTTCGCCCTCTGGAAGAAGGCCTCGCCCGAACACATCATGCGCTGGCCCTCGCCCTGGAGCGACGGTTTCCCCGGCTGGCACATGGAGTGCTCGGCCATGTCGACGCGCTATCTGGGCGAGCGTTTCGACATCCACGGCGGCGGCATGGACCTGATGTTCCCCCACCACGAGTGTGAGATCGCGCAGTCGACCGCCGCCCTGGGCCACGATTCGGCCCGCTACTGGGTGCACAACAACATGATTACGATCAACGGCCAGAAGATGGGCAAGTCGCTCGGCAACTTCATTACGCTCGAGGAGCTCTTCACGGGCTCGCACCGCCTGCTGGCCCAGGCCTACTCGCCGATGACGATCCGCTTCTTCGTGCTGCAGGCCCACTACCGCTCGACGCTCGACTTCTCGAACGAGGCGCTGCAGGCCGCCGAAAAGGGGCTCGACCGTCTGATGAAGGGAATCGAGACGCTGGGCAAGATCCGGCCCTCGGCCGTGTCGACCGTCTCGCCCGACGAACTCGAGGAGCGCTGCCGCACGGCCATGGACGACGATCTGAACTCGCCGATGGTTATCTCGGCCCTCTTCGACTGGGTGCGCACGATCAACCAGCTGGCCGACGGTACGCAGACCATTACGGCCGAGGATCTCGAGAAGCTGCGCCGGACGTTCCGCCTCTATGCCTTCGACATCCTGGGACTGCGTGACGAAAAGGCTGCCGGTACGGCTTCGGGCCGCGACTACGTGACGCCGCTCGTGGAGATGCTGCTCGATATCCGTCAGGGAGCCAAGTCCTCGAAGGACTGGGCGACGTCGGACCGCATCCGCGACGGACTCACCGCAGCCGGCATCCGCGTCAAGGACCGCAAGGACGGTTCGGACTGGGAGTTGGAGTAACTACGGATCCGGTCGTATGAAGCGTATCCTGCAGGAAAACGGCCGGCGGTCGGCGCTGCAGAGTGTTACGACCTGCTTTTCGACCTGCTGCAGCGTGAGGGGTGTTTGATCGTGAGTGCCGACCGGGCGTCGAGACTCGTTGTGGCGCGGCAGGTGCTGCCCGCCGAACCGGAGATCCTTGTGCCGATGGCCGGCGAGATCCGCCACCTGAGTTTTGTCGTGCAGTCGACGGGGCTCACCTCCGAAGTGCGGCTGACGGTCTACGTCACGCGGCAGTGGTATTCGGGCGATGCGTCGGCCTTCATGACGGAGGAGTTGGGGCTTTCGACCTCGCCGGAGATCTACGCCGGGTGGTTTGACCGCCTCGACCGTGCCGTGCCGCGATAATCGGGGGGGGAAGAGAGGCCGAGGCAAGCCCCGCACGGTCCGGGAGGCGGAGAGGACCCTGGCGCACCCGGCAGGACCGGAGAACCGGAGAGACGAAACCTGCGGCAATCCGAACAGACTCTCCATTGTGGCATCCGTTCCCGAACGGGCTGCCCGGGAGCTGTCCTTGAACCTCCTTGAATGGTTTGGAACGCGCCCTGCAGGAACCGAACGAATAACAAAAACAAGAAGCAAGCAATAACAGAAACTATGGCGGAACTTAAAGTGGCGGCTCTGGAACTCGGTACCGAGCGGATCCGGAAGCTGCTTGTACAGTATGCCGTACCGGCGATCATCGCCATGACGGCCTCCTCGCTCTATAACATGATCGACAGTATCTTCATCGGCCATGGTGTCGGTCCCCTGGCCATCTCGGGACTGGCGCTGACCTTCCCGTTGATGAACCTCGCCGCGGCCTTCGGATCGCTCGTCGGCGTGGGTGCCGCGACACTGGTCTCCATGCGCCTCGGGCAGCGCGACTACGAGACGGCCCAGCGCGTGTTGGGCAACGTCGTGATGCTCAACATCATCATCGGCATCGCCTTCAGTATTGTCGCCCTGCTCTTCCTTGATCCGATCCTCTACTTCTTCGGAGCCAGCGAGGCGACGATCGGCTACGCCCGCGAGTACATGGTCATCATCCTGCTCGGCAACGTTGTCACGCACATCTATCTGGGTCTGAACTCCATCCTGCGCGCCGCGGGGCACCCCCGCAAGTCGATGTACGCCACGATCAGCACGGTGGTCATCAATGCCATCCTCGACCCGATCTTCATCTTCTGGTTCGACTGGGGCATCCGCGGGGCAGCCATCGCCACGATTCTGGCCCAGATTATCTCGCTCGTCTGGCAGTTCCGGCTCCTGTCGGACCGGCAGGAGCTGCTCCACTTCCGACGCGGCATCTACCGCCTGCGCCGCAAGATCGTCCGCGACATCCTCTCGATCGGCATGTCGCCCTTCCTGATGAATCTGGCCGCCTGCTTCATCGTCATTCTCATCAACAAGGGGTTGAAGGAGTTCGGCGGCGACCTGATGATCGGCGCCTACGGCATCGTCAACCGTCTGGGATTCTTCTTCGTGATGATCGTCATGGGACTGAACCAGGGCATGCAGCCCATCGCCGGCTACAACTACGGCGCACGGCAGTTCGACCGCGTCATGCGGGTGCTGAAACTGACGATGATCGGCGCCACGTGCATCACGGTATGCGGATTCCTGATCGGCGAACTCTTTCCGCGGCTGGCCGTCAGCCTCTTTACGACGGACGAGGAGTTGATTCGCCTCTCGATCGAGGGCATGCGCATCACCTTCATCTGCTATCCGATCATCGGCTTCCAGATGGTGGCCACGAACTTCTTCATGAGCATCGGCATGGCCGGCAAGGCCATCTTCCTGTCGCTGTCGCGGCAGCTGCTGTTCCTCATGCCGTTCCTGATCTTCCTGCCGCACATCTTCGACCGATATACGCCGTGGGACGGCAGCTGGGGCGTCTGGGCCTCGATGCCGCTCTCGGATCTGCTGGCCTCGATCGTCGCCTTCTTCATGCTGACCTGGCAGCTGCGCCATTTCCGCAGACAGCCGGCTCCCGAACCCGAAAAACAGTGATCGTCTATGGATAAATTCGTCATCAATATCGGCCGCCAGCTGGGCAGCGGCGGCAAGGTCGTCGGCGAGATCATCGCCCGGCGTCTGGGTATCAAGCTCTACGACAAGGAGCTTATCAATCTCGCCGCCCGCGAGAGCGGGCTCTGTCCCGAGTGTTTCGAACGGGCCGACGAACGCGAAGCCAAGGGTACGTTCGCTGCGCTGATCGGCTACTTACGTGCTCCGTTCACGGGCTACGAGGGGGGCAACACGAACAATATCCTGGCCAACGAGTCGCTGTTCCGCATCCAGAGCGATGTGATTCGCGAGATTGCCTCACGCGAGTCGGCGATCTTCGTCGGACGGTGCGCCGACTACATTCTGCGCGACAATCCGCGCTGCGTCAACGTCTTCATTACGGCCGACGAGGCCGATCGCATAGCGCGCCTCCGCAAGCGGCACGACTGCTCGGAGGAGGAGGCCCGCGCCATGATGGAGCGCATCGACGCGCAGCGGGCTTCGTACTACAACTACTACAGCCTGCGAACCTGGGGACAGGCCGCCACCTATCATCTGTGTGTCAACTCCTCGAAGCTGGGCGAAGAGGAGACGGCCGATTTCATCCTGGACTTCGCGGGACGCAGGCTTCACGAGAAATTTTAGCAAACAAGCAGACTGCAACATATGGTATTATCCGATCAGATCAAGGAGCTCGAACAGCGGCGCGAGGCTTTGGAACGCTGCCTGGACATCGAGCAGAAGCGCATCGACCTGCGCAACGAGGAGGAGAAGACACAGGAGCCCGACTTCTGGGGTGACCCCGACCGGGCGCGCGAACAGTTGCGCAAGGTGGCCGGCATCAAGGCGTGGGTCGAGGATTACGACGCCATCCGCAAGGATGTCGAGGATCTCGAACTGATGCCCGACTTCGTCAAGGAGGGGGTCATGACCGAGGCCGAACTCGACGCCCATTACGCCTCGACGCTCGAGAAGATCGAAAAGCTCGAGATGCGTAACATGCTGCGCCGCGACGAGGACAAGTTGGGAGCCATCATGGATATCAACGCCGGAGCGGGCGGTACGGAGGCGCTGGACTGGGCCTCGATGCTCATGCGCATGTACACGCGTTGGGGCGAGGCTCACGGCTACAAGGTCAAGGTGCTCGATTATCAGGCCGGTGACGAGGTGGGCGTAAAGTCCTGCACGCTGGAGTTCGAGGGCGAATACGCCTACGGTTACCTCAAGAGCGAGAACGGCGTTCACCGCATGGTGCGTCTGTCGCCCTTCAATGCCAACAACAAGCGACAGACGACCTTCGCGTCGGTCTTCGTCTCGCCGGCCGTTGACGACACGATCGAGATCACGATCAACCCGGCCGACATCGAGTGGGATACGTTCCGTTCGTCGGGGGCCGGCGGCCAGAACGTCAACAAGGTCGAGACGGCCGTGCGGCTGCGCTACCACGGCAAGGACCCCGATACGGGCGAACCGGTCGAGTATCTGATCGAAAACATGGAGACACGTTCGCAGCTGATGAACCGCGAGAATGCGATGCGCATCCTGCGGTCGAAACTCTACCAGCGCGAACTGGACAAGCGCATGGCCACGCAGCAGGCGCTCGAAGCCTCGAAGAAGAAGATCGAGTGGGGTTCGCAGATCCGGTCGTATGTCTTCGACGACCGCCGCGTCAAGGACCACCGTACGGGTGTCCAGACTTCGAACGTCGAGGCGGTGATGGACGGCGATCTGGATGCCTTCATCAAGGCCTATCTCATGGAGTTCGGCGCCAATGCGTAGCGGATTCCTTCGCCGGACCGCGGGGTGCGTTGCCTTGCTGACCGGGCTCCTTGCGGCGGGGACCGCGGAGGCGGCGCGTCCGGTCGAAAACGCGGGCGTGCAGGTCGGCATGACCGATACGGCCGCCTACTTCCCCCGGCTGCGCGGCCGGCGGGTCGCCGTGCTGGCCAACCAGACCTCGGTGGCGCGGATGCCCGGAGCCGTCGGCGCCGAGGGACACCCGCTGACGGTGGATGCCGCCGGAAGGGTTCATCTGGTCGATCTGCTCCACGAGAGCGGTTTCGACGTCGAGGCCATCTTCTCACCCGAACACGGTTTCCGCGGGACGGCCGACGCCGGCGAAAAGGTCTCCGGTTCGGTGGATGCCCGTACGGGAATTCCGATCCGTTCGTTGTACGACGGGAGGACGCTGCGACCGTCGGATGAGGCGATGCGCTCGTTCGATGTGTTGGTGGTCGACATGCAGGATGTCGGACTGCGCTTCTACACCTATTATATTTCGATGCTGAGGATGATGGATGCCTGCGCCGCGTTCAACCGGGCGGTCATCGTCCTCGACCGTCCGAATCCCAACGGCGACAAGGTCGAGGGGCCGTTGCTCGACATGCGTTACAGGTCGGGGATCGGGACGCTGCCGATCCCCGTGCTGCACGGTCTGACGATGGGCGAGATCGCCCGCATGGCCGTGGGCGAGGGGTGGGCCTGCGCGTGCGATCTGACGGTAGTCCCCTGCCGCAACTACACCCACGCCACGGAGTATCGGCTGCCCGTGGCGCCGTCGCCCAACCTCCCGACGCAGCGTGCCGTCTACCTCTATGCGGCGTTGTGTCCCTTCGAGGGAACGGTCGTGAGCCTCGGACGCGGAACTTCGAAGCCGTTTGAAATCTATGGCCATCCCTCGATGAAGGGGCGTTCGTTCTCCTTCACGCCGCGTCCGACGCCTGGTGCCAAGCATCCTCCGCTTGAGGGGCAGTTGTGTCGGGGCGAGGATCTGAGCCGCATGCCGCTCGAAGAGGCCCGCAGTGTGGGCTTCTCACTGAAATATGTGATTGATGCCTGTGGGGATCTGGCGATGGGCGAGGATTTCTTTACGCCGATGTTCGAGAAGCTGATCGGCGTGGGGTGGGTGCGGGAGATGATCCTCGACGGTGCCTCGGACGAGGAGATTCGCGCCCGCTGGCTGCCCGAAGCTGAGGCCTTCCGCAAGTTGCGGGCAAAATATCTGCTTTACGAGTGATCGCGCCGGAGCCGACCTGCATGTTCGGTTTCGTCGTTCTTTGCCGGCCTCGTTCAGCCCGCTATCCTCAAAAAAGCCGCTCCGTTTTGGGGCGGCTTTTTCATGAAAAAGATCTTTGGAAGTTTGACGGGCTGCGCTCTCGTGAAAGATCCTTTGACCGTTGCGGCGTGAAGGGGCGAAACTACGCCGCAGCGGGTCAATCGGTCTCCGATTCCGGAATGCGGTCGGCCTCGGTGACGGGGCGCAGCACCCGGCAGGGGTTGCCTGCGGCCACGACCTGCGGCGGAATGTCGTGTGTCACGACGCTCCCGGCACCGATCACCGCCCCCTGGCCGATCGTCACACCGGGGAGCAGCGTCGCGTGGCCCCCGATCCAGACGTCGTCGTGAATGGTCACGGGGAGCGACTGCATGATCCCCTCGTTGCGCTGCTCCGCGAGCAGGGCGTGGCGCACGGTGTAGATCCCCACGTCGGGGCCGATGTAAACGTGGTTGCCGATCGTCACGGGTGCCTCGTCGAGGATCGTCAGGTTGAAGTTGCCCACGAAGTGGTCGCCCACGGAGATCTGCTCCCCGAAGTCGCAGTGAAACGGGCTGTGGAGCGTGATGTTGCGGCCGACGCGGCCGAAGAGCCGGCGGATGATCGCCTCGCGCTCCTCACGCCGCGAAGGCGGCAGTTGGTTGAGCCGGAAGCAGAGCTCTTCGGCCCGGAGCAGTGCCTCGCCGATGCGGGGTGTCACGGCGTGGAGCCACCGCCCCGCGCGCATCATTTCGAGATCGTTCATGCTATTGTTTTTCGGTGAAATGTTCGTAAATACGTTTTGAAATGGCCGCAATCACGGCAGCGTTCTTCGCATCGTCGGCCGGGGAGTCGGTGACCAACACCGTCACGCAGTAGTGGCGGCCGTCGGGCAGTACGACATAGCCGGCGTCGTTATCGGCGATGCGGAGACCCTCCGGCGTGCGGTCCGACAAGCCGGTCTTATGCCCGAGGACGGCCCCTTCGGGAAGCCCTGCACGGAGTTTGTCCGTGCCGGTAACTGCACCCTCCAGTAGCCGTTGCAGCAGGGCTTCGTGCTCCGGTGTTAGCAGACCGCCCTCGAGCAGGCGGGCAAAGAGTGCGCAGACGGCCGAAGGACGTGCGACGTTGATCCGCTGATTGGCAGGATCGAGGTGCATCGTGCGCTCCGTGGCGGCGATCCGGAATCCCTCGATCCCGGCCTTCTCGCACACGTAGTGCTCCACGGCATTGGGGCCTCCAACGTATTCCAACAGACGGTCGCAGGCGATATTGTCGCTCAGGGACGTGCTGTATCGCAACAATTCGCCGAGCGTAACCCGTCCGCCCGTCGCCGGCAGGGAGTCACGCAGCGGGCTGTAGGTGTCGGGATCGAGCCATTCGGGGCCTACCTCGACGGGCGTCGTGAGCGGAGTCCCCTCTGCGTCGGCCTTGTCCAGCACGGCCAGGGCCACCGGAAACTTGAAGACACTCAACAGCGGCAGCGGCACATCCTGCCGGGAGATGGTCTCCCCGTCGGGAGTACGGATGGCGATACCGATTCGGGCCTCGGGGAGCGATGCCGCGAGTTGTTCCAGATCCTGTTCGAGGGTGCGGGTTCGGGAGCCGCAGGCCGTCAGCAGCAGCCCTGCGCAAAAAAGAAGGAGTCGCATCATGGGGAGGGAGGCATAAAAAATACACCTCAGAAAGATTCCGAGGTGTATTTTTACGGTCATATCCGTTCGTTACTCCGAAACGATAGCCTCGCTCGGGCAAACGCCTGCGCACGTGCCGCAGTCGATGCACTTGTCGGGATCAATGACATAGATGTCGCCGGCCGAGATGGCCTCTACCGGGCATTCGCCGATGCAGGTCCCGCATGCTACGCAGGAATCAGTGATTTTGTAAGCCATTTTTTTGCGTGTTTGTGGTTAATGTGTATAGTGCAAATATAGAAACTTATTTGATAAAATCAAACTATTTGATCATATCGAAGCCCGTGTAGGGAACCAGTACCTCCGGGATGCGGATGCCTTCGGGAGTCTGGAAATCCTCGAGCATTGCGGCGACGATACGCGGCAGGGCCAGCGACGAGCCGTTGAGCGTGTGGGCCAGGTGGATCTTCTTCTCGGCATCGCGGTAGCGCAGTTTCAGACGGTTGGCCTGGAACGACTCGAAGTTCGAAACGGACGAAACCTCCAGCCACCGCTTCTGGGCCTCGGAGTAGACCTCGAAATCGTAGGTCAGCGCCGAGGTGAAGGACATGTCGCCGCCGCACAACCGTACGATGCGGTACGGAAGGCCCAGCGACTTGACCAGCGACTCGACATGGGCCACCATGCCGTCCAGCGCCTCATACGATACGTCGGGCAGCGACAGCTGGACGATCTCCACCTTGTCGAACTGGTGCAGACGGTTCAGACCGCGCACATCCTTGCCGTAGGAACCGGCCTCGCGGCGGAAGCAGGGGGTATAGGCCGTCATCTTGACGGGGAAGTCCTTCTCGTCGAGGATCACGTCGCGGTAGATGTTCGTCACGGGAACCTCGGCCGTCGGCACGAGGTAGTAGTTGTCGACCGTGGCGTGGTACATCTGACCCTCCTTGTCGGGTAGCTGGCCCGTGCCGAAGCCCGAGGCCTCGTTGACCATCACCGGAGGCTCGACCTCCAGATAGCCGGCGCGGGTGTTGCAGTCGAGGAAGTAGTTGATCAGCGCACGCTGCAGGCGGGCTCCCTTGCCCTTGTAGACGGGGAAACCGGCACCGGTGAGCTTGACGCCCAGATCGAAGTCGATGATGTCGTATTTCTTGGCCAGCTCCCAGTGGGGCAGCGGGTTTTCGGGCAGTTTGGTGTAGCTCTCGACGAGTTTCACGACCAGATTGTCAGCCGCCGTCTTGCCTTCGGGGACGATGTCGGCCGGGAAGTTGGGCAGCGTGACGAGCGTGGCCTGCAGCTCCTGCTGCACGTCGTTCGACTCGGCCTGCAGCCGGGCCGACTTCTCCTTGAGGTCCGTAACGAAGTGTTTGCGCTCCTCGGCCTCGTCGCGGCGGCCCTGGCCCATCAGGGCGCCGATCTCCTTGGCGGCCTTGTTCTGTATGGCCAGCGTATTGTCGAGTTCCAGCTGGATGGCCTTGCGGCGGTCGTCGAGCGAGAGGATCTTGTCGATGACGGGGGCGGCGTCGACGCCTTTCTTGGCGAGTTTGCGGACGGCGGCATCCCGGTCATCCCGGATTTGCTTGATCGTAAGCATGATATCGGATGTTTTTGTGTGTTTTCGCGTTACGCAGGGCAAAATTACAAAAAATGCGGAAAAGTGTATCTTTTTCCGCGGGAAAAACACCCCGGGGTTGTCCGTGCGGCGAAATTTCGTATTTTTGTGCAAAATTCCATCGCTTTGAGAACTGTCGAACTGCTGGCTCCGGCCCGCGATTACGCGTCGGCCGTCGTGGCCGTCGATGCCGGGGCCGATGCCGTCTATATCGGAGGCGCCCGCTTCGGGGCCCGGCAGGCCGCCGGTAACTCCGCCCGCGAGATCGCCCGCGTGGTCGAATATGCCCACCGGTACGGCGTGCGGGTCCATGCCACGCTCAATACGCTGCTGTGGGACGACGAACTCCCGGAGGCCGAACGTACGGCCCGCGAACTCGTCGATGCCGGGGTCGATGCCCTCATCGTGCAGGACATGGCCCTGCGGCGCATGGATCTGCCCGTCGAGCTGCATGCCTCGACCCAGGTTTCGAACCGTACGCCCGAAGGGGCCCGCTTTCTGGCCGAGGCGGGCTTCGCACGCGTGATTCTCGAGAGGGCCCTCTCGCTGGAGGAGATCCGCGCCATCTGTGCCGCCACGCCGGCCGAGGTGGAGGTCTTCGTCCACGGCGCCATCTGTGTCGGTTACAGCGGCCGCTGTTTCCTCTCGCGGGCCATGTCGGACCGCAGCGGCAACCGCGGCGCCTGCAGCCAGCCCTGCCGCCTCCCGTGGGACCTCGTCGACGGTCGCGGCCGACGGATCATCACCGGCAAGCATCTGCTCTCGGTGCGCGACCTGAACCTCTCGCACCGTTTGGGCGAACTGGTCGACGCCGGCGTCACGTCGTTCAAGATCGAGGGGCGGCTGAAGGATGCCGGGTATATCCGCAACGTGGTGGCCTGGTACCGCCGGGCGTTGGATGAGGTGCTGGCCGCACGGCCTGCGCTGCGGCGCGCCTCGGTGGGGGAGAGTGTGCCCGATTTCGAACCCGACCCGGCAAAGAGCTTCACGCGCGGCGAATCCGAATATTTCTTCGACGGCAAGCGGGCCGGTGTGGCCTCGTTCGATACGCCGAAGGCCGTCGGCGAGCGTATCGGGCGTGTAGCGCAGGTCTCGGGCGGAAGCTTCCGGATCGATGGCGATGCCGATCTGGCTCCGGGTGACGGCATCTGCCTCATTTCGCCGCGTGGCGTCGTCGGGACGAACATCAACGCCGTCGAGGGGCGCCGCATCACCCCCAACCGCATCGAAGGGATTACGCCCGGGGCGGAGCTCTACCGCAACTACGACCGGCGTTTCTCGCTGGCTCTGGAGCGCAGCCGCATGCGGCGGGTCATTCCGACGCGGGCCCTGGTCGAAGCCTCGGCCCAAGGGGTGATCGTCACCTGTACCGATTGCGAGGGGCTGGAGGCGTCAGCCCGGCGTGATGTGCCGCTTGAGCGGGCCAAGAACCCCGAGGCCAATGCCGCGACGCTGCGCGCACAGGCGATGAAGTCGGGCGACACGATCTTCGCCGTGCGCGAGGTGGAGGTGCGGGGCGGCGAGTGGTTCGTCCCCGCGTCGCTGGCTGCCGAGCTGCGGCGCGAAGCGTTGGCCGGGTTGTTGCGGCAGCGCGAGGAGCGGCCGCTCGAACACCGCATCCTCCCCGAAAACCGGGCGGCGCGTTACCCGTCGGAGCGACTCGACGCCGACGAAAACGTAACGAATCATCTGGCTGAGGCCTTCTACCGCGACCACGGGGTGTGCGAGATCGAACGGCCGCTGGAACTGGCTCCGTCGCTCGAGGGGTGCACCGTCATGCGCTCGGCCTACTGCATCCGCCGCGAGATCGGCGAGTGCCTGCGCGAAGGGTCGCGCCTGCGCGGGGATCTCTATCTGGAGCACGGTGCGGACCGTTTCCGGCTCGGGTTCGATTGCAAGGCGTGCGAAATGACGCTGGTGGAGTGCCCGCGGCGCCGGATGGACAAGGAGAAAAAACATTAGCGATATGCAGCAGCAACTGACCCCCGATTTTGCGGATTACGAACTCATTGATACGGGCGATTTCGAAAAGCTCGAACGTTTCGGCCGTTTCGTCACGCGGCGTCCCGAACCGCAGGCCATCTGGCGGCGTTCGCTCCCCGAGGCGGAGTGGCGGCGCTTGGCCGATGCCTCGTTCCGGCGCGACCTGCGCAACGATGAACGCGGCGAGTGGCAGCTCGACCCGAAGATGCCCGACCGCTGGACGATCGCTTATGCCTACCGCGGAATGAAACTCCGCATGCGGCTGGCCCTTACGTCGTTCAAGCATGTCGGGATCTTCCCCGAGCAGGCCGCCAATTGGATTTTCATCTACGAGAACGTGCTGCGTCTGTGCGGTGCGGAGGAGGCCGCCGGACACGCCGCCGCCGGACATGTCGCTGCGGAATCGGCCGTCCGGAATGCGTCGGTCGCCGAGACCCTTCCGGCTGCCGCGCCCCGTGTGCTGAACCTCTTTGCCTACACGGGCGGTGCGACGCTTGCCGCCCGGGCCGCCGGAGCCGAGGTGACGCACGTCGATTCGGTGCGGTCCGTCGTGACGTGGGCCCGCGAGAACATGGAGCTGAGCGGTCTGGACGGTGTGCGTTGGATCGTCGAGGATGCGCTGAAGTTCGTGCGCCGCGAGGTGCGCCGCGGAAACCGTTACGCCGGCATCATTCTCGATCCGCCGGCCTATGGACGCGGTGCCAACGGCGAAAAGTGGGTCCTCGAGGAGAACATCGGCGAGATGCTCGACTGCTGTGCGCAGCTGCTCGAGCCGCGCGGGGCCTTCCTGGTGCTGAACCTCTACTCGATGGGACTGTCGTCGACGCTGGCCCGCACGGCCGTCAGACAGGCATTCGGCGCTCCCGAGGAGGAGCAATGGGGCGAATTGTGCTTCACGGACCGTGCCGGCAAGGAGCTCCCGTTGGGGACCTATTACCGCTTCAGACGCTGATCCGATTCTGAATCGCACGGCCCGTTGCCTGTTCCATCGCCTGCACGGCTGCTCCGGGTCGGAAAGCGAGGTGGCAAAGAGCGTGTGGCCGGTAAGAGAGGGGCAAAGAGGGAGGCCGGAAAGAGGGGTGGCCAACAGTGAGAGAACAGAGCGGGGCCGGCAGAGAGAGGTCCGACAGCGTAAGCATACAACAGGAGGAGAGAAAGAAAAAATAAGGGAGGGGGAGAAGAGATACAAGAGGGGGGGGATGGACAACCGTAGAAAGGAAGAGAAGAGGAGAGGAGAAGAGAAGAAGAGAGAAGAGAGAAGAGAGAATGCAGCAGGTGGGTTTCCGCCTGTTGATCAATGATTTGATGAAAACAAAAATTCGGAAGATATGAGTATTCTTGCTGTCATTTTCGGTCTTTTGAGCGGTTCGCTGCTCTCGGTGCTGGTGGGCATCATCGGCAGCCGGCGCCGCATCGGTTTCGGCTGGGCCTTTCTGTTGAGTCTGATCTTCACGCCGCTCGTGGGGCTGATCATCGCGTTGCTGACCGACCCGCTGCCCGATTGCGAACGGCGCTGGGGCTGCATCGGAACCGCCGTTGCACTGCTCGGAATCCTCTGTTTGATTGTCTTTCTGATGTTGCTGCTTACGGGCGGAGCCATGGCCCTCGCCTTGTGAGAAAACATGCGGAGCATGTTTTGACGGTGTTGCGGGCTGTGCGGATGACCGATGCCGCCTGTTTCACGCGATGGTTCATGTGCGAGGTCGGCCTCTGCCTCTCGGTGTCCCCGCAGCCGGGGCCCGAATAGCCCACGTCGGTTCCCGGATCGGATCCGGCTGGACTGCGTTACGCGCCTGCAGGATTGGAAAACCTTATGTTCATAAGATAAAAGTGGATAAACGTAAATTGAATCTCTGGACCGATCGGGTCTTGTTCCCCGCGCTGGTCGGATTGTGCGGGTCCGGTATCGGACTCCACGTCTACGGCCATTGGGCCTGGTGCCGTTCGCTGGCTACGGCGGGTTGCAAGGGGCTGCGCCGGTGGATGGTGGTGCTGCTTGCAGTGGTCTTTCTGGCGGTGGCCGTAACGGGAATTGTCAAGTGGCTGTTCGGCGCCCACATCGGATTTTACCACTATGTGGGTGGTCTCGCGCTCGGGGTGCTGGCGTTGCTGCGCATCATCAGACGATGGCGGCCGCTGTTCGGCCGCGGTCGGAACTCCGCAACCGGAAAGGGACGCTGACATCCGGCGTGTCGGCAACCGTGTCTGTGCGGGTGCAGGGGTTTTCGCCTCCGCACCCGCTCTGTTTTTTCACCCTCCCCTGGCCGGGGCTAAAGGCCGAAGACGTAGTAGATCAGGATACCGGCCGCGGCCGAGAGGATGATCAGCAGGATGGGGTTCACCTTGCGCCACGATCCGACGAAGACGCCTCCGAAGAGCACCCAGCTCCAGGCGTCGATGAAGTTCTGCTCGTCGGGCTCCGAACTGTGGGGGAAGATCAGCAGCAGGGCTGCGGCCGCGATCATGCCGATCACCACGGGGCGCATCCCCCGCATGGCCCCTTCAACCAGCCGGTTGTTCTTGAGCTTCAGGAAGAACCGTGCCACGAGGATCATCAGCGTCAGCGACGGCAGACAGACGGCCAGCGTGGCGATGGCCGAGCCCAGGATGCCGCACCAGACATGGCCCGTCTCCAGTCCCACGGTGTAACCCACGTAGGTGGCCGAGTTGATGGCGATCGGGCCGGGGGTGATCTGCGAGATGGCCACGATGTCGGCGAACTGCGCGTTGGTGAGCCACTGGTGCTGCACGACCACCTCGTTCTGGATGAGCGAGAGCATGGCGTAGCCGCCGCCGAATCCGAAGAATCCGATCTTGAGGTACGAGACGAAGAGTTGCCAGAGAAGGATCATTCCGCAGTGAGTGAGGGAAGTGTGACATCCGTGATTACCAGCTGTCCATTGCGCAGCAGGGCGCGGACCGGAATGACGACGCAACGGTTTTCGTATGTCGCCAGATAGGCGATGGCATACCATTCACCCTCGACGTGTTCGACCCGGATCGTCGGCAGCGACCGCTTGTTGAAGTCCTGGGCCCGCAGCAGCGGATCTCCGTCCGTTTCGGCGACAGCCTTTTCCACCTTCCGGCGGGTGGCCTTGTCCAGGGGCAGGGCGGGCTTCTCCGGATGCTCGTTGCAGCTGGCCGCGATCCAGCCGGCGTATACCCGGTAAAAGCGTTCCAGCGCCTGCCGGACCTCCTCCGTGGAGGAGCCGGTGCCGGTCATGAGCTTTTTTGTAGAGGCGGCAGCGGTGGTCCGGGCCGTCGAGGACCCTGCCGTCAGCAGCGCAAGGAGCAGAAGCCCCAGAGACAGACTGTATTTCATGTTTTTTGTCGGATTCATGCTTCGGGATTCTTTTTGTGTCGGGCGATCTTCGGGGCGACGGCCAGCTCCCAGGCGATGCCGCCGGCCGCACCGGCCACCAGTACCCAGATTGGGGACCACCCGAGACCCCAGACGGCCAGCGCCGCAGCCGCGATGATGAAGAACATCGACCAGTGCATGCCGCGGGCCAGCGAAATCACCGGGCCGATGATCAGCGCCACGACCGCCGGACGCATCCCCTTGAAGGCGGCGTCGACAACGGGGTTGTGGCGGATGTTGGCGAAGAAGAGGGCGATGAGGAGGAGGATGACGAACGACGGGAGAATGGTGCCCAACAGGGCTGCCGCCGCACCGCGCAGTCCGCGCATCTTGTATCCGACGAAGACCGACGTGTTGAGCGAGATGGGCCCCGGAACCGACTGGGCCAGCGTCAGCAGGTCGAGAAACTCCCCGCGTTCGACCCAGTGCCGCTTGTCGATCACCTCGCGTTCGATCAGCGGGATCATGGCGTAGCCCCCGCCGAAGGTGAAGAGCCCGATCTTGAAGAACGAGACGAATATCGTGTGCAGACGTTCCATAGGCATTTCTCAGAGGCGATTTTTGCGGCCCAGCAGCGTCAGCAGACCGTCGATGTAGGTCATCGGATGGGTCGGCGCCCCCGGGAGCCAGAGGTCCGGCGTGTGCGAATCCAGAAAACTGCGGTCCAGGGCGCGGCTCTCGGCGAAGAGTCCGCCGGAGCAGGCCTCCGTGCCGCACATCACGAGGATTTTCGGCTCGGCCACGGCGTCGTAGCAGATCTCCAGCGCCTCGGCCATCTGGGCCGTCAGCGGGCCCGAGACCACCACGCCGTCTGCATGGCGCGGCGAGGCCGTGAAGCCGATGCCGTAGCGCCCTAGATCGAAGTTGACGTTGCCCGTGGCGTTGAGCTCCATCTCGACCGAGCCGTCGCCGCCGGCCGAGACTTCGCGCAGCTGCAGCGCCTGGCGGAAGCAGCGCCTGATCTCGGGCCGCACGTGTTTCGGGTCGAACTCCACGCGCGAGTCGCCGGCGTGCAGCACCAGACCCTCGCGCGTGGGCGAACCGATGCGGTAGTCGTTCGTGAAGCGTACGTTGCGCGGCGCCACGCGCGCACACTCCCCGCAGAAGAGGCAGCGTCCCAGGTCGAGCTCCAGCGGGTCGGCCCGGAAGGCCCCCGTCGGGCAGAGGGCTTCGGCGCGTTCGGCCTCGGTGGTATCCTCGGTGAAGGTCAGTTCGGGGCTTCCGCGGAACTCTTCGGTCAGTTCGACAGCATCGAGGTCCTCGATGGCCTGCTGCCCGTGGCTGCGCAGCACCCGTATTTTCGGTAGAATCATGGTCGCAAATGTTAGGCCCTTAATCGTCCGCAAAAATACGCAATTCCCGCGAACCTGCAAGCACTTTGCCCCGGAATCGACACACCGCGGGCCGGAGTTCCGTCGGTGGATCTCCGGCCCGCGGGTCGAAAAGGGAAATGAAGTGATGGGGCCTCTTGAGTTGGGCCGGATGGAGCGTTTCGGTGGTGCGGAGGGTTCCGTAGAGGGTAGTAGTATGGAGGAAAAGAGCGCTCCGCCGGCGGTTCGGAGCGGCCGTCTCTTGTGGGTCACTCGCCCGGATCGGTGAATGCTGGGGCCGGAAGCCAGTCGGAGGTGTATTCCGGAGCGGACGATCTGGCGAAGATGTTCGCCACGACATACTCCGCACCTTCCGCATCGGAGAGCTGGCGTCCGCCGCAGGCGCGCCGGGCGAGGCGGTCGGCCGCGGCTCCCGGACCCGTACAGCCGTATTCGGCGAAAAGAGGTTGGGCAAGCGTCGGATCCGGTTGGTCCGACATCGTGGTCCACCCTTCGGCCTTCAGTGCCGCAGGCTCCTCGCAGCGGATGAAGACTGCGCGCGGCCTCGCCGTTTTCGTCGAATACCAACCCCGGCCCAGATGGAAGCAGGAGAATTTCGAGCCGTCGAAGTCCACCTCGTCCGACGGCGGGAAGCTGATCGTGCAGTCTATGCAAACGATGCCGTACCGGTGGTCGGCCGGGGTCGAGGGGGCCGTCACGACGCTGTTGTTGCGGTTCATGTGCAGCGTGCAGTGGTCGACTACGATCGTCGACGAGCCGAAGATGAAGTCGACGTTGCCCTCGACGTAGCAGTCGCGCAGGTAGACACGTCCCGTACCGCGGCCGAAGAGCGTATCCTGATACCCCGTGA
The DNA here is from genome assembly GCF_002161005.1 of Alistipes sp. An116. Classification (NCBI taxonomy): domain Bacteria; kingdom Pseudomonadati; phylum Bacteroidota; class Bacteroidia; order Bacteroidales; family Rikenellaceae; genus Alistipes; species Alistipes sp. An116. The sequence goes on from NZ_NFLR01000009.1 coordinate 83,376, forward strand.
CGCGGCACTCGTAGAGCGTCACGCGGTCGCCCTCGACGCGCAGCGCCACGGCCTGCGTATCCTTGTTGACGGCGGCGTTGGCCTGGCTGTTGACGTAGGTGTTGGCGATGGTCACCCCGCAGGCCGTGAAGTCGTCGGCCTCGATCAGCAGCGTCTGGCTTCGCCACGTGCCGAGCGTGCCGTTGCCCGTCTCGGTGGGGTGACCCGCATAGTCGTCGTAGGTGATGATGCACTTTTCGGCATCGTCGCCGATGAGTGTCACGCGGGGATGGTCGGCCGTCAGCGTCACCTTTTCGCAGTAGGTGCCCGGGCGCAGGCGTACGATGTGCGGCTCGCCGTCGACGGGCAGGGCATCGAAGGCCTCCTGCAGCGTCGTGTAGTCGCCCGAGCCGTCGGCTGCGACGACGAGGGTATGGATCGGTTTTTCGGTGGGGCCGTCCGACGAACCGTTGCCCGGTGCGGCGTTGTTGTTGTCCGAGCTGCAGGTGGGTGCGAAGGCCGTCACAAGCAGCGTCGTGCCGAGTGTGAACAGCGAATGGAGAGCGTTCCGTTTCATGAATCGTGGTTTTTGTTTCAGGTTTCCGACGGCAAAGTTCGTCTTTTCTTCGCCCGCAGGCGGGGATTTTTCTGCGGAAAACCGGGATTTTTTGTCGATTCTTTCCGGAACAGGGCTCGCCCGACGCTTCTCTGCCGGCTGCGGGAAGCCCCTGCCCGAGGCAGGGCAGGGGCTTCCCGCAGCCGGCGTTTTCCCGGGTACGTCACACGGCGTAGGGCGCGTGTTGCGCGGACTGGCCGGGAGGCGGATGCGGCGTCAGAGGTCGTGGCCGCAGTAGGAGAGGTTGAAGCTCTTGTTGCAGATCGGGAAGTCGGAGATCCCCTCGCCGCGCACGGCCAGCGCCAGCGCCAGCCAGTTGTGCAGACTCGGATCCTTGATGCGGCACGCCTCGATATGACCCTCGGCGTCGGTCACCACCACGTGGCACGTCTCGCCGCGCCATCCCTCGACCAAGCCGAACGAGAGCGACTGCGGGGTCAGCTGCGTCGTATAGTCGGGTGCCTCGCAGGGGTTCTCCAGCGCGCCGTATTTCTGTTCGTAGATCTCCAGCAGCTGGTCGATGTAGCGGGCCGACTGCGCAACCTCGCGGCAGCGCACCTCGAGCCGGGCCATCACGTCGCCCGATGTCTCGATGACGGGTTCGTGGTGGAGGCATTTGCCGTAGGAGCCCCACGGATGCGTGGTGCGGATGTCGCGGGCCAGTCCGCTGGCCCGGGCCGCCTGTCCGACGCCGCCGATGCGGCGCATCTCCTCGCGCGGAACCATACCGCACTGCTCGAAACGCGCCAGCAGCGTGGGCGACGACTCCAGGTCGCGGCGTACCTCCTCGTAGCGGCGGGCAATCTCGGCGACGTTCCGGCGGATCATGGCCGATTTGGCCGGCGTGAGCGGATGGTCGGTGCCGTGGGGCCGGATCAACCCCTTGCCGAAGCGGTTGCCGCACCACGCCTGCGTGGTGTTGATCGTCATCGTGCGCAGCGCCTCGCAGGCCACCTGTCCCAGCTGGTAGCCCGCATCCATCGACAGCGCTCCCGTATCGGCGATCTGCATGGCCATGCGCTCCAGTTCGAGCGCTACGGCCCGTTCGCGGTCGAGCTGCGTGGGGCGTTCGCGGTCGGTGAGCTTCTCGACGGCCTCGGCAAAGGCCGTGGCGTGGGCCACGGCGCTGTCGCCCGCAACGGCCTCGGCCAGACACATCTGCCGCAGCCGGTTGTCGGTCGACGAGAAGGCCGCCTCGACTCCCCGGTGCTGGTAACCCAGCGCAATCTCGAGGTGGAGCACCTCTTCGCCGTTGCAGATGAAGCGGAAGGCCCCCGGCTCGATGATCCCGGCGTGGATCGGACCCACGTTGACCTCGTGCAGCGAGTGGCCGGCCATCGTATAGAAGGGGTAGTTGTCGATCGAACTCTGGCGGTTGTAGCGGTCGAAGGGGTAGCGCAGCGGCTTGGGCCACGGCTGGCCGTCGAAGCGGATGCCGTAACGCTCGGTGATGTCCCGCTCGAAAGGGTGCATCTGCGGGTGCAGGGCCGTGAGTGACGGAAGGGCCGTATCGTCGTAGTAGCCCGTGGCGTGGGAGGTGATCAGCACGCGGCTCTCGGCGTCGTCGAGCACCAGGCAGTAGAAGCGCATCCGGTCGTCGGAGGGCAGGGCGAAGTAGTGCGCCACGTGGTAGCGTTCGTCCGAGAGCCACGTGCGCAGCAGTTCGTAGAACGAGGCATAGGAGATCTCGGGAATCTCCTCCAGGCGCACGGCGCCCGCGGTATTGTTGGTTACGAGATAGTTCATAAGGCAGTGATTTGGCCGATCAGTTCACGCAGAAAATCCGGTTGCCAGAGCCCCAGCACCATGGCCGCCGCCAGCAGCGTGAGGGCCGACCACGACAGCGCCCGGTCGACCTTCGAGGGGTGGAGTTCGTCCTGGTTGGGCTGGTAGCAGAGGCGGAGCATCCGCGAGCAGAACGAGTAGATGACGATGCACAACAGCAGCAGAAGCCCTGCCACGAGCCACCAGCGGCCTCCGACGATCGCCTCGCGCAGGATCATCAGCTCCGAGAGGAAGAGCGGCGAGGGCGGGAAGGCCACCAGGATGACCATCCCCGCAAGCAGCCCCATGGCCCCCACGCGGTTGATGTGGATATAGTCGCCGATGCGGTTGATGCGGTATCCGTTGTAGACCTGCCGCACGACGGCCATCTGCAGGAAGAGGCTGCTCTTGATGAAGGTGTGGCAGACGACGTGGAAGACTGCCGCCCAGACACCCGCACCGCCGACGCCCAGTCCGATGGCGGCCAGACCCATGTTCTCTACGGTCGAGTAGGAGAGGAAGCGCTTGTAGTTGTTCGTGCGGCGCAGGAACAGCGCGCCGATGAGGAGCGACAGCACGCCGACGATCAGCAGCACCGAACGGGCCCACGTGAAAACCTCGGTCGCGGCTACCACGCGGTAGACGCGGAAGATGGCCAGGAAGCCGGCGTTGACCAGTCCCGTGGAGATCAGCGCCGAGGCCGGCGACGGCGCCGCGAAGTTGGCGTCGATGCCCACCGTGTACAGCGGGAAGAGCTCCATCTTGCAGCTGTAGCCGCAGACGATCAAGAGGAAGGCGATCTTCAGGTAGAGGGCGTTGCCGTGGGGCGCCGCGGCGGCTACCTCGGCATAGTCGAGCGACTCGCAGTCGGTGGCGGCCGCCAGCAGCAGGATGCCCAGGTAGGCCATGGCGATGCCCGTCGAGCAGACGAAGACGTATTTCCATGCCGCCTCGAGCGTCTGGGCCGTGCGGCGGTGGTAGATGATTCCGGCCGAGCAGAGCGTCGTGGCTTCGAGGAAGATCCACGTTACGGCCAGGTTCGAGGCGAAGTACGAACCGGCGATGGCCGTCGTCAGCAGCATCACCAGCCCCGAGTAGGCACGGGTCTGGACGAGGTCGTTGTCGCGCAGGTAGGCCTCCGAATGGAAGTAGGCGAAGGCCGAGACGATGCACAGCAGTACGTAGAAGAGCGTCCCCGGGGCGTCGAAGCGGAACCACGAGGCCGACGTCGTGTCGTAGAGCCCTCCGAAGAGAATGGCGCAGGCAAAGGCCGCCTGCACGGCGTAGAAGAGCACGCCCGTGAGGAAGAGCTGCCGCTCGCGGCGCACCAGAAAGGCCGCCGCCGCGATCAGAATACTTGCGATCAGATAGACTATCATGGCCTTAGTCCTTTACGTTGGTCAGCGAATCGGCGTCGTCGGCGTGGAGCTTGTCGTCGATCTTGGTGAAGAAGATGCCCAGCATCAGCACCGAGATGAGGATGTCGAGCAGGATGGCGAAGTTGATCAGCAGGGGCATCTCCACGCCGATGGCCGTCGAGAAGAGGAACACGCCGTTCTCGATCACCAGAAAACCGACCATGTGGGAGAAGATCCGCTGCCGCATCACGATGAGGATCAGACCGCTCAGCAGCGAGTAGAGCGCCACGCCGAAGAAGAGCAGGTCGACCGTCGAGTCGGCGATGTAGTAGGTCAGCGAGGCGCTCACGCCCAGCGCCACGATCGACAGCACGAGCGAGCCGGCCTGCGACGAACCCGAACGGCGCACGCGGTTGATGCGCGTGCGGCGGATCACGGCGAAGAGCAGCCACGGAACCAGAATGCCCTTGAAGAGCAGCGTCTCGAGGGCCACGAAGGCCAGCTCGGCGGGGTTGGCGGCGTGCAGACGCACCAGCGCAATGCCGAACAGCAGCCACCCCTGCAGCCCGATCAGCGAGGCGAAGTTGCGGAAACGCTCCGTGATCGAGAGGTAGACGAGCGTCACGACGTAGAGTAGAATCAGCGGCAGAATCATTGGATACCGATATTAAGTTGCAACAGGTAGCCCGTGAAGAAGACCAGGGCGGCCAGTGCCGTGATGGTGAGCAGGAAGGTGGTGTTGCGGATGAGCTTGTTGCGGGCCTGCGTCGACTCGACGATCCCCACCGAGAGCCCCGTGAGCAGCACGGCCAGCGGCGCGGCGAACCACCACCGCGGGCAAAGGGCCGCCGCCACGGCATCGGCCGCCAGCATCGACAGCGCCGCACTCTTCAGCCAGTTCGCGATCTTGATGTAGGCCAGATCGACGCCGCAGTAGTCGAGGCACATCACCTCGTGGATCATCGTCAGTTCGAGGTGCGTGCGGGGGTCGTCGACCGGCACGCGGCCGCTTTCGGTGAAGACGATCTTCGTCAGCACGTAGGCCGCCAGCAGCAGGACGATGATCAGCTGCGTGTCGTCGGAGGCTCCGGCGTCGAAGAGTTCGGCGAAGGAGGTGTGGCCCGAGAGCAGGGCCAGCGTCCCGATGGTGAGCATCAGCGCCGGTTCGACCAGCGCCCCGTAGAGCGCCTCGCGGCTGGCGCCCATCCCCTCGAACGAGCTGCCCGTATCCATGGCCGCCAGAATCAGCGCCCCGCGGCCCAGAGCCAGCAGGTAGGCGAAGGCCACCACGTCGCCGTCGAACGAGACCACCGGCGGCAGATTGCCCACCGGAATGAAGAGCTGCGCCAGAAGCGACGCGCCCAGGATGACCGACGGCGTCGTGCGGAACAGTACGGTGGTCGTCGTCGAGTAGACGGCCCCCTTGCGCAGCAGCAGGCGTACGTCGTAGAGGTGTTGGGCGAAACGGATGCCCTTGCGGCCCGCCAGCCGGGCCCGCGTGCGGTTGATCAGCCCCGGAATGCAGAGGGCCGCCGCCAGAAGCAGAAGCAGATTGAGCAGTGCCATGGCATCAGATGATATGGAGGATCGACAACAGGAAGACCAGCGCCAGGAAGGCCAGGGCAAAGAGCACGTAGTGGTTAATCTTGCCCGTACGCAGGCGCATGACGCGCTGGTTGATCAGGCGCAGCAGTTCGACCCACCACGCCGAGAAGAGGCGTCCGATGCGGTCGCGGTGGCCGACGTCGAAGCGGTGGGCGTCGGGGAAGATCTCGCCCTTGCCCACGGGCGACCCCTCGCCGCTGTTCTGTGTCAGTGACGTGGCGATCGACTGCAGCCCTTCGGAGAAGGACTCGCCCGTATACTGCATGCGGGTGTTCACCGCCGTGAAGCCGCAGCCCCACGTCGGGCCCTCGGCCACCTGACGTCCGCGCAGCGTGCGGCGTCGCAGCCATGCCAGGATGGCGACGACCAGAATCAGCCCCCAGGCGATGCGCCCGACTGCGGTGAGCGTCGGCGAGAGCAGCCAGTCGGCGGCATCCGACGGCGTGCGCAGGAAAAACTCCGCGGCGCGCGTCACGCACCCCACGGCCGCCCGCGGGAAGAGTCCCACGAGGAGGATGCCCGCCAGCGGCAGCGCCATGGCGGCCAGCCGCAGGTTGTCGACCTCCGAGGCTTCGGCCACCTCATGCGAGCGGGGCGAGCCGAGGAAGACCGTGCCGTAGAGCTTCGTGAAGGCCAGCACGGCCACGCCGCCGATCAGCGCCAGAGCCGCCAGACCGGCCGCCGAGGCGAGGATGTTGCTTCCCGAGGCGATGCCGTCGAGCAGCCCGAGGTAGACGAGCAGCTCCGAGACGAAGCCGTTGAGCGGCGGCAGGGCGCAGATGGCGGCCGTGGCCGCCAGGAAGAGCAGCGACGTGAGGGGCATGTGTTTCGTAAGGCCGCCCAGCGCGTCGAGCGACGTGGTGTGGGTCTGCGAGAGAATGTTGCCGGCCCCGAAGAAGAGCAGCGACTTGAAGAACGAGTGGTTGAGCGAGTGGAGCAGCGCCCCGGCGATGCCGCACAGCGCCACCATCTGGTTGCCCGAGGCCTTGCCCAGCGCCGCGATGCCCACGGCCAGCAGGATGATGCCGATGTTTTCGATCGAGGAGTAGGCCAGCAGGCGCTTCACGTCGTTCTGCATGGCGGCCAGAATGACGCCCCACAGGCCGGTGATGATCCCCACGACGAGGAGAATCACCCCGGCGGTGTGCAGTACGGGCAGATCGCCCAGGGCGGCCGTCGTGCGCAGGATGCCGTAGATGCCCGTCTTGATCATCACGCCCGACATCAGCGCCGAGACGTGCGACGGGGCGGCCGGATGGGCCTCCGGCAGCCAGACGTGCAGCGGGAAGAGGCCGGCCTTCATGCCGAAGCCCGCCAGAAAGACGAGGAAGAGCGGCAGTGCCGGCTTCGTGTGGAAGTATTGGCCCAGGGCGTCGAACGTCGCGCGTCCGCAGACGGAGTCCAGCCGCACGAACCCCACGACCAGCAGCACGAAGCCCACGTGCATCATGATCAGGTAGGCCAGCGCCGCGCGGCTCACCTCACGGCGTTGGGCGTCGTAGAGGATCAGCAGGAACGACGCCACGGTCATCAGCTCCCAGAAGAAGAGGAACGAGTAGCCGCCGTCGGAGCAGACGACGCCCAGCATGGCGTAGGCCATCACCGTGAGCGAGGTGTAGTGCAGCGAGACGTGGGCCGGGGACTTCTCCCGGAGCGTGTGGGCCAGATAGCCCCGCGAATAGAGCACCGAAGCTACCGAGCCGATCGAGATCAGCAGGACGAAGAGCGCCGAGAGCGGGTCCATCGATCCCGAATCGCCGCCGAAAAGCGTGCCGGGGATCATCCACAGCGATTCGGTGCCTCCGTCGGCCAGTACGCCGATGGCCCGGACCGAGGCCCACAGGGCTCCGGCGGCCGTCAGGGCGAGGGCCGTCCACGCCTTGGCCCGCAGCGGCGTCGAGAAGATCGCCGCCACGACCACCACGAGGAACAACAGGGTGTAGATAAATAGCATATTCTGCGGGTAAATGTGTTTTCGAAAGCGCTATTCGGCGGGACCGTTTACGGTGGCGGTCATCACAGTGGCCGCGACGGCTGCCGTCTCGGTGCGCAGCCGCTGCGGCCCGAGCGTGATCTCCTCGAAGCCGTGGGCCAGCGCCAGGTCGATCTCCTCGGACGAGAAGTCCCCCTCGGGGCCGATGAAGATGCGTACCGATTCGCCGGGGCGGATTGTGCGCGGCAGGAACCGTTTCCCGCGTGCGGAGTGCGCCGTCTCGCAGTGGGCGATCAGGCTCCGCCCCTCGAAGGGCTCGGCCACCGCCTCGCGGAACGCCGTCAGCGGACCCAGCTCCGGGCGGTAGGCCTTGAGCGACTGTTTCATGGCCGCCGTGATCACCTTTTCGCCCCGTTGCGGCTTGAAGCTCCGCCGCTCGCTGTGGGCCGTCTCGAGCGGGATGATCCGCGTGACGCCCACCTCGGTGGCCTTTTCCAGAAACCATTCGAAGCGGTCGGGGTTCTTCGTCGGCGCCACGGCCATCACCAGCCGGTAGGGCATCCGCTCGAATTCGGACTGCGTCTCGACGACGCGTACCGTGCAGCGGCGCGGGTCGGCCTCGATGATCTCGGCCCGATAGAGATTCCCGCGGCCGTCGGTGAGGTGGATCCAATCGCCGCGCCCCAGCCGCAGCACCCGGATGCAGTGGCGCGACTCCTCCTCGTCGAGCGTGTGGACGGGCGGTTCGAGATCCGGAGCATAGAAGAGTTGCATGGCCTTCGCGTATTTGTTTTACGGATTTTTTTATTGTACTTTTGTCTTGCGCGGGCCCGGACGGCGGCCTTTGTCTGCCGTGCCGGACTTGCGGCCCGCAAATGTACACAAAATAACACGATCCATGAAACGTATCATCGGTTTATTGACGCTTTTTCTGACCATGACACTCGTTTGTTGCAAATCCGAGAAGCAGGTGGGCGAGAATCCCTTCTTCTCCGAGTGGGAGACCCCCTACGGCGTGCCCCCCTTCGACCGGATCGCCCCCGAACACTTCCTGCCCGCCCTGGAGCGCGGCATGTCGCTCCATGACGCCGAAATCGACGCCATCACCTCGAACAACGACGAACCCTCGTTCGAAAACACGATTCTCGCCTACGACAACTCCGGGAAGATGCTCTCCCAGGTGGAGCTGATCTTCGAGATGCTCTGCGCCGCGGAGAACTCCCCCGAACTGGAGAAGCTCCAGGTGGAGGCGGCGCCTCTGCTGGCGGCTCATGCCGACCGTATCCGGCTCAACGGGAAGCTCTTCGAACGTGTCAAGGCGGTCTACGACCGCCGCGCGGCGATGGATCTCGATGCCGAGCAACTGCGGCTGGTGGAGAAGACCTACCGCAGCTTCGTGCGTGCCGGGGCGCTGCTCGATGCCGAACGGAAGGCCCGTCTGAAGGAGATCAACGAGGCGCTGTCGCTGGCCGCCGTGCACTTCGGCAACAACATCCGTGCGGAGAACAACAACTTCGTGATGATGCTTTCGTCGGATGAGCTGGACGGCCTGCCCGCAAACGTGCGTGATCTGGCCCGCGAGACGGCCGCCAAACTGGGCAAGAAGGATCGGTATGCCTTCACGCTGCAGAAGTCGAGCCTGATTCCCTTCCTGACCTACTCCTCCCGCCGCGACCGCCGCGAGGAGCTTTACAAGGCCTATCTGAACCGCTGCAGCAACGGCGACGAATACGACAACAAACAGCTGATCAACGACTTCATCCGTCTGCGCACGGAGAAGGCACACCTGCTGGGCTACCCGTCGTATGCCGCGTATGTGGTCGACGACGAGATGGCCCGCACCACCGACGCCGTCTATGCACTGCTCGACGAGGTGTGGGAACCGGCCCTCGAACGCGCCAAGGGCGAACTCGCCGAGATGGAGGAGCTCTTCCGCAAGGATGTCCCCGAGGGTGAATTCGCCTCGTGGGACTGGTGGTATTACGCCGAGAAGCTCCGCAAGCAGAAATACGCCCTCGACGAGGAGATGCTGCGTCCCTACTTCTCGCTCGAAAATGTCCAGATGGGGATCTTCTTCCTCGCCAACCGCCTCTACGGCATTACGTTCCGTCCGGTAGTCGTGCCGCTGTACCATCCCGAGGCCGTGGCCTACGAGGTGCTCGATGCCGACGAGTCGCACCTCGGCATCCTCTACTTCGACTTCTTCCCCCGCGACGGAAAGAGCCAGGGCGCCTGGTGCGGCAACTACGTCGAACAGACCTTCGACGAGGAGGGGCACCGTGTGGCTCCCGTCGTCTCGATCGTCTGCAACTTCACCCGCCCGACCTCGAACACCCCCGCGCTGCTGACCCTCGACGAGACCGAGACGCTCTTCCACGAATTCGGCCATGCCCTGCACTTCCTCTTCCACAATGTCCGCTACCGCGGCCTCTCGGAGGTCGAGGGCGACTTCGTCGAGATGCCCTCGCAGCTGATGGAGAACTGGGCCTTCGAACCCGACGTGCTCAAACAGTATGCCGTGCACTACCGCTCGAACGAGGTTATTCCCGACTATCTGATCGAAAAACTGCGCCGCAGCCGCCTCTTCAACCAGGGATTCATGACCACGGAGCTCATCGCCGCATCGCTCTCCGACATGGATATCCACTCGATTGGCGAATACGAGGAGTTCGACCCGATGGCCTTCGAGCGCCGGGCGCTGACCGAACGCCGCGGACTGATCCCGCAGATCGAACCCCGCTACCACTATCCCTACTTCTCGCACATCTTCGACGGCGGCTATGCGGCCGGATACTATTTCTATACGTGGGCCGCGGTGCTGGACAAGGATGTCTTCGAGGCTTTCCGCGAGAGCGGCGACCTCTACAACCGGCAGATCGCCGATTCGCTGCGCCGCAAGGTGCTCGCCCGTGGCGGCTCGGCCGACGGCATGACCCTCTACCGCGACTTCCGCGGCAAGGACCCCGACAAGCGCCCGATGCTGCGCAGCCGCGGTCTGTGGAGCGACCCCGTGCCGGCCGATTCGCTCTCCGTGAACCCGGTTGCGGGGAAGAACCCCGCCGCAACGCCGGCTTCACAGCGCTAACCCCCCCCCTCCCCTTCGAAAACGAAAACCCAAGACCCGAATATGAAAAAAGCAATTTTGATCATGGCTATTTCCGCACTGGCGGCAGGCTGCGCCGACAACTCGGTTCCCAAGGCACAGCTGCCCGAACTCGATCTTTCGAATCCGCTGCTGGCCCCGTGGGAGACCCCCTACGCCACGCCGCCCTTCTCGAAGATCGAACTCAAACACTATGAACCGGCCTTCGATGCCGCCATCGCCTGCTCGCGGGCCGAGGTGGCGGCCATCGTCGACAATCCCAAAAAACCGTCGTTCGTCAATACGATCGTCGCCCTCGAACAGAGCGGCTCGCTGCTCTCGCGCATCGAGGGGATCTTCTTCAACATGCTCGGCGCCGAGACCTCGGACCAGCTGCAGGAGATCTCGCTGCGCGTGCAGCCCAAACTGACCGAACTGGAGAACGACATCTCGCTCAACGAGAAGCTCTTCGAACGTGTGAAGGCCGTCTACGAACACCCCGGACGCCTCTCGCAGGAGGAGCGCATGCTGCTCGAAAAGACCTACAAGCACTTCGCCCGCAACGGCGCCGCCCTCTCGCCCGAGAAGAAGGAGCTCTACCGTCAGTATACGACCGAGCTCTCGGCCCTGACGCTCAAGTTCGGCCAGAATTCGCTGGCCGCCACCAACGCCTTCACGCTCCATATCACCGATCCGAAAGTGGTGGCCGAACTGCCCGGATTCGTGCGGGAGGGGATGGCCGCCGAGGCCGCCTCGCGCGGCGAGAAGGGGTGGACCGTCACGCTGCAGTATCCGAGCTACCTCCCCTTCATGACCTACTCCACGAACCGTGAACTGAAGGAGAAACTCTGGCGCGCGCGGTCCTCGGAGTGTCTGGGCGGCAAGTTCGACAACACGGAGTTGATCCGCCGGATCGTCAATACGCGGCTGAAGATCGCCAATCTGCTGGGCTACAAGTGCTATGCCGACTACGTGCTGGAGGAGCGCATGGCCGGTGACACGAAGACGGTCGAGTCGTTCCTGAACGACCTGCTCGTGCAGACCAAGTCGTGGGCCGATGCCGACTACCGCACGGTGAGCGAATACGCCGCCTCGAAGGGGCTCAAAGGAGAGCTCATGCCGTGGGACTGGCCCTATTACAGCACCATGTACAAGGATGAAAAGTATGCGCTCAACGACGAGCTGGTGAAGCCCTATTTCGAACTCGAACATGTCAAGAAGGGGGTCTTCCTGCTGGCCAACAAGCTCTACGGACTGAACTTCACGCCCAATACGAAGATCGACGTCTACCATCCCGACGTGACGGCCTACGACGTCACGGACCGCGACGGCCGTTTCCTGGCGGTGCTCTACCTCGACTTCTTCCCCCGCGCCTCGAAGACCGCCGGGGCGTGGATGACCGAATTCCGCGGTGCGAAGATCGTCAACGGCAAGGAGACCCGTCCGCTGGTCTCGCTGGTGATGAACTTCACCAAACCGACCGCAACGACCCCTTCGCTGCTCACCTTCGACGAATTCAACACCTTCCTGCATGAATTCGGCCACTCGCTGCACGGCATGCTCGGCAAGGGACACTACGAGTCGCTGACTGGCACGAACGTCTATCGCGACTTCGTCGAACTCCCGTCGCAGATCATGGAGAACTGGGCCACCGAGAAGGAGTATCTCGATCTGTGGGCCGTCCACTACCAGACCGGCGAGAAGATCCCTGCGCAGATCGTCGACCGCATTGTTGCCGCGCAGAACTATCTGGCCGCCTACCTCCATGTGCGCCAGCTGTCGTTCGGCTTCACCGATATGGCCTGGCATACGCTGACCGAACCCTTCGGGGGAGATGTCGAGCAGTTCGAAGTCCGGGCGATGGCCCCCACGCAGGTGCTGCCCGTGGTGGAGGGTACGGCCACGTCGCCGTCGTTCGGCCACATCTTCTCGGGCGGTTATGCCGCCGGCTATTACGGCTACAAGTGGGCCGAGGTGCTCGATGCCGACGCCTTCTCGCTCTTCAAGGAGAAGGGAATCTTCAATGAGGAGGTGGCTGAGTCGTTCCGCAAGAACATCCTCGAGAAGGGCGGTACGGAGCATCCCATGAATCTCTACGTGCGCTTCCGGGGCCACAAGCCCGACAGCCGGGCGCTGATCGAGCGCATGGGACTCGGAAAATAACGGCGCTGCGGTTTCGGTGCTGCGGTCTCGGAGTGAGAGGCCGCGCTCCCCGGAACCGGACCTGCGAAAAGCGGCCTCCTTCATTGGGCGGAGGCCGCTTTTTTTTGAACAGGTGCGGAGTTTTTTTGAGAGGGTGAGGGCTGTGGCTGGTATGAGGGCCCGGAATCCGGAACGGCTGTGTGTGCTCGGGGGTTGGTGTCCCTCTGTGGAAACCTTTCAGAAATCCCATCAACAAAAAAAACGTCTCGGAATCCGGATCGGCTGTGTGTGCTCGGGGGTTGGTGTCCCTCTGTGGAAACCTTTCAGAAATCCCACCAACAAAAAAAACGTCTCGGAATCCGGATCGGCTGTGTGTGCTCGGGGATTGGTGTTCCTCTGTGGAAACCTTTCAGAACCCCCCCCCACCAACAAAAAAACCGTCTCGGAATCCGGAACGGCAGAGTGCGCGGGAGTGGTGTTCCTCTGTGAAACCCTCTCAGAAACCCCACCAACAAAAAAACCGCCCCGGAGATCGGAGCGGTCTTTGTTGAGCTACCTGGATTCGAACCAAGAATAACAGGACCAGAATCTGTTGTGTTACCATTACACCATAGCTCAATGTCCTCGTCAAGCCTCTGTTCGATTGGTTTGACGATGCAAAAGTAGAACTTTATTTTTCAATTGCAAAGAAAAATCCAAAAAAAATTACTATTTTTGTTTCAATCTCCTCGGAGATAAACCTAATGAATCTTGAAATATTCTGTAAATCGTTACGTTATGGGAATCAAACTGCGCCTCGTCATCATGAACTTCCTCCAGTACGCCATCTGGGGTGCCTATCTGACCTCCATGGGATCGTATCTGGTCGGAGTCGGTCTGGCGACGCATATCGGCATCTTCTATGCCATGCAGGGTATCGTCTCGCTCTTCATGCCCGCCGTCATCGGCATCGTCGCCGACCGCTGGATCCCGGCTCAGCGCCTGCTCGGCTTCTGCCATCTGTTGGCCGCCCTGTTCATGGCCGCCGCCGGCGGTTATGCCATGACCTCGGGGAACGGCGTACAGTTCGGTCTGCTCTTTACGCTCTATGCGCTCAGCGTGGCCTTCTACATGCCGACGATCGCCCTCTCGAACTCCGTGGCATACTGCGTCCTCGAAGGCGCCGGTCTCGATACGGTCAAGGCCTTCCCGCCGATCCGCGTCTGGGGGACCGTCGGCTTCATCTGCTCGATGCTCCTCTGTGATGCCGCCGGATTCCAGACCACCTGCATGCAGTTCCTGCAGTGTGCCGTGCTGGGGCTCGTCCTCGGATTCTACGCCATGACGCTGCCCGCCTGCCCCGTCAGCCGCGACGGTGACCGCAAATCACTGGTCGAAGCCCTCGGTCTGAGAGCCTTCACCCTCTTCAAGCAGAAACGGATGGCCCTGTTCTTCATCTTTTCGATGCTGCTCGGCATCTCGCTTCAGATCACCAACGGATTTGCAAACCCCTTCATCACCTCGTTCCGCGATATCCCCGAGTATGCCTCGACCTTCGGCGCCAACCACGCCAATGCGCTGATCTCGCTCTCGCAGGTCTCCGAAACCCTCTGCATCCTGCTCATCCCCTTCTTCCTCAAGCGGTTCGGCATCAAGAACGTCATGCTGATGGCCATGCTGGCCTGGGTGCTGCGTTTCGGTCTGTTCGGACTGGGAAATCCCGGCGGCGGAGTCTGGATGTTCATCCTCTCGATGATTGTCTACGGCGTGGCCTTCGACTTCTTCAACATCTCGGGCTCGCTCTTCGTCAACAAGGAGACCGATGTGACGATCCGCTCCAGCGCCCAGGGGCTCTTCATGATCATGACCAACGGCATCGGCGCCACGATCGGTACGCTCGGTGCACAGGCCGTCGTCAACCGGCTGGTCTACTCGCAGCAGAGCGCCGCGGCCCAGGTGGCCGGCTGGTCGCAGTCGTGGTTGGTCTTTGCCGGATATGCCCTGGTGGTGGCCGTAGTCTTTGCGCTGGTCTTCCGTTATAAGCACGATCCCCATGCCGTCGAAGAGGTCAACCGCTGATCCGTGGCGGATCGGGGTCGGTGACCGCTGCATCCGCTGCGGCCGTTGCGTGCGGGTCTGTCCGTCGCAAATTTTCGGACGGGTGGAGCCCGAAGGGCGGATTGTGGTGCGCGAACCCGAAGGGTGCATCGTCTGCGGCCACTGTGTGGCGGCCTGTCCCGCGGGGGCGATCGACCACGAAGCCTTCCCGCTCGAACGGGTGCACAGGGCCGACCGGACGCAGCTCCCTTCGCCCGAGCAGGTGGAGTCGCTCATGGCCGTGCGGCGTTCGAACCGCGCCCTGTCGAGGCGTCCGGTGCCGCAGGAGTATCTCGACCGTATCCTCGCCGCCGCCGACCGCGCTCCGACGGCCAGCAATGCCCGTGAGCTGGGTTACACGATTGTGACCGATCCGGAGCGGCTGCGGCAGGTGGCCGAGTATACGCTCGGGATCTTCCAGGGGTTGGAACGGCTGTTGTCGAGCCCCTTCGTGAAGCCCTGGCTCAAGCCGCTGATGCCCGGCGTCTATCGCTATGTCCCGGTCTTTACCCGCCTGCGCCGCGACTATGCCGAGGGGCGAGACCGTATTCTGCGCGGCGCCACGGCGCTGATCTTCATCCACGCGCCGGAGAAAAACCGTTTCGCGGCCGAGGATGCCAATCTGGCCTGTCAGAACGCTTCGCTCATGGCCGAGGCGTTGGGGGTGAGTCAGATCTACATGGGGTTTGTGTTGACGGCCATCCGGCAGGACCGTCACAAGCGTCTGAACCGGATGCTGGGACTTGAAGGGCGTAGCATTGCGGCCATTCTGGCACTCGGAATGCCCGAATTCCTCTATCCCAACTACATCGACCGCGAACCCTCTGAGGTGCATCGCATCTGACTGCCTGCAGGGGCGCAAGGAGGGCGCAAGGGGGCATAAAGGGACGTAAGGGGCATAAAAGGACGCAGGGGGCATAAAGGGGCGCAAAAGGGCGCAGGGGCGGTGTGGCCGGCCGGACGGCACGGGCAGGCGGCGTGAATGGATGCCCCGGACGGATGGCACGGGCAGGCGGCACGGATGGATGCCCCGGCCGGATGGAGTGGACAGGCGGCTTGAATGGATGCCCCGGCCGGACGGCACGGGCAGGCGGCGTGAATGGACATTGTGCGGTGCGGCATGGACGTCGGTATGGACGGGCGTCACGGTGCAATACGGATTGCCGCCTTGCCGCCTTGCTCTTACGTCCGATTTCTTTTTTCCCCCCCCCTCGCCGTTGGCTCCATCGTAACCGGCCCCATGTCGTTCGTCCCTTGCGGTTCGCCTCGTTGCTGTGGCCGCTTGTCGTTATGCCCGCACGCCCCCTCCGCTAATAGAGGTTGTCGTACATCGACTGCGACTTGTCGTACTTCAGGTCGGAGAGTGATGCCGCCTTTACGCCGATGTTGAAACTCCAGCTCTTGTGGTAGCCGAACGGAATCCACGAGAAGGACATCTGCCAGCAGTGCAGGTCGCGCGTGATGGAGATCGACGAAGTAGTCAGCTTGTTGGTCTTCAGGTCGTAACCGCCCTGGAAGGTGATACCCGTCTTCGGCGTAAGGTTCACCGAACCGTTGAATCCCAGCGTTTGGGTGATGTTCTTGCGGTAGCCCGTCGTACCGTTGTTGACGTACGAGACGGAGTAGTTCACCGCATAGTTGAAGCCGAAGTTCCACGGCAGCGAGAAGTCATAGTAGCTCTGTGCCATGTATTGTCGCCGCAGCACGGGATCCATCTGCCCGTAGGGGTCGTAGAAGGGGTTCTGGTACTCCGGAGGGATCGACGTGATGTCGTTGACGGCCGGGGTGCTCTTGTCCTCGCGCGACTTGAACGTATAGCCGAACGACCAGCCCGTCGAGGTGATGCGCCCCGGGAAGAAGAGTTTGTCGTAGCGCACGCCCTGCGGCGAAACGCGATAGGGGTCGAGTGTGGCCGAGAGGTTGATGCCGAAGTTCTTGAAGAGCGTCGTGCGGAACGACAGCGAGATGGTCGACAGTCGCATCGAGTCGGCCAGGAAGTTGTACGAACCGCTGGCGCGCAGTTCGTCGATGAGCTTGATCTTCTTCACACCCGAGGTATCGCGCTTCGACAATACCTTCATCTCGAGGTTCTGCGACAGCGAAAAGGTCATCGACATCGACCGCCCGGACGACGGTACGCCATAGGCATTGACGGCGTAGGGCGAATAGGTCGTGAAGCGGCCCGTCGAGTCGGTCTGCCGCGTGAGGTAGTAGCCGTATTTCGGGTCGCTGAAGTCCGGGGCGTAGGAGAAGCCGAAGGTCGGCGTGATGGTATGGCGGATGGCCTGGATCTTGCGGTCGCGGCGCTTCTTGGTGAAGTCGTACATGCCGTAGATGGTCGTCGACGACGAGATGCTTAAGTTATAGTTGTACAGGCGGTAGAAGCCGTAGTTCGTCGGCAGCGTGTCGGTCTGGTTCGTCACCGGGTTCCACTCGTATTCGACCTTCTTGAAGTACCACTTTTCGGTGTAGTTGGCCGACGGCGTGACGTTGATGTAGTTGAACAGGTTGAACGATGCCGAAACCGGGATCGAGTGTTCGATGCCGTTCTTCATGTTCTCCAGCGTCTTTTTGGAGAAGATTTCCGATTCGGTGGTGGTCACCGAGTTGGTCATCTTGCCCGTATACTGCATCGAGATCTTCTCGTACCAGCGGTCCTTGCCCATCTTCTCCTTGCGCTTGAATGGGTAGAAGCGCGAGACGTTGAAGACCACTGTCGGAAGGGTGATCGAGAGCGACTGGTTCTGCGAGTTCTGCGAAATGGCCATGTTGGCCGACAGCGAGAAGGGGGTGCCCGTCCAGCTCTTCGAGTAGGAGATCGACGAGTTGGTCTGTGTGGCCAGAATGTCGTTGAGGTTCGTGGCCGAGTACTTGCTGTAGCCGCTCGTGGCGAAGTTCACCGAGGCCGAGAAGGTCGATCCGGGGTTGGCCTTCGCATCCTGCGAGTGGGTCCACTGGATGCGGAAGTTGTTCTGCTTGATGTAGTCGGGTTCGCCCTTTTCGCCGGTCTTGATGTTCGAGAACTCCATGTTGAAGCTGCCGCTGTACTTGTAGCGCTTGATGTAGCGCGAGGCGGCCGAGGCCTCCCACGACCCGAGGGTGTAGATGCCGCCCCGCACGGCCAGGTCGGCATAGTCGCCCAGCGTGAAGTAGTAGCCCAGGTCGCGCAGGAAGAAACCCTTCGAATACTCCTCGCCGTAGGTGGGCATCAGCAGTCCCGACTTCGGCCCCGAACTGATCGGGAAGAAGCCTTCGGGGATGCCCAGGAAGTAGATCGGAACATCCTCCATCACCAGGTAGGCCGGGCCCGTGACGACTTTCTTGCCGGGGATTACCTTCGCCTTGGTCATCGCCAGGTAGAAGTGCGGGTGGTCGGTTTCGTTGCAGGTGGTGTACTTGCCGTTCTCGATGTTGATCGTATTGTCGGGCATCTTCTTCACGCTGCCGCCCACGAGCCAGCCGTCGCCCTGTTGCGTGGCCACCCCCTTGATCTTGGCCTTCTTCGAGTCGAGGTTGTAGGTGATCGTGTCCATCTGGTAGGAGGCCGAACCGTCCGAAAATTCGGGCTTGGTGATGATCGGCCGGCCTTCGAGCGAGTCGGGTTTTCCGTAGGCGTGGACCAGTTTCGAGTTCATGTCGATGCGCATGAAGTCGGCCTTGAGGTTGCTGTTCTGGTAGGTGACGTCGCCCTGGTTGTAGATGTAGACCAGCTTGTTGCGTACGTCGTAGACCAGCGAGTCGGTATTCTTGCCCGAGATCGGGTCGTCGAGGAACGCCCCGGCCGGCCGGGGCTTCCTGACCGTGTCGCGGCGCATGGTGTCGACGGCCAGCGAGTCGGCGTGCATCTGGAGTGAATCGGCCTTGCGGGCGATGAGCGAGTCGACTTGTGCCGAGAAGAGCGAATCGCGCTCCTGCTGGCTCAGGGCATTGAAGGCGGCGTTGCGGCGGGCCCGTTCGCGCGCGGTACGGGCTTCACGGCGCAGTTCACGGCGCGAGAGGGTGGCGGGGGTGGCCCCCACGGTGTCGGAATCCCCCGCGGCCGTTGTGGCGGCCGGTGGTGTCTCGGGTCGGGAGGACGCCTGCCCGGATGTGGCGGCCGGTGGTGTTTCGGGTCGGGAGGACGCCTGCCCGGATGTGGCGCTGTCGGGGGCGGGAGCCGCCTCGGCCAGGGCCGGAATCCCGGAGCCGCCGGACGCCTCTTCGAGGGGTGAAAAGGGTATCGTACGGGGCGTCATGCCACCCAGCACAACCTGGGCGAACAGCACGAGTACGGCCGCCGATGCGATATATTTTACCCTCAGTTTATCCAAAATTCCAAAAATTTTCGTACCTTTGCCGACAAGTCGGCAAAAACGCTCGGATCGGGCTCCGGAGCCTCTCCGGCCGCATTTTCGGCCGCGTTTCCGGCCCGACAAAGATAGGTAAAAATTTACAGAAAGCTCACACTTGGCACCATTAAATATGCGCATGCGCCTTTTGTTGCTCCTCGCCTTTGCGGCGGCCGTCGTCTCTATCAACGCGGTTGCCGGCGGGAATATTGTGCACGGAGTCAGCGTGGTGGTCATCGACGCCGGGCACGGCGGCAAATTCCCCGGGGCACACTACGGCGGTGTCTACGAAAAGGACCTCACGCTGAAGGTGGCCCTCAAGCTCGGCAAGCTGATTGAGGAGGGGATGCCCGGGGTGAAGGTCGTCTATACGAGGACGACCGACAAGGCCCTCGGCGCCGATCTGGCCTCGGATCTCCAGGCCCGGGCCGATATCGCCAACCATGCCGGCGGCGACCTCTTTATCTCGATCCATGCCAATGCTGCGCCGAAAGCTGCCTCGGTCCGGGGTGTCGAGACGCTCATCATGGGCGAAACCCCCAAGGAGCAGCGCTACAACGAAAATGCCCTCTACGAAAGCAACCGCGAGGATCTGATCGACATGTCGGACGAACGTACGGCAGCCATCGTGCGGGCCTATATTCAGAATCTGCAGTTCACCTACGGCGAATACAGCATGGCCATCGCCCGCTGCATCCAGACGAGCTATGCCAAGGCCGGCCGCAATTCGCGCGGCGTGAAGCGTCAGCTGCTGCGCGTGCTCTACGCCACGGACATGCCCGGTGCGCTGACCGAGATCGGATTCATGACCAATGCCCAGGAGCTGGCCTACATGAAGTCCGACAAGGGACAGAATGAAATTGCCTCGTCGATCTACCGTGCCGTGAAGGAGTATTCGGCCTATGTGCTGAAGACGCGTCGGGCCGAGGAGGGCGCCTCGGAGAAGGAGACGACCCCGCCGGCCGGCACCTCCCAATCCGCCGGCACCTCCCAATCCGCCGGCACGCAGCAGCCGACTCCGAAGCCGGCAGCCGATTCGGCCAAGGCCTCCGGCAAGGGGGCCGCGAACTCCACGCAGCCGTCCGTCGCAGGAAAGGTTTCGGGCGAAAACGCCTCCGCCGCAAAAGAGTCCGCCGCAAAGGGGGCCGTTGCGAAAGAGTCTGCCGCGCAGCAGCCGTTGCGCTATGCGGTGCAGGTGCTGGCTTCGGCCAGGAGCATCCCGCTCAATTCGGCGCAGTTCCGCTCGTATCGCGGCAAGGTGCGGCAGTATACCTCACAGGGGCGTTTCCCCTATAAATATTGTGTCGGCGAGTTCGAAAGCCGTACCGCCGCACAGCGCAAGGCCGCCGAAGTGCGCAAAATTTTCCCCGAAGCCTTCGTGGTCTGCTGTCGGGGTACGCAAATTGTAAACAAATAGTTCGCGATGAAAAGAGAAGTCAAGATCGGAATATTTGCCGTGTTGATGTTCGTGGCCGCCTGGGCCGGAATCCGTTTTCTGAAGGGGTTCGACATCTTCGGCCGCAACACCGTCTATTACGCCTCGTACGATCAGATCAGCGGTCTGCAGGCTGCTTCGCCCATCATGATGAAGGGGGTCAAGATCGGTACCGTGACCGGCATTGCGTTCAATCCCGAGCGCAGCCAGAATGTCGTGCTGCAGTTCACCATCAAACGCCAGTACCGGATCCCGATCGATTCGGAGGCCAAAATCTACAGCGACGGCCTGATGGGTGGCAAGGCCATCGAAATCGTCTACGGTTCGTCGGACGAGTATCTCGAAAAGGGCGATACGCTGCGTTCGGTGCGCGGCCGCGACCTGATGGATATGGCCGGTTCGGAGCTGGAGTTCTTCAAGCAGAAGGTCTCGCGCCTTACCGACGACCTTTCGCGTACGCTCAACAACATCAACCGGCTGCTCGAAACCAATGCCGGGCACGTCAACGGTACGATGGCCCATCTCGATGCCCTGTCGGGTGATCTGGCCGAGGTGCTCGATGCGCAGAAACGGAATCTGTCCTCGGCCGTCGAAAACCTCTCGGCCTTCTCCGAGATGCTCGGCGAAAATGCCCCGCGGGTCGACAGCATGATGAACAACCTGAACCGCATCACCACGGAGCTGGCCGAGGCGGAGTTCGCAAGCCGTCTCACCGAAACGGTGGAGGAGGTCGATGCGCTGGTTGCGCAGATCCGCCAGGGAGAGGGAACCGTCGGCCGGTTGCTGAACGATCCGGCGCTCTACGAATCGCTCACCGAGGCCAGCGACAATCTGGCGTCGCTGCTGGCCGATCTGGAGCAGTATCCCGGACGCTACGTCCACTTCTCGCTCTTCGGCCGCAATCCCGAGAAGATGAAGGCCCGGGCCGAACGGCAGGCCACCCGCCAGGCCGAACGTGCCGAGCGCGATTCGTTGAAGGCCCTGCGCTGAGAGCAGATGCTGCAACACCCGGCTCTTGAATCGCGCGGAAAGGTCGTCCCGCGCGGCGCGGTGTGTCGCCGATCACCTGGACAAAGCCCTGTTTCCGGCCCCGGACAAGTCGTGGGGCCGTTTTTATTCGATTCATCCATCGCATGATCTATCCAGCCACTTTCGAACAGAAAATAGGTTTCGACCGCCTTCGGGAGCAGGTCGCCGAACGTTGTACGATGCAGGCCGCCCGTGAGCGGATCGCCGCCGAGGGCTTCTCGACCTCGCCGCGCGAGATCGAACACCGTCTGGCTCTGGCCGACGAGATGCGCCTGATCGTCGAAATGGAACACGAATTCCCCGGCGGAGAGTATCCCGACGTCGAGCAGATCCTGGCCAAACTGCGTGTCGAGGGGGCGTTCCTTGACGTGGGGGAGGTGGTCACGCTCGGTCACGCCCTGCGCGCCATCGGCGGCATCGTCTCCTTTATCCTCAATCGTGCGGAGCGTTATCCGACGCTCCATGCCCGCACGCGGGGTGTCGAGGCCTTCCCCGAGATCGTGCGGCAGATCGAGGCGATCGTCGATCCGTTCGGCAACGTGCGCGACAACGCCTCGCCCGCGCTGCAGGAGATTCGCAGCGCCATCCGTCAGCACGAGGGGCTCGCCGCCAAGCGGCTGCAGGCGGTGCTTTCGGCCGCCAAGGGGGCCGGAATCGTCGAGAGCGACGCCCAGATCTCGATCCGCGACGGACGGGCCGTGATCCCCGTCTCGGCCTCGAACAAGCGCAAGCTGCAGGGCTTCATCCACGACGAGTCGGCCACGGGACGCACCTTCTACATCGAGCCCGTCGAGGTGGTGGAGATCAACAACGAACTGCGCGAACTCGAATACGCCGAGCGGCGCGAGATCGTGCGCATCCTCACGGAGTTCACCGAGGGAATCCGTCCCGATGCCGCGTTGATAGCCGCGTCGGGTGACTATCTGGCCGAGATCGACATGCTGCGTGCCAAGGGTCGCTGGGCCTCGGAGAACCGCTGCGTGCGGCCGATCCTCTCGATGGACGACCGGCTTGTGCTGAAGAATGCCCGCCACCCGCTGCTGCAGCAGACGCTGCGCGCCGCCGGCCGCGAGATCGTGCCGCTCGACCTGCAGCTGGACCGCCGCAAGCATATTCTGGTCATCTCGGGGCCGAATGCCGGCGGAAAGTCCGTCTGTCTGAAGACCACCGGCATCGTGCAGTACATGTTCCAGTGCGGATTCCCGGTCCCGGCGTCGGAGATCTCCGAACTGCCTGTCTTCGAGAGCATCTACATCGACATCGGCGACGAGCAGTCGATGGACAACGACCTGTCGACCTATTCGTCCCACCTGCTGAACATGAAGCACATGCTGGCCGGGGCGTCGGACCGTATGCTGGTGCTGATCGATGAGTTCGGGTCGGGAACCGAGCCGATCATCGGCGGGGCCATTGCCGAGGCGATCCTCGAACGGCTGCTGGCCCGGGGGTGCTACGGCGTCATCACGACCCACTATGCCAACATCAAATACTATGCGTCGAATACCGAGGGGATTGCCAACGGTGCGATGATGTTCGACGTGCAGCACATTCGCCCGTTGTTCAGGCTGGAGATGGGCAAGCCGGGCAGTTCGTTTGCCGTGGAGATCGCCCGCAAGATCGGACTCCCGGAGGAGATCATCCGTGCGGCGAGCGAAAAGGCCGGTTCGGACCACATCAACATCGAGAAGCAGCTGCGCGAGATCGCCCGCGACAAGCACTACTGGGAGCAGAAACGCGACCGCATCCGTCTGACGGACCGCAAGGTCGAGGAGCTGGAGCAGACCTACACGGAGCAGCTCTCGAAGATCCGCGCCGAGCGGCAGGAGATCCTGCGCCGGGCCAGGGAGGAGGCGCAGCGCCTCATTGCGGATGCCAACCGGCAGATCGAGAATACGATCCGCACGATCCGCGAGGCACAGGCCGAGAAGGAGCTGACGCGTCTGGCGCGCCGCGAGCTGGACGACTTCCGCGAGACGGTCGAGAAGGAGGATCCGTCGGAGCGCGACGAGCAGGTGGTCCGCGAGATGGAGCGCATCGAGCGGCGCCGTCAGCGGCGTGCCGAACGGCGCGAGCGTCAGGGCGAAAAGGGCCCCGAGAAGCCGGCACAGGCGGTCGAGAAGCCACGTGAGGTGGAGGTCGGGTCGAAGGTCCGCATGGCGGGGCAGGAGATGGTCGGCGTGGTGCAGTCGCTGAAGGGCAAACGGGCCCAAGTGGCCTTCGGGCAGATCCTCACGACGGTCGACAAGTCGGCGCTCCGCGTCGTCTCGAACAACGAGTACCGCGAAGCGACGCGCCCGACAACGGCCCGCACGGTCTATTCGGCCGATATCTCGGCCCGCAAGCTCAACTTCAAGGATCATATCGATGTACGCGGCATGCGGGCCGCCGAGGCGCTGGAGGCGGTGCAGAATCTGGTCGACGATGCGCTGATGCTGGGCGTCGGCTCGGTGACGATCCTTCACGGCAAGGGGACCGGCGCCCTGAAGGAGGAGATCCGCCGCTATCTGAGGACGGTTCCCGAGGTGGTATCGGCCGTCGACGAACATGCCGACCGCGGTGGAGCCGGCATCACGATCGTGACGTTCGACCTCTCCTAAGGCGGGTTGCGGCCTGCCGCCGAGGGGGCCGGTGCGGTGCTTTGTGATCGGGCGGGAGCATGCGGGCGTTTTCTTTTCTGGATTTTTTTGCGTAAATTCGTCTTTGCAACCGGGCGGATCTCCCCGGTGGTGCGATCCCTAATCTCGAAATGAACTGGAAAGAACAGACCGATGAACGCCTCCTGCAGGGACTCGACGAGAACGACTGCGGAGCCTTCGACGAACTCTATCTGCGGTATGCTCCGCATGTGGAGGCCTTTGCTTTCTGTTTGCTGAAAAATCGCTCGGAAGCCGAGGATGTCGCCCATGACATCTTTCTGAAAATCTGGGAGAACCGCACCGGTATGAGCCATGTGAAATCCCTGCGCAGCTACCTCTTCCGCATGACCCGCAATGCCGTCTTCGACCGCTTCGAGCACAGGCATGTCCGAATCCGTTACGAGCGCAGTTATCCCTCGGTCGGGGAGCTGGTCTCGGAAGATCTCGCCGCCCGGATCGCTTCGGAGGATCTGTTGCTGATCATCGAAATGGCCGTCGAGCAGATGCCCGAACAGCGGCAGCGCGTCTTCCGTATGAGCCGCTACGAGAAACGTTCCCACCAGGAGATCGCCCGGGAACTCGGCATATCGACCAAAACCGTTGAATACCATATTCATACGGCTCTCTCCGAATTGAAAAAAATCATCGGAATCATCGCCTTTTTCTGTTGATTGCCTCTCGCGGAGCCTTTGCCCGCCGAGATGACATTTCTGTGACATTTTGTCCGCAGAATCCCTGTTGTTGGCTTTTACGCTATTTTCGCCCCGGATTTCAGAATTCCGGGGTGAATGATTTTGGGGAGTGGGCATCGTGTTGAAAAAAATTGATTTTCCGACTGGGGTTGCCCCCTTGTTGCCCGTCTTATGGATGTAAATGCCGTGGAAACATGAATCTGGTTCGAAAAATTATCCACACCTATCTCTTCCATCCGATGCCCGACCGGGTGCAGGAGCACTTCCGCTCCTGGATCCTGGACAAGGAGCATGCCCGGGAGAAGGAGTCGGTTCTGCGCGAGGAGTGGGACCGGCTCGACCCCGCCGAAGTCTTTACAGTCGACGAGCGGAGCTATCGGCGCAAACTCGGGCGGCTGCATCGCGAAATGCACGTGGCTCCGAAGGCGCGGCTGATCACCCTTTCGCGACGGGCTGCCGCCGTGGCCGCCGCTGTGGTCGTGCTGCTGATGGGCGTTGAGTTCTTCGTCGTGAAGCACCTGGCCGCCGACTCTACCACGTGGCTCGTGACGGCCGAAAACAGCAAGGGACGCTTTACGCTGCCCGACGGTTCGACCGTCTGGCTCAATGCCGATTCACGCCTGGCCTACCGGGCCGATTTCGCCGAAAACGGCCACCGCAGAGTCCGCCTCGACGGCGAGGCCTTCTTCGACGTGAAGCGCGATACGCTCGCACCCTTCGAGGTGACGATGGACGAACTGCAGGTCCGCGTGCTCGGTACGCGCTTCATGGCCAGCCATATCGACGACTTCGGGATCGAAGAGGTCACCCTGCAGTCGGGTAGCGTCGAGGTCGAACACCTCCATTCGCAGGAGCGCATCCGGCTGGTCCCCGACCAGAACTGTACGTTCGATGCCTCGACCGGACTGACGACCGTCCGCAACGTCGTGGCCGACAACTATTGCAGCTGGACCGGCGATTCGATCGTCTTCGACAACATGACCCTCGGGGAGATTGCCGTCAACCTCGAACACTGGTACAATATCCGTATCCGCATCGAATCGGATGTCGACCCGTCGGTGCGGATCTCGTTCACGCTGCGCCCCGAAACCCTCGATGAGACGCTCCGCATCATCGAAAATCTGACTCACTATCACTGTCTGCAAATTGACAAGCACCATATTTCCATCCGTAAATGAACGCCTTTTGACCCATGAAACCAGACAACTGAACCCTTCCTTTTTGACGGGGCCGCGGTCCCGATGCTGAAACTTATCCACCAAACCAAACTTAAACCTGTTTACCTATGAAACATGAAGGACCCAATCCGTTCGGGCGTATGCCCCGTGTCCCGAAATTTCTCGTGTCGCTGATGCTGGCGCTGGGTATGGTCTTTACGGCCGCGGCCCAGACCCGCGTCATCTCGATCAATCTGCGGAATGTGACGGTCAAGGAGTTTCTCTCCGCAATCGAAACCCGCAGCAACTACACCTTCGCCTACAACAATGCGGACATCGATCTGACGGCCCTCGTCAGCGTCAGGGCCGAATCCGAAGAGATCGTCTCGATTGTCAACCGCGTGCTCGGCCCTCAGCATCTCGAGGCCCGCATCGAGGGTAACCGCGTGCTCCTTTCGCGGGTGGCGCGCCCGGCAGCCGCTGCGGAAAACCGGGAATCGCAGCGCGGCGTTATCACCGGACGCGTAACCACCGTCGCGGGCGATCCGGTCGTCGGAGCCAGTGTCATCGTCAAGGAGACCTCCGTGGGTACCGTCACCGGCCTCTCGGGCGAGTATTCGATCTCGGCCCGCCCCGGTCAGACCCTTTCGTTCGCCTTCCTCGGCTTCGATACGAAGGAGGAGACGGTCGGCTCGCGTACGGTCATCGACGTCACGCTCCAGGAGGACAACAAACAGATCTCCGAAGTGGTCGTCGTGGGCTACACCCCCATGCGCAAGAGTGACTTCACGGGTTCGATCGCCAGCGTCAAGGCCAGTGAACTCTCCGTGACGGCGCCCACCGTCGGACAGTCGCTCGTCGGCAAGGTCGCCGGCGTCGAGGTCCACCAGACCAGCGGCGCCCCGGGCGACGGCGTGTCCATCCGCGTGCGCGGTGTCAACTCCCTGTCGGCCAGCAGCGACCCGCTCTACGTCATCGACGGATATCCCGCCTCGGAGGATGTCTTCATCAACCCCAACGACATCGAATCGATCGATATCCTGAAGGATGCCGCTTCGGCCGCCATCTACGGTTCGCGCGGTGCCTCGGGCGTGGTGCTCATCACCACCAAGCGCGGCAAGGAGGGGCAGGCTGCCCGCGTCAGCTACGACTTCTCGTACGGTATCCAGCAGCTCGATCACAAGGTCGATCTGTTGAACGCCACGCAGTTCCGCGATCTGCTGATCGACGCCCGCAACAACTCCTACCGGCTGCGCGCTACGGCCGCCGGCGTTTCGTGGAGCCCCTATGACGACAATACGGTCCGTGCCGGTAAGGGCTTCTCGCTGGCCGAGGTCGGCATCCCCGAGATGTTCTACGACTTCACGACCCGTACGCCCGTCACGCCGCAGTACGACACCGACTGGCAGGATGCCCTCTTCTCCAATGCCGGCATCATGCGCCACAACATCTCCGTCACGGGCGGCACGAAGGCCATCCGCTACATGGCCAGCGTCGGTTACATGGATCAGGACGGTATCATCGCCCCCTCGAACCATAACCGCATCAACGCCCGGTTGAATCTCGATGCGCAGATCTCGAAACGCTTCTCGGTGAGCCTGAGCTACTCGATGTACGACGCCAGGAACCGCGTGGTGCAGGCCGAGGGCCGCATGATCAACGACGGCGTGATCCAGAGTGCGCTGATGTACCTGCCCAACCTTCCCGTCTACGACGAGTCGGGTGACTACGCACGCAGCGCCATGATCGCCATGAAGAACGACTGGGGCATCAACTTCCCCGAAAACCCGCTGGCCATCGCCCACGAACTCGACATTCAGGAGAAGATGTCGCGTCACAACCTGAACGTCAATCTGGTCTACGAGTTCATCCCCGATCTGAAACTCTCGGCACGCCTCGGGCAGCAGTGGTACACCTACCGCTACTTCTACTATCGTCCGATGAGCCTCGGACGCGACTCGGCCGTGGCCTACAGCGACGCCCTGAAGCCCTACAACATCGCCCGCACCACCTCGACCTATGACGTCGACCGCCTGGGCGAGTTCATGCTCAGCTACAAAAAGGAGCTCGGCCGTCACCACTTCGATGCCCTGGCCGGCTACACGCTCCAGAAGAAGACCTACGACCGCCTGGGTGTCGAGGCCACGGGATTTGCCGACGACCGCATCCACGAGGTGACGGCCCACGGCGCCGAGGCCACCGACATCAAACTCTACGATACGCGCAAGGCCGGTTGGTCGATGATGTCGTTCCTGGCACGTTTGAACTACGCCTTCGACGACCGCTACACCTTCACCGCCTCGTTCCGTGCCGACGGTTCGTCGCGCTTCGGCGTCGACAGCCGCTGGGGCTATTTCCCCTCGGTATCGGCCGGATGGACCCTCTCGAACGAGCCCTTCCTGAAGGATGCCCTCGACCACATCGCCACGATCCGCGTGCGCGCCAGCTGGGGTAAGAGCGGTAACAACGACATCGGCAACTACGCCAGCATCGCCTCGATCTCGACGGGCAGCTATGCCTTCGGTTCGACACCCGTGTCGACCACCTACGAAGGTTCGTTCGCCGATGCCGCCCTGGGCTGGGAGACCACCACGCAGACCAACATCGGTCTCGACCTCGGATTCTTCGACGGCCGCCTGAACATCATCGGTAACTACTACAACTCCTTCTCGTCGGATATCCTCTACGACTATCCCATCTCCTCGATCTCGGGTGCCACCTCGACGAAGACCAACCTCACCTCGGCCAAGATCCGCAACCGCGGTTTCGACCTGCAGCTCGACGCCCGTCTGCTGACCGGCAAGGTCAAGTGGAACGTCAGCACCAACATCTCGGTCAACCGCAACAAGGTGGTCAGCATGGGCGGTCTGGACGACATCATCTCTACCACGGAGCGCTCCGTCGGTTCGCACATCACCAAGGAGGGTTATCCGATCGGTTCGTTCTACGGCTACAACGCCATCGGCATCATGTCGAAGGCCGATTACGCCAATGCGTTGCTCGACCGCGAGGTCTATCTCCAGAACGGCAACAAGTTCCCCGAGGGCTACCAGCTCAAGGGCCCGGCCGTCTCCTCCTATTCGCTCGACGCCCTGTCGTACGGCAACGCCATCTGGGAGGATGTCAACGGCGACGGCATGATCACCACCGACGACAAGACCATCATCGGCGACGCCTATCCCGACTTCACGGGCGGCTTCTCGACCAACCTCTCGTGGAAGGGACTCGACTTCAGCGCCAGCTTCGTCTACTCGTACGGCGGCGAGGTGATCAACTTCCAGGACTACTACCTCTACAACATGGAGGGTTCGGGCAACCAGTACGCCATCGTGGCCGACCGCTACATCTCGGACGAGCAGCCCGGACGCAACAACGTCCCCATCGCTTCGCGTATCTCGACGCCCAACACGTCGCTCAAGCTCTCGTCCTACTACGTCGAGGATGCCTCGTTCCTGCGCTGCGCCAACATCACGCTCGGCTATACGCTGCCTTCGCGCTGGATGAACAAGCTGCGCATCTCGTCGGCCCGCATCTACTTCAGCGGCGACAACCTCTTCACCATTACGCCCTATCGCGGCTACAACCCCGAGGTCTCCTACAAGACCAGCAACCTGATGCCTGGCTTCGACTGGGGCTGCTACCCGCTTTCGCGCATCTACTCGATCGGACTGAATCTTACCTTCTAATCCCAGGATGACCATGAAAATCAAACAGATATTTGCCCTGTTGGCCGCTTCGGCCGCATTGGCCTCGTGCAGCTTCCTCGACGAATACGACCCCAATGCCACCACGGCCGGCAACTTCTATACCTCGGAAGCCGATATTCAGACCTCGCTCAACGGTGTCTACCAGTCGCTTACGCAGAGCTATTACTATCCGTACAACTACTACTTCACCGACGTGCGCGCACACGTCACCGTGGTGACCGACAGCGGTGCGAGCAGCGGTATTCCCTACCAGTTCTACAACTACACCCTCACCGAGGAGAACCAGTATGTCTACAACCGCTACACGCAGCTCTTCAAGAGCATCTCGCGCGCCAATACACTGCTGGCCCACCTCGACGACGTGAGCTACTCGACGCCCGAGGCCCGCAATACGTACGAGGCCGAGGCCCGCTTCATCCGGGCGCTGACCTACTTCCATCTGGTCACCGAGTGGGGTGATGTGCCCCTGGTGCTCAAGCGTCTGGAGACCAAGGACGAGGTCGAGGCCAACAACTACCGCCGTCCCAAACGCGAGGTCTACCAGGCCATCTTCGACGATCTGGACTATGTGCTGCAGAGTCCGCTGACCGATTTCCAGCCGGCTGCCGAATGCGGTCGTGCCAGCAAGGCCGCCGCAATGGCCCTCTACGGCAAGGTGGCGCTGCAGTGCGCCTGCGACGAGGATCTGGCTTCCGAGAAGTCGCAGTTCCTCACCACGGCCATCGACAAGCTGGGGCAGGTCTGGGGCATGCGCCCCTTCAGCGAGCTGGCCGACATCCCCTACAACCAGCTCTGGGACCTCTCGACGCAGAAATCCTGCCCCGAAAGCCTCTTCCAGGTCAACTTCGTGCAGGGCAACGCCGATCTGGGCTCGATCTGGAACTATCAGTTCGGACCCAGTACCACGGGCATCACCTCCTACAAGATCGGTCAGATGCACAACATGACCACGCCGGAGGTCTACGCTTCGTTCGACGAGAAGGACGTGCGTCGCAACTACCTGCGGTCGACGACCGTAGCCGGCGTGACCTATTACCACACGATGAAGTATGCCGATCTGGAGTGCGGCGCCAACGGTTACGGCGGCAACAACTGGATCGTGCTGCGTTATGCCGACGTGGCGCTGATGCTGGCCGAGGCCTATTACTGGCAGGATCAGGCCGAGCAGGCCAAGACCTATCTGAACATGGTGCGCAAGCGCGCCGGTCTGGGCGACTGGTCGGGCAGCGACCTGCGGCAGGGAATCTACGACGAACGCCTCTTCGAGTTCATGCAGGAGGGCCTGCGCTGGCAGGATGTGCGCCGCATGTACACGAACCAGGAGCTCATCGAGCACTACAACGCCATCAATTCCAACTTCTCAGTCAAGGATCTGCTGCTGCCCATTCCCTACAACGAGCGGGTGCTTAATCCCGACGGGCTCTATCAGAATCCGGGTTACAACGTCGACTAAAACACGGAAAAATGAAATTGCTGAAACTGGGACTGTGGCTGGTGACCGGGATGGCGGGTTTGATCCTCCCGGCGTGTGGAAGCGGGGATGAGGATGCCGCTGCGCCCGAAAAGACCTCGGAGCTGGAGATCTGCTGGACGCCCGAAGCGCCGGCTGTCGAACAGACGGTGAGTTTCTCGCTCGGGGGCGACGTGGCGAATGTCCGCAGCGTGCTGTGGATATTCGGCGACGGGAAAACCGCCTCGGGCGGAGTCTCCACACCGGTCGAACACGCCTATGCCAAGGCCGGAGAGTATGTCGTGAAGGCG
Organism: Alistipes sp. An116; assembly: GCF_002161005.1. NCBI lineage: Bacteria > Pseudomonadati > Bacteroidota > Bacteroidia > Bacteroidales > Rikenellaceae > Alistipes > Alistipes sp. An116. The sequence continues at coordinate 114,676 of NZ_NFLR01000009.1, forward strand.
GCCGTGACCCATCTCTCGGGTCCGATGACCGAACTCTCGAAGTCGCTGACGGTGAATAACACCGAAGCTGGAATGGTCGTCAGCAACGACTTCCCGGCCCGCATGGAGGAGGTGAGCTTCTCGCTCAACCATCTGGCCGGTGTCGAGCTTGTCGACTGGGACTTCGGCGACGACAGCGATCCGCAGTCGACCGCATCGGCCTCGGAGATCCTCACGCACGCCTTCCAACGCGACGGGAACTTCACCGTCCGGGCCTCGATCACCTACGGCGACGGCCGCAGCGAGTCGCTGCAGCACGAGGTCGAGGTCGAGGGGCTGTCGCTGAGCTGGGCGTGCCGCAACTTCGACCGCTCGAAGATGTGGATCATGGCCCACCGCGGCAACACGCAGAACGGCTACAACCTGCCGCCCAACTCGATGGCCGCCTTCCGGGCCTGTGTCGAGTCGGGGTGTGTGGACTTCATCGAAACCGACGTTCAGATCACCCGCGACGGCGAGGTCATCTGTCTGCACGACAATTACCTGAGCCGCTTCACCGACTACAACAGCTACTATTCGGGCAAGGGCATGGTGGCCGACTATACGCTCGAGGAGCTCGGGCAGTTCCGTCTGAAAACCTCCGACGGAAAGGTCTCCGGGGAGAAGATCCCCACGCTGGAGGAGGTCCTGCTGGAGTTCCGCGGCAAGGTGTGGTTCAACCTCGACAAGTGCATGGAGAGCGACGTGAACATCGAGAAGGTCTACGACGTGGTGCGCCGCTGCGGATGCCTCGACCGCGTGCAGTTCTACATCTCGGACAATACCGACCGCGCCGACTGGCTCTCGCAGCAGGAGGTGCCCGGAATCCTCGCCCCGCACGCCAACAAGGAGTCGGCGCTGACGCTGATGACCGCCTACGAAAACACCTGGATGGTGCAGACCTCGACCGGGTATGTCACCCCGTCGTGGATTGCGGCGATCAACGCCCGGGCGCTGTCGGTGACGAACCTGCTCGACGCCGACGGCGAAAACTTCCACAACGGCAATACGACGCTCATGGAGAGCTTCGTGACGGCCGGTGTGCGGATGATCCAGTGCGACTATCCTGCCCAAATGGACGAATACCTGCGCGGCAGGGGCAAACGCTAAACCTTAAAACGACAAAACCAAGATCATGAAACGAATCATTTTCCTGTTGAGCGTCGTGTCGCTCCTGGCGCCGGGTGCCTGCTCGGAGAGCAACGACGACATGAATACCGTATATGACTCGGTCATCAACACCGATTTCACCCTCCCCGAGGGTGAAATCGTGGCCGGAATCACCCCGGTGACCTTTACCAATACCACCACGGTCGAGGGTACCACCGTGACCGACTATTTCTGGCACTTCGGATTCGCCGGTGAGGGCAACTGGAGCGAAGAGGCCCAGCCCGATCCGGTGGTCTACAAGACGGCCGGCGAGTATACCGTCACCCTGACGGCCTGGGGCGCCGACGGCAACCGCGCCACGGTGAAGAAGATCATCAAGGTACTGGCCGACAACGTGCTGCCGACGGCCGACTTTGCCTATGCCCCGATGATGGTCAACGTGGGCGACGAGGTGACCTTCACCGACCGTTCGACCGACTCGGACGGCCAGATCGTCTCCCGCAAGTGGACGCTTCCCGACGGTTCGACCTCCACGGCCGAAAGCCCCTCGTACACCTTCACCTCGGCGGGCATGTTCCGCGTGACGCTGACGGTGACCGACGACCGCGGCGGCGAAAGCAGCGTCACCAAGTCGGTCAACGTCCGTTCGGGCGACGTTGCGGACTTCACCCTGCTGTGGAGTACGGAGGTGGCTTCGGCCGAGGCGCTCTGCACGGCCAATGTCGTGACGGTGAGCGATCTGGGCTACATCTACGCCGTGACGGGCGACGGCAAGCTCGTGGCTCTCGATGCCAACGGCGGCGTGGCCTGGGAGTATGACGCCGCGGCGCAGGATCAGGTATCGCTGACCCAGGAGATCGCCTATGCCTCGGTGGACAGCGACGGTACGCTCTACTGGGCGGCTCACGCCTACGGCACGGATCCCGTTCCGACGGTCTACGCCTTCGACGGCGCGACGGGTACGGTGCGCTGGAAGAACCAGACGGCCTATGCTTCGGGAGCCCGCATCGCCTACTCGACCCCCTGCATCACTCCGAGTCTGATGGTGGTCGGCAGCCGTGGTACGAACGGCGCCATCCGCGGTTTCGACAAGGCTTCGGGACAGAATACCGCCCACGCAACGCCTGCAAACGGCGGCGCCACATCGGGAACCGTCATTCTGAAGAACGGTGTTGTGGTCTTTACCAATACGTCCGAATACGGTTACGGAATCATGGTTCCCGATGATCAGTTCGTCTGGTCGCCGGTTCCGACCTCCAACACCTTTGCTCCGAGCAAGACGCTTTCGGCCGGTCGCTGCCAGCCCTGTGTCGGCGCCGACAACTGCGTCTATCTGCCCGGCAAGATCAAGGAGGGTAGCGGCGGCACGTGGAATCTGGCCGCTTTCGACTGTACGAATCTGACGGCCTCCTCGGCCAAGACGCCCAAGTGGAGCGCGGCTCTCGACGGCGGTTTCGAACAGACGGGAGCCTCGCTGAGCGCCGACGGTCAGACCCTTTACATCGTGGCCGATGCCGTGACGCCTTCGGTGGTCTATGCCCTCAATACGACGAATGGCGCTACGCGCTGGTCCTATACGCTCGATGCGCAGAGCCGCAGTATCCCGGCCGTCGACAACCTCGGTCAGGTACATGTCGTCACGCTCAGCGGTCATTACGTGGTTCTCTCGGCCGAGGGTGAGGTGGTCTGCGATGAGCAGATTGCCGACAGCTTCGAGGGTTCGGTTTCGATCGCCGAGTGGGGCTACGCCTATGTGCTGGGCAAGGATACCGCCGCCGGCAAGCTCAAGGTCTACGCCGTGGCACTGCCGGGCGTGAACTCCGCAGCCGATTCGGCCTGGTCGCAGTACGGCCGCAACGCCCGCCACATCAACTACCAGAAGTAACAACCGAAAAACAAACCGATATGAAAAAATACCTGATTCTTCCTCTGTGCGCGACGTTCTGCCTGACGGCGGGTTGCGCCGAGGATTTCCCCACGGTGCTCAACCACGACTATTACGAGGAGAATACGACGCCCGCCCAGCCCGACGTGACGGAGCAGACCGTGCGGCTGGGAACCTACAACCTCTGGATCTCGAACAAGGGTACGGGTGACTACCTTTGGACGAACCGCCGCGATGTGCTGGCGCAGTCGATCGTCAACAACGACTGGGACATCTTCGGATTCCAGGAGGCCAACGCCACGATTCAGTCCGAGCTGCCGAAGCTGGTGGCCGCCAAGGGCGGCAACTACGAGTGGTGGTTCGTCGGACGCGATTCGCAGGACGGCAAGAGCGGTGAGGCTCTCGGCATCGCCTACGACCCGGACCGCTTCACGCTCAGTGACCAGCACTACTACTGGCTCTCGGAGACGCCCGACGAGATGAGCTACGGCTGGGACGAGCGGGGCTACCACCGCATCGCCTGCTGCGCCGTGGTGACCGACAAACGCTACGGGAAGCAGTTCCTGCTGACGGTGACCCACCTGCCGCTGGCCGACATGGCCCGCTCGGAGGCCGCCAAGCTGATCGTCGAGCGTGAACAGATGTACAACAAACCGGGCATGCCCTCGGTGCTGGTGGGCGACATGAACGCCACGCCGGACGATGCCGCCTCGGCAACCTTCCGCACCTACTGGAACGACGCCTATCAGGCGGTCGACGTCCGCTTCATAAGCGGTCCGGTGGGGACCTTCAACGGTCACAAGACCTCGACCGACCTCTCGGTCTCGACGGCCCGCATCGACTACATCTACACGCGCGGTTCGCTTGCGCTGAAGAGCTACCGGGTCGACAACTCGATCTACGGCGGCATCTATCCCTCGGACCACTGCCCGGTGAGCATCCAGGTCGACTTCAACTACGATGCACCGGAGCCTCCTCAGATCGAGGGTGCCGGTACGGAGTCCGACCCCTGGCAGATCAACTCCACGGCCGACTGGAACGCCGTGGCCGAGTCGATCAACGGCGCGGAGGCCGACGCCACCTATCTGACGACCCACTTCTATGCCCTGACGGCCGATATCGACTTCAAGGGCCGGAGTGTCATCCCGATCTCCTATGCGGCCTCGACGATCTATTTCCAGGGTGAGTTCGACGGCCGCGGGCACACGATCCGCAACGTGACGATGACCGCTTCGGGCTCCTCCTTCGGTCTGTTCGGCGCCAATGACGGCCGGATCCACGATCTCAACGTGGAGGATCTCTCGCTCTCGACGGCCTTCAAGACGGCCGGCGGCGTGGTCGGCACGAACCGCGGCGTGATCGACGGCGTCACCTTCCGGGGCCAGATCGTCGGCACGGGGGAGGCCTCCGTTCTGGGCGGTATCGCAGGCCAGAATCAGGGCGTGATCGTCAACTGCGGCAATCGCGGCGGTTCGATCGAGGCCGTCAATCTGGACTCCGGAGCCAAGGGCGAGAATCTGGGCGGCATCGCCGGCCAGATCTCCAAGGGCTCGGACGGCGTGGGCAACTACGTGATCAACTGCTACAGCTGGATCGAACGCATCGCCTCGAACAACAACAACCTGGGCGGTATCGTCGGCATCGTCAGCGACGACAGCTTCGTCATCAACTGCTATGCGACACTGGCCGACGTTACGCAGAACGACTCCTACGCCTCGTCGGTGGGCTACAACAAGAAGGGCAACGTCTGGAATGTCTACGGCAACAAGGCCTGCCCGTCGGGACAGAAGAATGCCGACTGGATCGTGGGCAACAATATATATAATTTCATATCATACTAATATACAGAATATTATATGTAAATATAATAGCGAAATATATAATTTAGTACCATATTAGTATCGCTATTTGGTGCTTGCGTGCCTGCTGAACAAAATCACATAAAAAAAATTCCTCTCCGCTCACTTATACACTTTTTATTGGATTATGCAAGAAAACTCAGGGAAAAGAGCTATCTTTGCAAAATAAAGCTATGCGATAATGACCTGAATAGAAATCAACATAACGCAATATATGAAACTCCTCCGCTAATCTTATGGGCTTTGGTCAGCCTCGCATGGATAGCAAGGGAGTTTTCATTTTTATATAGCAATGGCAAAGAAAACAAAAGCAAAGGAAGCAACAAAGAAAACCATCGAGCAAACTCTGTGGGATTCTGCAAACGAATTACGCGGCAACCTTGATGCTGCCGAATACAAAAGTGTAGTGCTCGGACTTGTATTCTTAAAATACATCAACGACTGCTTCAAAGTTAAGCACGATGAACTTGTAGCAGAGGGTGCAGGCTTTGAAGAAGACCCTGATGAGTATATCGGTGACAACATCTTTTTTGTTCCTACAGATGCCCGTTGGGACAAAATCGTCAAGGCTTCGCTTACTGCTGAAATAGGGGTTGTCATTGATACTGCAATGGAAGCGTTGGAGCAGGAGAACAGGCAGCTTAAAGGCATTCTTCCGAAGAACTATGCCCGTCCTGAACTCGACAAACGCCGTTTGGGCAATGTAATTGATATTTTTGAGAACAACCTGCACTTTACAGGAACGGAAGCCCGTGATGTACTCGGACGCGTATATGAATATTTCCTTGGGGAGTTTGCTCGTGAAGAGGGAAAGAAAGGAGGTGAGTTCTACACTCCATCATGTGTTGTCCGCACCATTGTTGAGGTTATCCAACCCTACAAAGGAAAAATCTTTGACCCGGCTTGTGGTTCGGGAGGTATGTTTGTACAGAGTAGTAAGTTTATCGAACGTCACCGAGGTAATATCAACCAAATTTCTGTTTACGGGCAGGAACTCAACAGCAATACATGGAAATTGGCTCAAATGAATCTTGCCATTTGTGGCATTGAGGCCAACTTTGGCGACAGCTTCGGCGATTCGTTCCACGATGACAAGCATCCGTTTCTCAAAGCGGATTTCGTCATGGCTAATCCACCGTTCAACATTTCCAAATGGGGCGGCGACCAACTGCGTGACGACCCTCGCTGGCAATATGGCATACCGCCGGAGGGTAACGCCAACTTTGCTTGGATGCAGCATATGCTTTATCACTTGGCGGACAACGGACGCATCGGATTGGTGCTTGCCAACGGCTCGCTTTCCTCACAGCAAGGCACAGAGGGCGAAATCCGCAAAAACATTGTCAATGCAGATTTGGTAGAGGGCATCGTAGCCATGCCGTCTCAGTTGTTCTATAATGTGCAGATACCTTGCTGCCTATGGTTCTTGACGAAGAAAAAGGCTCAGCCGGGCAAGACGCTTTTCATTGACGCTCGCAATATGGGCTATATGAAAGACCGTACACACCGTGAACTGTCGTGTGGTGAAGAAACCGAAGACCACGGTAATGACATTGGACGGATTGCAGAAACCTTTGAACAGTTCCGTGCCGGAACGCTGGAAGTTGAAAAAGGCTTCTCCGCAATCGCAACCATTGAGGATATAGAAAAGCAAGACTTTATCCTTACTCCCGGTCGTTACGTTGGCATTGCGGAAGTGGAGGATGACGGTGAACCGTTCCAAGAGAAAATGGAGAGGCTAACTTCCGAACTGTCGGATTTGTTTGCCCAATCGCATACACTTGAAGATGAAATCCGCAAGCAGTTGGCAAGAATTGGCTTTACCGTTAAGTAAAACTTCTACTCTTCGTTATGTTTACCCCAAAATAACGAAGATATGAAAGAGAAATTAATCCAAGAAATCAGCACCGCAATGGCAGAAGTGTTAAGTTTTGAACAAGTAGCTCACCTTAATAGCGTATTGCTTCAGGTTGTAAGCCAGTACACTATTACCGAGGACGGCGAGACATTGCATGAAAATGCAGTGTCGAATGACCGTCTGCTTGACATCTTCTTGTCTGCAAAACAAGTGGAGGGCTGCACTACTCCAACTATCAAATACTATGGCTCTACCATTCGGCAGTTGTTCAAAAAGATGCCTAAAAAGGTAACAGATTACACCACCGAAGACATCAGAGCCTATCTTGCCGTGTTCCAGCGGAAGAACAAGTCAAGCCGTGTAACTATCGACAACATCCGCCGGATATTTTCTTCATTCTTCGCTTGGCTTGAAGAAGAAGATTACATCATCAAAAGCCCCGTCCGCAGAATACACAAAGTAAAGACCGGAACGCAAGTAAAAGAGGTATTGAGCGATGAGAACATCGAACAGCTCCGTGACAGTTGCACCGAAATCCGCGACCTTGCCATCATTGACATATTGGCTTCCACTGGTATGCGTGTGGGCGAGTTGGTGAAACTAAACCGTGAGGACATAAACTTCAACGAGCGTGAATGTATAGTTTTCGGCAAGGGAAACAAGGAACGCATCGTTTACTTCAATGCCCGGGCAAAGATACATCTGCAACAATACTTGGCCTCTCGCAAAGACCGAAACAAGGCACTCTTTGTTTCATTGGCTAAACCACACAAACGTTTGGGAATTTCGGGCGTGGAAACACGGCTGCGCAAACTTGGCCGCACGGCTAAGATTGTGCGTGTTCATCCTCATAAGTTCCGGCGTACATTGGCGACAATGGCTATCGACAAAGGTATGCCAGTTGAGCAAGTGCAACGGTTGCTTGGTCATGTCAAGATTGACACTACCATGCACTATGCTATGGTTAATCAAAGCAACGTGAAACTCTCCCACCGTAAATTCATAAATTAGCATGTGGCATTGTTCAACATACGGCAGAGGAACATCATTTTCCAAAAACAAGCACGGAAATGATAATTTAGAGCAGCAGGCACAGGCGTTGTTCAAGGCGTGGTTCGTGGATTTCGAGCCGTGGCAAGGCGTTATGCCGGACGATTGGAGAGAGGGTTCGATTTACGAAATCGTAGATGTAATATACGGTGCCCCCTATAAATCCAACCTTTTTAATGAAAAGAAAGAAGGATTGCCACTGATTAGAATCCGTGACCTTAAAGATTATTCACCGCAATACTACACTCCAGAAATACTCCCAAATACGGAGTTTGTTTGTATGGGCGATGTCATAGCTGGCATGGACGCAGAATTTATTCCCACTTTGTGGATGGGGAATAAAGGTGTTTTGAATCAGCGATGCTGTAAATTCAAAAGCAAGAATCCTAAATTCAGCAACTATTATATTATGTATCTACTTAAACCTGAGCTGGAATTTGTGCAGTCATATAAGACAGGAACAACGGTAAGCCATTTAGGAAAGTCAGATATTGATAGATTTATAGTTGTTATACCATCATCCGATGTTATTGAAGACTTTTCTCGCAAAGTAGAACCTTTGCTTAGCGAAAAGATAAAGATATGCAAAGAAATGCGCATACTTTCCTCGCTTCGCGACACACTTCTCCCAAAGTTGATGTCAGGCGAGCTAAAAATTAACGATTTGAACCGCTAAATTCTCATTTATGGAAGAATGGAAAATATATAAGATAGGAGATTTATTCTCTCATTTCAAAAGTGGTAAGGGAATAAAGGCTGATGAGATAACTCCAAATGGAGACTATCCAGTTTTTGGGGGAAATGGGTTAAGAGGCTATACTTCTCGTTATAATTTTGAAGGAGATTGTGCTATTATTGGTCGTCAAGGCGCGTTTTGTGGTAATGTACGGTATTTCAAGGGAAAAGCATATATGACCGAACACGCCATTATTGCCGTTGCAAATGATAATAATAATACTCGTTTCTTAGCTTATTTGCTCGGTACAATGAGGTTAGGCAGATTTTCTGGGCAATCAGCTCAACCAGGGTTAGCTGTGTCAGAATTGGCAAAACAACTTATATCAGTACCAGCACTATCGTTACAAAATAAAATTGCCTCTATTCTTTCGTCTCTCGATGATAAGATTGAACTGAACCGCCGGATAAATGATAATTTAGAGCAGCAGGCACAGGCGTTGTTCGATCACTACTTTGACAGTGGAAGCATGTATCTTGAAGATTCTACTACGGAATGTTTAACTGATATAGCCGTCTATCTAAACGGGTTGGCAATGCAAAAATTTCCGGCAACTGATATTGAACGAAGTTTACCAGTACTTAAAATTAAAGAATTGGGACAACATAAATGCGATAATAGTAGTGACCGCTGTTCGGATTCCATTGATGCGGATTACATTATAGACAATGGAGATATTATATTCTCTTGGTCTGGAACTCTCATGGTAGATGTTTGGTGCGGAGGTAAATGTGGATTAAACCAGCATTTATTCAAAGTTACTCCATTGAAAAACTATCCACGGTGGTTCGTTTATTATTGGACGAACCGCCATTTAAAGAAATTCAAACTCATTGCAAAAGATAAAGCTGTAACAATGGGGCATATAAGGCGTAGTGACCTTGAAAATGCAGAAGTTGCTGTTCCTAAAAATTTGAATATGTTGGAAATTGACGCTCGAATAAATCCGTTGTTTCAATCTATCATTGATAGACGATTAGAAATTACTAAATTAGAAAATATTCGCGATACACTTCTCCCAAAACTGATGTCGGGCGAACTGACGATTAACGAAATATAAATGGTTATGAATAAATCAATCGGCATATTAGATAAAGATTACACGCTATGGGTCAAGGAACTCGTAAAGCGTTATCGCAGTAGCCAAATCAAGGCTGCTGTAAAGGTGAACAATGAAATGCTCCGCTTTTATTGGGAACTTGGTAAAGACATTGAGGAAAAGCAAGCGGACAACAAGTATGGCAGTAAGTTCTACACAACATTAAGCCGTGATTTGCGCCATGAGATGCCTGATGTAGAGGGGTTGTCGGAAACTTCTATACGTTATGCAAAACGCTTTTATGCTCTTTACAGCCAGCACATTGCAATTCTTCCACAAGTTGTGGAAGATTCTGAAAAGGCAAATCTTCCACAGCTTGTGGAAAGATTACATTCCGACTTGTTTTCTATTCCATGGGGGCATCACCGCTATATCATAGACAAATGCTCGAACGACCCGGAAAAGGCTTTGTTCTATGTCCATCAAACATTGGAAAATGGTTGGAGCCGGGATGTGCTGCTCAATGTGTTGGGAACAAACCTGTATGAACGTAGCGGCAAAGCGCAGAGCAATTTCAAAAGTACACTTCTTGATGCCGACAGCGATTTGGCACAGGAAATGACACGTGACCCATACAACTTTTCTTTCACTAATTTGCGAGGAAAATACAACGAGCGTGTCCTTAAAGACACATTGCTCACCAATATCACAAACTTTTTGCTGGAGCTTGGCACAGGGTTCGCTTATGTAGGCAAAGAGTACCGCTTACAAATAGCTGAGAAAGAAAAGTTTATTGACTTGCTCTTTTACAATCTCAAACTGTCCTGTTATGTGGTGGTAGAGGTTAAAATTGGTGAGTTTGACTTTGCTGATGTCGGGCAGTTGGGTGGCTATGTTGTGGCTTGCAATCATATTTTGCGCAAAGAGGGGCGTGACAATCCAACTATAGGATTACTTATTTGCAAGCAAAAGAACAATACGTTGGCTCAATATGCACTTGAATCAAGCAGTCAGCCCCTCGGAATATCAGAATATGAGCTTGAAAAACTATATCCTGAAAAGGTGGAAGGCACAATGCCGTCCGTCAAGGAGATAGAAGCTAAATTAGATGGCCAAACCAATAGCTAAATTCTCATTTATGGAACACTTTGAGAAATTATATAATACAGGATGGAGCGATTGGAAATCTTTTCCAGACCCAAGAAAGGGAGAATACTTATACGCTCCATTAGGAAGTGGTGTATATCAGCTCAGGAATAAGAAAATAAATAAATACGTTTTATTTGGAACAGGTGAGCATATAGCATATAGAATGACATCACTATTGCCCGAACCATTTGGAAGAGGAACAAGAAACAACCATGAAAAGCGGATTTATGTTCTGAATAATATACAAGATATAGAATATCGAACAATGTCATTTATAGACAATGACGATGCAAAACGATTTGAATCCTACATTAAATTTGCAGAAGAATATCTTTTTAATGAAAAGCATCATTTATGAAAGAATGGAAAGAATATAACATAGGCGAAATTTGTGATACAATTTCAGACACATACAAGGGTAATGCATCTAATGTTGTCCTCATAAACACATCTGATGTTTTAGAGGGCAAATGTCTTAATCACACATTCGTTCCCAATAAAGACCTAAGAGGTCAGTTTAAGAAGCAATTCAAAAAGAATGACATTCTTTATAGCGAAATTAGACCTGCTAATAAACGTTATGCATTTATAGATTTTGAGCCAACGGATTATATAGCTTCGACTAAGTTAATGGTTATTCGCTCAAATGATAAAGTACTGCCCAAATTCTTATATTATATTTTGCAAAGCAAGGAGATGATAGAGAACTTGCAATTTCTTGCAGAATCAAGGTCTGGAACATTTCCACAAATTACTTTTTCTGAATTGGCAATACAAACGATTTTACTTCCCGAAGTCAAAGAGCAAAATATAATAGTTAATTTCTTAGAAGCACTCGATTCCAAAATCGAGTTGAACCGCCGGATAAATGATAATTTAATGCCAATCTATTATGCCTAAGACGTTTCATTTCACAGAAGATTCATACGAACAAACGATTATCTCATTGTTCAAGGATATGGGTTATGAATATCATTATGGCCCGGAACTTGACGCAGATATAAGCAGGGAACTCACAGATGCCACCATACCAGGAGCACTGCGCAAGGCTATGTTGGCTATAAATGGAGCGGACAAAGTCGCTGCCGTTGATGAAGCCATCCGCAAAATCAGAGAACTATTCAGCCAACCATTAGTAAGTGCAAACATAACCCTTACCGATTGGCTGCAAAATGGGTTGGATGTGACCTTCAAAACCGCCCAAGGCACACTGCGTAGCGACCATGTCAAGATAATCGACACCGACAATATAGAAAACAACTCTTTCGTGGTTGCCAACCAATGGACTGTCGTAAACGGTAAATCCACTAAACGCGCTGACATAGTGGTGTTCATCAACGGTCTGCCAATCTCTGTTGTTGAGTTGAAATCTCCTTCTCGTGAAGTGACGAACTCGGAAGAAGCCCACCAACAGCTGCAGAACTATATGCGCATTGTTCCGCAACTTTTCACTGCTTGCCAAATGCTCGTGATAAGCGATATGGCAGACACACGAGTAGGTACGATTACTGCACCGCTCGACCGATATATGGAGTGGAAAACCACAGATGGAAGCTATGAAAGCACGGCGTTTGCCGACTTTGAAACATTCTTCAACGGCATATTTGAGAAACATCGGGTCATTGATATAATTGCAAACTTTACCCTTACAATGGGTGGCGACAAGAAGATACGCATACTCGCTGGCTACCACCAGTATTTCGCCGTGAAGAAAGCCCTTGAATGTACCAAACAAGCCCTGCAACGCAATGATGGGAAAATCGGCGTATTCTGGCACACGCAAGGTTCGGGCAAGAGCCTTTCGATGGTGTTCTATGCCCACCAACTCTTGAAAAATTTGCTTAGTGCAACCTTGCTTGTGCTAACCGACCGTCTTGACTTGAACGACCAACTGCACAGCACTTTTGCATCGTGCAGCGACTATCTGCGCCAAAAACCAATCAAAGCTACTGATGGCGAAAACCTCTATGAATTGCTCGAAAAGCGCAAGAGCCACGGGATTATCTTTGCCAATATCCAAAAGTTCAAAGACCGTGACAAGCTTATTACCAGTCGCTCAGATGTGATAGTGATTAGCGATGAAGCTCACCGTACACAATCCAACACCAAGACAAAGGTTGATACACAGACAGGAGAACTAAAACTTGGCTTTGCGGCTATTGTGCGCAAGCTCCTGCCCAATGCGGCCTTTATTGGCTTCACCGGCACGCCTATCGAACAAGACGACAACGACACGAGAGAGGTATTCGGCAACTATATTGACATCTACGACATGACCCAAGCCGTGGAAGATGGTGCTACCGTGCCTGTCTATTATGAAAGTCGTTTAGTGAAATTGGATTTGGACGAGGATACACTCAAATTGCTGGATGCCGAGTATGACAAACTGGCGGAAGAAGGTGCTGACGAACAGGACATCAAGCGTTCAAAGAGTGAAAATGCACGGCTTCGCGCCTTGCTTTCGGCACCGCAAACAATCGACACGCTTTGCAAGGACATCATAGAGCACTATGAAAACAACCGTGCTGACTTGCTCACAGGCAAAGCCATGATAGTGGCGATAGACCGTGCCACTGGCATTGATATATACAAGAAGTTGATGGAGCTTCGTCCGCAGTGGAAAGATATTGTCGGCGTTGTAATGACGCAAGGAAACCAAGACCCTGTGGAATGGAACGACATTATTGGCTCTGCCGCACATAAAGAAGAACTGGCTCGCCAGTTCAAAGACAACAATTCACCGCTAAAAATCGCTATCGTAGTTGATATGTGGCTCACAGGTTTTGATGTCCCATCGCTTGCCACAATGTATGTTTACAAGCCGATGAAAGGACACAATCTTATGCAGGCTATCGCCCGTGTAAACCGTGTGTTTCCCGAAAAGAGCGGCGGTTTAGTAGTGGACTACATCGGCATTGCCAAGGCTCTCAAAAAGGCCATGCACGACTATACAGGACGTGACAAGAAAAACTACGGCGACCCGAACATCAAGACAACCGCCTATCAACAGTTCGTCGCCGCACTCAAGCGTTGCCGGGAATGTATGAACGATTACGATTATTCCGCTTTTTCCGATTGTTCCAATCTGCAACGTGCCAACCTCATTAGAGGTGGTATAAACGTATTGCTTGATAAGGATAACCTTGTTTCGTCTGAACCTACTACTCAAACTGACAAAAATGGAAACATTATTTTGGTGGATGCCGTTCCTGCCGAGGCGAAAAAAGTCTTTATGGAAGAAAGCAAACGTTTGTCACAGGCAGCTTCGCTTTGCCGCAGTTTGCTCACTCCTGCAGAACGTTTTGAGGAAGCGTATTTTGAAGCTGTGCGGACATTGCTTTTGCGCCTTTCGGGAAATAATAAAATTACCCGGAAAATTATAGACGAGCGAATCACACAACTGCTGAAAGTGGCAATAAAGGCAGAGGGCATTGTGGAAATTCTCAATACAAAAGGCTCGGAATTTTCACTCTTTGATGAGAATTTCTTGAAAGAGATAGCCGAGATGAAAGAGAAGAATTTCGCTCTCGAATTGCTCAAACGGCTGCTTGAAGAACACATCAAGAAATATGCTAAAAAAAGAATGGTTGAAGCCGAGAAATTCAGTGAAATGCTTGATGCACGGCTTGCTGAATACCTCCGTGGGCTTATCTCCAACGAGGAAGTGATTAAGGAACTTCTTAAAATGGCGCAAGAATTGAAAGCCAATGCGGAACAAGCATCTGAATTGGGACTGACCGAAGAAGAACAGGCTTTCTATGATGCTTTGACAAAGCCGCAAGCTGTAAGAGATTTTTACGAAAACAGCCAACTTGTTGCTATGGCAAAAGAGCTGACGGAAGCCCTACGCAGTAGCAAGACTATTGATTGGCGACAGAAAGAATCAGCTCGTGCCAAGATGCGCTCTATGGTGAAGCGATTGCTGAAAAAGTACAAATACCCGCCAGAGGAACAAGAGGCTGCTCTCGAAACCGTTATCCGACAATGTGAGCTTTATGCTGATTCGGATGAGGAAATTTAGTATGAAATGCTGGATTAAAAGTCATTTATTTCCATCATTTTTCACTTTTTCAAGCTGCCTGTTGAACACGGTCAGGGTGGAATCCACGCCGACCGTTTCTACCAGCTTCTCGTATGCCCCGACGGTCACGGCCAGTTCCGGATATAGTTCATTGAGCATGACGGAAGTTACTTGGTATTTGTCTGCAACCGTTCTCAGCCGCCTGTTTTCATCCCGGTATTCACGCCATTGCGCCCAACTGATGATAAACAGGGCAAAGAACACGAGCGTACTGATGATGCCAGTCCATGCATAAGGGTTCTTGTACCAGCCATCGGGGAGCCTGTCCCATAGCCGCCTGATACCCCTTGTCACTCTGTCCGGTCGGATTGCCTGCCAAAGTTTCGCCCCAAAGCCTTGACTTTGCTGTGCCTTTTCCGAAATCCGCCTGTCTTTCTCCACATGGTCAGTAAGCATTTCCAGTATCTTATAGAGCAAATCCTTGGTGGTAGGGATTCCGCGCTTGCGCATGTCCTTGTCGTTGGCATCGGTATATACCTGCAGGCTCACAATCATTTCCTCACCCAATGATTTTTTATAGTCCTCGATGGCTTCCTTGCTCCCGAAAATGCCGTTGATGTTCTCCGGCGTGCTGCCGCCGAAGAAGCGTATGACAGGCTCCAGTTTCACCGCAAGCCTTTTCACCGCCTCGTCCTTGTCCGTAGCGTCCTTTGTGACCAGTATCTTCTTGATTTCCTCGATGTCCTCCGCCAATGCCCCGATAAGGTCGGCTATGTTCTGTAAGTTGTCCTTCATCTTCTCATTTTTCTTGGTTTATACTTGTTCTTTTCCTTGTCGTTCTCGCCCCAGCCGCTTTCGTTTCCTCCATCTCCTCCGCCGGATGAAACCTTGGCTTGGTGTGGCTGGACGCACAACTCGATGAGCGCGTTGATGCCCACTTGGACTATGCCCGTATTCGCATCGGCATCAGCGAAAGTTCCGCTTCCGGATGCTTCCGCATGGCTATCGGTAGAATAGGCTTTATCCGTCTGTTCAAATGGATGCTCCGGTTTATATATGGTTCTCGTTTGGCTTATCCCGCTTTCAGCCGTTGGTCGGGGATGATACAGATTGTTTCTCCATTCCATGCCCTCGGCGATACGGCCTCCGAACTGCTTGTCCAGCTTATAAAAGCCCATGCTGCGGTCTATCCGTGAACCGCTGAACGATATTTCATTTTTCGTGAACGACACACCGATGATATTGCCGTTACGCTTGTCGAGCTTGAAGTTCACCCCGATGCCCTGCTTGGCCAGCCTGTCGCACAATTCCGACCAACTGTTACAATGGGGCAAGGCCGCTTTGACGGCATCATGGATTTGGTATTTCACATTGTCCTTGCCTCGCAGACGGTCACGCTTCACTTTCTCCTTGCCTTTGGAGAAATGCAGCCCGTATTCCCTCGTGAGAGCCTTGCACACCGCCACGTTGCGTATGGCATCGTTCCTGTCGCTGATGGTGTTCCCGTCATTGTCCACCCTGTTGGCCACGATGTGCAGGTGCTGGTGTTCCTTGTCGGTGTGGCGGCATACAATATATTGGGTGTTCACAATGCCCATGCGCTTCATATACTCACGGGCAATTTCAGCCATCAGAGCGTCCGTCAGCTTGGGCGTGTCCTCGTGGGCGAAGTCCAGCGAGATGTGGTACACCGGATTTTTCAGCTTGCGCCCCGGCTTGTCGTCTGCCTGTCCCTGCATACTCCTTGCGATGGCTGCATTGTCATCAAGACGCACGTCCTTGCTGTCGATGAGCCTTGCCTTTTTCGGGTTGTTCACGTAGTTCACCAGCTTGGCGAAGCTCGCCCGTTTCTTCAAGTCGCCCATCATATCCTCGCGATGATTTTATTGAACTCGTCCAGCAGGGCGGTGATTCTTCCTTTGGTTCTGGGGAAACCTTGTTGATGTGCCAACTTTGCCAACTGGTTCAGGTTATTGCAACCACCCTCCAGCATCCTTATCTGCTGCCTATCCTCTTGTGTCCGTGCTGCCACGGCCTTGCCGTGTAGTAGAAGTTCACGCAGGAAGTGCGACGGCTTCTTGCCTGCATCGGCAATCCGTTTCATGACCGTTTTCCACTCGGCCAGCGTAAGCCGTGTGGATATGGTCTTAGTCCGCGCCTTGCCTTTTATGGCCTTGGGACGGCCTCCTTTATGATTGGTATCTTGCTCTGTCATTCGCTTGTTGTTATTCCGTTATAAATGGAGCTTGTTTTTAGGGCTGAATCATGGCTTTGCCGTTATCCGCATGGTCGGGTCGCCGTTGGTGGCGTAGTTTTCGTGGACGAAAACATTAACTTGCCAGCCCTAAAAAACGCCCCTATAAATACTTCATTCTTTTCCATAGTTACCGCCTATTTATAAGAGGTATTGTCATCGGATAAAGTATCTCCTTTCTGCATGATTAGCGGATTGTTCTCTGATTGCTTGGAATGCTCCTCATCCTCCGATGTGGACTGCCCCAGTTGCGATGCTTGTGCGGACTTCTCCTTGTCTTTGCCCATGTCCTTGTCTTTAGACTTCTTCATCCTTGCCGAACTTTTCCGTAAGGTCTCCATCCTTTGGCCGTTAAAAAGGTAGATACGTACTCCCTCGTATGCTTTGACCGTCTGTTGGTATGTTGGATTTTCCGTGAGCCGTCCGTCCATCATCCATGACTTTACGCACACCATATCTATGATGGTGGTTATGGGATTGGAAACGACTCGGATTAGCCCTCGCTGTGAAAAATCCTCCAACAGACGGCTGACGGACTTGCGCCCGATATTCCACTCCTTTGCCAATGACAGCATGGAACCGTCCACCTGTCCGGGATGGAGCACATAATCCAATCCACGTTTGGTTTTACTTACTTTCGTGACCGCCATTCCCGACAAAAGGGAAAGAAAATAGGTCAGGTTGCACACTCCGTTGGTAGTGCCGTGCAGAAAATACCATGCTTCCACATTCATAGCCACCTCCATTTTATAGCACGGCAGAACAAGCTGCTTCAAATTCTTCATAAGCTATGATATTTTATTGTTCGTTATGCGGATTATCCCTTGGTGTTTTTGTCTGCATCCCTGTTGGTGGCTTTCAGGTTCTTGATGCGGTCAATCTGCTCTTTCGGGAAAAGAACACGCCGCCCAATCCGCTGCCCCTTGATATGCCCCAGCTTCTCGTGCCGCCAGATGGTCGCGATGCTCACGCCCCATTTCTCGGCCAGTTGCCGGATAGTGTAATACTCCGATGTCTCCTGTGCTGCCTGCGCCTGTCCGTATTCCTCAAGCGCACATCTCACGCTTGCGCCGATGAGTTGCTGAAGCTCATCGCGCGATACCAGTACCATTTCCATATTTTCTGCCATAAGTCATTGATTTTGAAATTATGGCGGCAAAGTTATATGGTGAATGAAACGGGTGAACTTGTGGGGATTTGTGAAATAAACGGGCATAAGAAAAGCCGCCAAACATCTGATGTCTAACGGCTTGTGCAAAGCAGTGGGCTGTGGTGAGTTGTAACCACGTATGGGCTGCCGCATTATTTTATCATCGGGAGCAGTTCTTTGAGCCTGCTTATGAAAGGCTTTTCCACGTTGTACTTGGCAAGGCTTTCCGCTGTAAGTCCTATGGAACGGGCTGCGGCTGTGCGGTACTCCTTCCATTCCTTGAAATAGGCTTTTGACAACTGGGTGATGACGCACCGCATCTTGCCTTTCACGCAATTTTGATAGGCCGTGGAGTAGTCGGCACGCATGACGGCACGTATGAAGTCCTTGTCGGGAACGGCGTTGCCGTCCAGTACGGGCTTGCCCTTGTCGGGGCCGCTCTGTACGGTAAAGGTGGTGAGGAATTGGTACAGCCTTAAAACAGGCACCTGCGCCGTCGTGCTGAACGCTCCGCCCTGCACGGTATCTGTGGCTGTAAAGCCTGCCATTGGGGTAGGTATTGTTTTTACTTCAGATTCGGTTGCATCCTCATGGAGTATGTTCCTCTTGACATAACCCATTGACAAGGCGATATGGAACATCTTAATCCCGGCTAACTGTGTCTTTGTATTGCCGTCTTGGAACACCATAGAAAGGTGGACGGCTTTTGCGAAATCCTCCGTGAGCAGCCGTGCCAAATCCTTGTCGTTGGCGTTTGTAATATACTCCTTGACAGCCTCGATTTTGTCCTTGTCCATGTCGGCAAGCAGGGCATACGCTTCTTCGCCTATGTATTCTTTCCCTTTGTTCACATCGGTTTTAGCCGTGCATTTTCGGATGGCGGTTCGGATGGCGTCGATGCAGTCCGTGGCTTCGATGCGTGTCATGGGACGGACTTTTTCCTGTTCGTTTCCGTCAGGAAAGAAGTATTGGCTGATTACTTCGATGGAAGTATAGACGATGCCCGCATAAAGGGCTTCCTTGCCCAAATCCTGCAGATATGCCGAACAAAGTCCATGCAGCCGTTTCGCATCCCCGTGCAGCCGGACAAACTGGTGTGCCAGTTCCTTGTCGTCGTGTTCGGCGATGTATTCCCGCACCTCGTTCAACAGGGCAGGAACGGTTTTCATTTCACGCCGGATGCTCTTGCAGATGTCCTTGTTCCCGGCTTCATCTTCAACTTTGCCGCTGGCAAGGCTTTCCGCCAGTTTCCGGCTCCTGCCGATAATCTTTGACAGCCTGAACAGGGCACTGATGATTGCAAATCTCTTCTTTTCCATAGGCAACCGTTTTACATTTCAATGATACCCTCAAAGTCCTTCAACGCAATCACGGCCTTTTCCTCCGCATCCAGCTTAAGGTAGCGGCGCAGTTGCGCCTCGCTGCTGTGTCCCGTTATGGCTTGGATGGATGACAACGGCACCCCGGCCTTGTATGCGTTGGTGGCAAAACTTCTTCGTGCCGTGTGCGAAAGGAGCATATCACAGAACCTCCGCCCTCGTTTCGGGTTGAGCCGTTTCCCGTCAAATCCGCAGTCATGCGTCCAGCCCAACAACAAGCCAATGGTCTTTATCAGCTTGTTCATTTCGTTGGGGCATACATGGGGCAGCTTGCCATCGTATTTGTCAAGTATCTGCCTTACTCGCCTGTCCACAGGGATATAGACTTTCTTGTCCGTTTTCTGCTGTGTAAGCAGAATGAACTCCATCCCGTTTATCTCGGTTATCATATCCTCGCATATCCTCGAATAGTCGGACACGCGCTGTCCCGTCAGGCAGCCGACAATGAAAATGTCCCTCACGTGTTCCAAGGTGCGTATGTGGGTGATGCGGCACTTGGAAAGCTGCATGAGTTTCTCGTCCTCGCTGATGTCGAGTGCCTCCAGCCGTTCCCTGACGGCCTCCTTGGTGGAAAGGTCGAGTTCGAGCATTTCCTGTATCTGTTCCGGCGTAAGATAGATGTTGTCCACTTCCTCTTTTTTCGGAACGAAGTCTGAATGGCGGAAATCATCGCACTTGGTCAGCTTGTCCTCGTATGCCGCCTTTGCCACGGTACGGACATCCGTCATATAAGAGTTGATGGCGTTGGGCATCAGCCCACGCCCTTTCCAGTAACCGACAAGGCTGTTGCGTGTTTCCATCGTCATGTCGTCCAACCCGATTTTGCGGTGCATCTCCTTTTGAAAGCTGCGGATTTGGTTCAGGATAATGCGCAGCCCCTTGATATAGGCAGGGGTTACTTTTACGGTGCGGCCTTTCTTGGTGCGCCGCCCTGTTTCCAAATCCTCTATATAAGAGGTAAGGAAGTCCTCGAACAGCATCTTGCCTTTGGGCTTGACCTCCACAACCTGCATCATGCCGTTCAGCACATCGTGCTTTACGCTCTCAATGACGGACTTCGCCTTTTTCGGGTCAAAGTCATCCGCCTCGAACGCCGCCTTTATCCTTGCGAGGACTTGGGCGAACTGCCCGTACTTTATCCCGATGCTCGACATGAGGGCGGACGAGGTGTATTGCAGGGAGCGGTATTTCTCCCATTCAAGCTGCCTGATGGTGAAGCCTGTCACGGTTTTCACGTTGGCCTTGCCTGTGCGCACACGGGCATAGACCGAACCGAAGTCCTCTTTCCCTGCCTTTGATGATTTTATGAAGATGAAATCCATACGCAATGTCCTTTGATTACTGGTACAAAGGTACGAAATCTATTCTGAAATATAGTACCAAATAGTACCAATATTTTCTAAAACCGTGAAATTCCGTGTGTATTTCAATTAAATGAAAACATCTGCAAATAACTGATATACAAGAATAACTAATAAAACAAAGTTCTACTGAATATAATTATTGAATAGTGGGCAACGACTCGAAGAAGGACGGCTCGGTCTGGGCCCAGAGTGTCGGTGCGCTGCTGAGCCTCGACGAGATGAAGTCCGGGGCCGTGACGGTGCCTTCGTCCGGCGTGGAGTGCGCGTCGCTGGTCGAGGCGCTCAACACCGGAGCCGAACTCTATGACCAGTTGCCCGACGGCACGCTCCCGACCAAACCCGTGGTGAGCCTGCGCGAGTGGGTGGCTTCGGATACCTATCCCGTTCTGAAATAGTATGTATCGGCGGAAAAGCGTTCCGAAAGGAGGGCCTTTCCGCCTGTTTTTCGTATCTTTGTCAATATGAAACGTTTGTTATTTGGATTGGGCTCGCTGCTGTTGCTCGGTGCGTGTGCCCCGCAGTCGGAGCCGGCAGGCAGCCACGTCGACCGGATTTTGGCCGAACTCCACGACCCGACCTCGAAATACGTACTGGTGGCCTCGCATCGCGGCGACTGGCGCAACTGGCCCGAGAATTCGATCCCGGCCATCGAGTCGGTGATCAGAATGGGGGTCGACATCATGGAGCTGGACCTCAAACTCACGCGGGACAGCGTGCTGGTGCTGTGCCACGACCACACGATCGACCGCACGACCAGCGGCAAGGGCCGGGTCTGCGACATCACCTACGACTCCATTCAGCGCTGTGTGCTGCGGACCGGTCACAACGTGAAGACCTCGTGGCGGATGCCGACCCTGCGCGAAGCGCTCGCCGTCTGCAAGGACCGCATCGTGGTCAACATCGACCAGGGGTATGAATACTACGATCTGGCGCTGGCCATAGCCGAGGAGCTCGGGGTGACGGACCAGCTGCTGATCAAGGGCAAACGCCCGGCCGAAGTCGTGGCCGCGAAGTTCGCCGAGTATCCGCACAACATGATGTACATGCCGATCATCGATATCCTCAAACCCGGGGGCCGAGAACTCTTCGAGTCGTATCGTCGGCAGACGGTCCAGCCGCTGGCCTACGAGGTTTGCTGGGACGAGTTTACCCCTGCGGTGGACTCCTGCATGCACCGGATCGTGGCCGGGGGGTCGCGTCTGTGGGTCAATTCGCTGTGGCCGTCGCTCTGCGGCGGGCTGGACGATGACCGGGCTTTCAGCGGCGAAGAGGATGCCGTCTACGGCGCGCTGCTCGACATGGGGGCCTCGATCATCCAGACCGATCGCCCGCAGCTGCTGATCGATTATCTGAGCGCCAGGGGGCGCCGCCCGTAAATCAGGCGCTCTGACGGAGGGGGGCCGACCGGCGCCTCTCTGCCGGACCTTGCGAACACGACTGACCGAAACTACCTGAAACAACATGTCCATTTTATCCTATTTTCGCAAAAGCGAGCCGTCGGCGCCCTTTGCCGGCGACGACGAGGCCCGCATGCGGCTCTACCGCAAGCTGCGGCTGCAGAGTTTCATCGCCGGAACGGTGGGCTACAGTCTCTACTACGTCTGCCGCACGAGTCTGAACGTGGTCAAGCAGCCGATCCTCGAGAGCGGGGCGCTCGATGCCTCGCAATTGGGTCTGATCGGTTCGGCGCTGCTCTTCGCCTACGCCATCGGCAAGTTCGTCAACGGCTTCCTGGCCGACCACAGCAACATCAAACGCTTCATGGCCGCCGGACTCTGCGTCTCGGCCGTGGCCAATCTGCTGGTCGGGCTGCTGGGGCTGGCCAACGGCGGCGGCATGGTGGGCAACATGACCCTCTTCGTGGTCTTCGCCGTGATGTGGGGCCTGAACGGCTGGGCCCAGTCGATGGGGGCCCCTCCGGCCATCATTGCCCTCTCGCGCTGGTATCCGCTCTCGATCCGCGGCACCTTCTACGGCTTCTTCTCGGCCAGCCACAACCTCGGCGAATTCCTCTCGTTCCTCTTCGTGGGGGCCGTCGTGGGGATCTGCGGCTGGCAGTGGGGATTCGTCGGATCGTCCCTGGCCGGCGTCATCGGCGTGGTGATCATCGTCTGCCTGCTCCACGACACGCCCGAATCGAAGGGGCTGCCCCCGATCGGCGTGCTGACCGGCGAGGAGACGGCCGAAGAGAGCCATCACCACGCCTCGACCAGCGAACTGCAGCGTTCGGCAATCCGCAATCCGCTGGTCTGGGTGCTGGCCCTCTCGAGCGCCTTCATGTACGTGAGCCGCTACGCCATCAACGGCTGGGGCGTGCTCTTCCTGCAGGAAGCCAAGGGCTATTCGCTGGCTGCGGCCACGCAGGTCATCTCGGTCAACGCCCTGCTGGGCATCCTCGGAACGGTCTTCTCGGGGTGGCTCTCCGACCGTCTCTTCCACGGGCGGCGGAATGTGCTGGCCTCCGGCTTCGGCGTGCTGAACACGCTGGCCCTGGCGCTGTTCCTCTACTCGGGCAACGGAATGTTCGTCAATCTGCTCTCGATGGTGTTTTTCGGCATGGCCATCGGCGTGCTGATCTGCTTCCTCGGAGGGCTGATGGCCATCGACATCGTGCCGCGCGAGGCCACGGGTGCCGCCCTCGGAATCGTCGGTATGGCCAGTTACGTCGGCGCCGGTCTGCAGGACATCATCAGCGGCTGGCTCATCGACTCGGGCAAGGAGGTTGTCGACGGCGTGACGCGCTACGACTTCTCCACGGCCGCGGTCTTCTGGATCGCCGCCTCGGCCCTGTCGTTCATCCTGGCCCTCTTTGTGGCCCGCAGGTCGCGACGCTGAAAGGAGGTCCGGACCGGATTTCGGGCGGGCTGCGGAGCGAATTCCGCAGCCCGCTTCGTTGTGTCGAAAGGAGAGGCGCAACCTTGCATTTCCGACAAAATTGGCTACCTTTGCAACGCCGGGACGCCGAGCCCCGACCCGCTTGCGCAGGCGCCGGACCGACCCGGGGCTGTGAGCCCTCCGTCACGGAGCGTCCGGCGAAGCGAACTGTCAGCACCGGAAAGGCCGATGCCGCTAACAATCGGTATTTTATGAATTACAAACTTTCGCAGATCGCTGCCGTCGTCGGCGGCCGCTTCTCGGGCGAAGACCACGAGGTGCAGTCGGTCGTCACGGACAGCCGTTCGCTTTCGTGCGAACTGGGTTGCAACCCGATTTTCGTCGCCATGTGCGGTGCCAATCACGACTCGCACGATTACGTTGCTCAGATGTATGGCCGCGGCGTGCGCTCGTTTCTGGTCGAACACGCCGTCGAGGAGCTGCCCGGGGCCGGGTACGTGGTGGTCAAGAATGCCATCGCGGCGCTGCAGAGCCTGGCCGCCTACCACCGCGCCCATTTCAAGGGAACGGTCGTCGGGATCACCGGCTCGAACGGCAAGACGGTGATCAAGGAGTGGATCGCCGAGGAGCTGCCCGCGGGCATGAAGTGCTACCGCTCGCCGAAGAGCTACAATTCGCAGCTGGGCGTGCCGCTGTCGGTGCTGATGATCGAGGGCGACGAGCAGCTGGCGCTGATCGAGGCGGGCATTTCGCAGCCCGGCGAGATGGAGCGCCTGGAGCGCATCATCCGTCCCGACGTGGTGGTCTTCACCTCGATCGGCGACGCCCACCAGGAGAATTTCCTCAATCTCGAACAGAAGTGTCTCGAAAAGATGGTGCTGGCCCACCGCGCCCGGGTCATCGTCTACCACAGCTACTACGAACCGCTGGGGCATCTCATTGCCACGCATTTCGCCGACCGCCGGCTCTACGATGCGGCCTCGGCGCCGCAGGTTCCCGAGGCGGTGATCGGCAACGAGGCTTCGCGCCGCAACGCCCAGATCGTCGAGGCCTTCTGCACGGCGATGGGCTTTCCGGCACCGTCGTTCTCCAGCGCCCCGGAGGTGGCCATGCGCCTCGAGGTGAAGGACGGCATCAACGACTCGGTGCTGATCAACGACGCCTACAACCTCGATCTCAATTCGCTGGCCCTGGCGCTGGACTACCTCCACAGCGTGGCCCTCACGCGGCCGACGACCCTCGTGCTGTCGGACATCGCGCAGAGCGGTCTTTCGGACGACGAGCTCTACAGCCGCGTGGCCGGCATGGTCTCGCGGGCGGGCATCGACACGCTGGTCGGCATCGGTCCCAGGCTGAAGCGCTATGCCTCGCTCTTCGACTGCGCGAAGCTCTTCTACGCCTCGACCGACGAGTGCATCGCACGCCTCGGCCGCGAAGCGGTGGCCGGCCGCGCCGTGCTGCTCAAGGGGGCCCGCGACTTCCGCTTCGAGAAGCTGGCCCACGCGCTCTCGCTCAAGAGCCATACGACGGTATTGGAGGTCGACCTCGACGCCATGATCCATAATCTCAACTATTTCCGCTCGAAACTCGATTTCCGGACGAAACTCGTGGCCATGGTCAAGGCCGGATCGTACGGCACGGGCGACTTCGAGGTGGCGCAGATGTTGCAGCACCAGGGGGTTGACTACCTGGCCGTGGCCTTTGCCGACGAAGGGGTGCTGCTGCGCGAGCGGGGCATCTCGATGCCGATCGTGGTGCTGAATGCCGACGCCGACAGCTTCGACCTGATGATCGCCAACCGCCTCGAACCCGAAATCTACAGCTTTCACTCGCTGCGTGACTTTGCCGATGCCGTGACGCACGCCGGCGAGCTCCGCTATCCGATCCACCTGAAGCTCGACACGGGGATGCACCGGCTGGGCTTCATGGAGGAGGAGATCCCGGCGCTGTGCGAACGGCTGCAGGGGATGTCGGAGGTCAAGGTGGCCACGATCTTCTCGCACCTCAATTGCGCCGACATGCCCGAGGAGGATACCTACACCCGGGCGCAGATCGAGCGCTTCGACCGCATGAGCACGGCGTTGATCGAGGCGCTGCCCTATCCTGTCATCCGCCATACGGCCAACTCGGCGGCCATCGAGCGTTTCCCCGAGGCGCAGTTCGACATGTGCCGCCTGGGACTGGGGCTCTACGGCTTCGGGTGGCAGCACAACGCCGCGCTGCGTCCCGTCTCGACGCTGAAGACCCGCATCGTGCAGATCAAACACCTTGAGGCGGGCGATACGGTCGGTTACGGGCGGGCCGGACGGCTGACGCGTCCGACGGTTACGGCCACCGTCCCGATCGGTTATGCCGACGGCCTGGATCGTCACCTGGGGTGCGGACGCTGGTCGATGCTCGTGGCCGGGCAGCCGGCTCCGATCGTCGGGCGGGTCTGCATGGACAGCTGCATGATCGACATCACGGAGATCCCCGGGGTGGAGGAGGGCGACGAGGCCGTCGTCTTCTCGGCCGCCGCAGGCAACGATCTCGAGACGATGGCCCGCGTGCTGGATACGATCCCCTACGAAATCATGACCTCGGTCTCGGGCCGGGTCAAACGCATCTACCTCAAGGAGTAACCCCCATTTCAACGCAACGTATGACTGCCGGAACCCTCTACCTGATTCCGTGTCCGATTTCGGACCAGACCGATCCGTGGGACGTCCTGCCCGCGGCCAACCGCGCGGTGATGGACGCGCTGGACTACTTCATCGTCGAGAATACGCGCACGGCGTGGCGCTTCCTCTCGCGGGCCGGCATCGCACGGCCGATCGACGGGCTGGAGTTCCGCGAACTGAACGAACATACGGTGGCCGGCCGTGAGGTCGAGGAGCTGGTGGCGCCGATCGCCGCCGGACGCTCGGCCGGGGTGATCTCCGAAGCCGGGGTGCCGGGCGTGGCCGATCCCGGGGCGCTGGTGGTCGAGGCGTGCCACCGGCGCGGCATCCGCGTGGTGCCGCTCGTGGGCCCCTCGTCGATCCTCCTCGCGGTGATGGCCTCGGGGTTGAACGGGCAGTCGTTCGCCTTCAACGGCTATCTGCCCGTCAAGCCGGCCGAACGAAGCCGTGCCATCCGCTTCTTCGAGCGCCGGGCCCATGCGGAGGGGCAGTCGCAGCTCTTCATCGAAGCGCCGTACCGCAACGCGAAGCTGTTCGGCGAGCTGTTGCAGACGCTCGCTCAGGAGACGCGGCTGACGGTAGCCGTTGATCTGACGGCCCCTTCGGAGTCGGTCATAACCCGCACGGTCGGGGAGTGGCGCCGCGGCCCGCTGCCCGAATTGAACAAACGCCCGGCTATCTTCATCATCGGTTAGCGTTGGTATGCAATTTGTGCGAAAGATTATCCGGAAACTGAAAAAAATACGAGATATGAAAGAGCAAAAGGTTTATAATGAATACGTTAAGAGCGACAAGAAAGTCGCTCCGGACGCTGGAAATCCTTCGCACGACGAGGCTTCGGATGCCAAAATGGCAGACGCGGCCGCTGCGGAGAGTGTCAAAATGGCAGACGATGCCAAGGCCAAGGACTCCGATCCGGAACTGGACGCTGCCGAGGAGGCATCCGACGAGGCGGCCCGGGCCATTGAGGTTGCCGTGGCCGAGTGGAAGGACAAGTTCCTGCGGCTGCAGGCCGAATTCGACAACTACCGCAAACGGACCCTCAAGGAGAAGATGGAGCTCGTCCAGACGGGCGGCCGCGACGTGCTGCTGGCCATGCTGCCGGTGCGCGATGACGTGCAGCGCGCCATGGCGGCCATGGAGAAGAGCGACGATCTGGAGGCGCTGCGTCAGGGCGTGCGGCTCATCTCGCAGAAGTTCACCGAGGCGCTGCGCCAACGGGGCGTTACGGAGATGGAGTTGAAGGATAAGGAGTTCGATGCCGACATCGCGGAGGCGGTGGCCAAATTCGCGGCCGGTGAGGAGATGAAGGGCAAGGTCATCGACGTCGTGCAGACGGGTTACCTGCTGGGCGACAAGGTGCTTCGCTTTGCCAAAGTTGTCGTAGGAGAATAATGCCATGGCAGAGAAAAGAGATTACTATGAAGTGCTCGGTGTGGCGCGGAACGCCAACGCCGACGAGATAAAGAAGGCCTATCGTAAGGCCGCCATCAAGTATCACCCGGACAAGAACCCCGGGGACAAGGAGGCCGAAGAGAAGTTCAAGGAGGCCGCCGAGGCCTATGACGTGCTGTCGAACCCCGAAAAGAGGGCCCGCTACGATCAGTTCGGCCATGCCGGAATGAACGGTGCGGCTGGCGGCGGTGCCGGCGGTTTCGGCGGATTCAGCGGCGGAGGTTTCTCGATGGAGGATATCTTCTCGCAGTTCGGCGACATCTTCGGCGGCCACTTCGGCGGCGGATTCCGTTCGTCGTCGGCGGGTGGCAGCCGGCGCGTCAACCGCGGTTCGGATATCCGCGTGCGGGTCAAGCTGACGCTGGCCGAGATCGCCTCGGGCGTCACCAAGAAGCTCAAGATCAACAAGACCATAGCCTGCGACAAGTGCGGCGGTACGGGTGCCAGGGATGCCAACTCCTACTCGACCTGCTCGGCCTGCAACGGTACGGGTTACGTCACGCGCGTGGAGAACACCTTCTTCGGAAGGATGCAGACGCAGGGTGTCTGCCCGACGTGCGGCGGCACGGGCAAGGTGATCACCTCGCCCTGCGACAAGTGCAAGGGCGAAGGCACGCTGCGCGGTCAGGAGATTGTCGAGATCAAGATCCCGGCCGGAGTGGGCGAGGGAATGGTCCTCACGGTGACGGGCAAGGGCAATGCCGCGCGCCAGGGCGGCGTGAACGGCGACCTGCAGGTCGTGATCGAGGAGGAGCCCAATCCGGAACTGGTCCGCGACGGCAACGATCTGATCCACAACCTGAACATCACGGTGACCACGGCGCTGCTGGGCGGCACGGTCGAGGTCCCGACCGTCGACGGACGGGCCAAGATCAAGATCGCTCCGGGTACGCACGCCGGCAAGGTGCTGCGGTTGGCCGGCAAGGGCCTGCCCGAGGTGAACGGCTACGGCCGCGGCGACGAACTGATCGTCGTGGACATCACCATCCCCTCGAAACTATCGGCCGAAGAGAAACGGCTGGTCGAGCAGCTGGCAGCCCAGCCCTCGTTCCAGCGCGCCGAATCGACCAGGAATCAGAACATATTCGAACGCATGAAGAGCTTCTTCCGTTGACGGGCGGAAGGGCGCTTTGGATGCTCGTCGGGACGAAAACCCCTCCCTCGGGAGGGGCTTTCTCATGACGGAGGAACTATGGATGCGGGGCCGGCGACCCCTCCCCGGCTGTTTTTGAGGCTCGTCTGTGTGAGAGCCGGGCTGCTTGGTGCCGAAGGTTCGGGGCCGTATGGGCGAAGCTCCGGGCTGCTCGCGGGGAGACCGGCCCGGATGTGCGGGTATTCGGGCCGTTTGCGGTGCCTGTGGATCCGCCTGCACGGCGAGCCCGGGATCCGAATCTGTGAAAAAACATGCAATAATTTGCAAAGATATTCGTATCTTTACCGAAAAAGAGGACGACCATGTTAGGCTTTACCCCCTTCAAGAAACACGCGAACAAGTTCAACTATATTCCGCGCTATTACGACCCCGAAAAGGAGGCCCGTGAACAGCGTCGCGCCGAGTTGCGCGGCGAACGCGCCGAGGATGCCGGCCGCGAATACCGCCCGGGACAGTATATCCGTACGCAGCGTGAGGCGCGTGCGGCTCGCCATGCCGGAACCGAGGATCGGGGCCGGATGCGCATCTTCAAGATCGCCGGGGCGGTGGTCCTGATGCTGCTGTTCATCTATCTGCTCTATCCGCGGCTGGTCAACTGGATGCTGCAGATGCAGCGGCCCGTGGCGCGGCCCGTACCGGCGGCTCAGGCCGAGGGGGAGTTCAACCCCTATGCGCCGATTGTCGTCGTCCCGAACGACTATCAGAAGCCGGAGGCTCCGGCCGCCGAGACGGCGGAGAAGCAGGCGGAGGAATAATCGTGTAATCCGTGAGAGAGTAAATGGCAGACAAAATCAGACTGTTGCCCGAAGTGGTCGCCAACCAGATTGCGGCGGGCGAGGTGGTCAACCGGCCTTCGTCGGTGGTCAAGGAGATGATGGAGAACTCGCTCGATGCGGGGGCCCGGACCGTGAAGGTCAATTTCCGCGACGGCGGCAAGGAGCTTATTCAGATCGTCGACGACGGCTGCGGTATGTCGCCCATTGATGCGCGCATGGCCTTCGACCGTCATGCCACGAGCAAAATCAAGGAGGTCGAGGATATCTATGCACTGCATACGTTCGGATTTCGCGGCGAGGCGCTGGCCTCGATTGCCGCCGTGTCGCAGGTCGAACTCCGCACGCGGCAGGAGGGCGACGAGATGGGTACGCAGACCGAAATCAACGGCGGACAGTTCGTCTCGCAGACGGCGGTGATGTGCCCCGTGGGGTCGCAGTTCTACGTGCGCAACCTCTTCTACAACGTACCGGCCCGGCGGCGTTTCCTGGACAAGAGTACCACGTCCGCGTCGCAGATCCGCGCCGAATTCCAGCGCATTGCGCTCTGTTATCCGCAGGTGAGCTTCGAACTCTACTCCAACGACGCTCCGGTCTACAACCTGCAGCCGGCGTCGCTGGCCGGGCGGATCGTCGATGTGGTGGGACGCCACATCAAGCAGAATCTGCTGGAGGTCGAGGCCGATACCTCGATTGCCCGCCTCGAAGGCTTCATCGGACGCCCTGCGGCGGCCAAGAAGCGCAATACGGAGCAGTATCTCTTCGTCAACGGCCGCTTCTTCAAGAGCACCTGTCTGGGAAGCGCCATCCTGAAGGGGTATGAAAAGCTGATTCCGGAGAGTTGCCAACCCTCATATTTCCTCTTCCTGACGATCGATCCCGCGCGTATCGACGTGAATGTCCATCCGCAGAAGACCGAGATCCGCTTTGCCGACGAGGATGCCGTCTGGCAGATCGTCAACGCCGCCGTGCGCGAGACGCTGGCCAAGACGGGCGCCGTGCCGATGATGGATTTCGACCGCGAGAGGTCGATGGAGATCCCCGTGCTGCAGAAGGGAGCCGTCTACAGCGAACCGGCCGCCATGTCGAATCTGGATTACAACCCCTTCCGCGAGGAGTATATCGATCCGTCGGCTCCCGAACCGACGGTCGACTTTACGGGCTTCGACGTCCCCTACGACGGGGCGGATGCCCCGTCCAAACCGGTATCGGGGGGTGTGGGCGCACCGCGTGTGGGACGTGTTCCGTCGTTCCTGGGCGGCGGGGCGCTGACTGCGGCCCAGTCCGACGAGTTTGACGATTTCGAATCGTCGAGCGATTTTCAGCCGGAACCCTCGGACGAGTTCCTCTCGCCGGACGGACTGGCGGCCGCGGATTTCGAGATCGTGGCTTCGGGAGCCCCGGTCGGCGATGGGGCGGATGCAGCCTCCCTCGGAGAGAGTTCGCTGGAGTTCATCCCCTCGTCAGCGGAACCCCGCCAGCAGCAGCTGGAGTTGGCGGAAGGCGTGCAGTTCTCGGATGCGATGCCGCTGCCGGGCGGGTTCATTGCCGCGTTGATCGGCGGCCGTTTCGTCGTGGTTGACGTACACCGGGCCCGCGAACGGATCCTCTATGAGGAGTATCTGCGCATGCTGGGCCACGGTTCGGCCGTCAGCGAGCAGCTGCTCTTCCCCGAACGGCTCGTCCTTTCGCAGGAGGAGTACCGCCTTATGGAGGAGAATGCCGTCGATCTGGCCGCCCTGGGTTTCGACATCGACTTTCGCGGCGGCGGTACCGTCGAGGTGAAGGGTACGCCGGCCGACATGCCTGCCGATTCGGTCGATCAGCTGCTGTTCGACCTGCTGCAGGCCTTCGCCACACCCGTGTCGCTGGCCGACGTGCGCCGCGAGAAGATCGCCGCAGCCATGGCCCTCTCGGGATCGAAGAGCATCGTGCGCAACCTCTCGCGCGAGGAGGCGCAGGCGTTGCTCGACCGTCTGGCCGGGACGGGCAACATCAGCTTCTCGCCCTCGGGCAAGGCCCTCATCACCGAGATCACCCCCGAAGATTTGCGGGCCCGACTGGGATAATCCGGCGGAAAAAAGTTACATTTGCAAAAATTTGAATTCGTTCATGAACCGTTATTTCCAGACCCCACCGGTAGTCAAGAACCTGATTATCATCAACGCTCTGATCTACCTGGCGATGGCGCTCATCCCCGAGGCCTACCGCTTCCTGAACCATTACGGAGCGCTTCAGATCGGCCCGCGGATGCTGGGCTATGAATTCCATACCTACCAGTTCATCACCTACATGTTCCTCCACGCCAATTTCGAACATGTCTTTTTCAACATGTTCGCACTGTGGATGTTCGGACGTACGCTGGAGTATGATCTGGGTTCGCGGCGCTTCCTGATCTACTACATGGTCTGCGGCGTGGGCGCGGCGCTGATTCAGGCCGCCATCACCGTGGCCATGGGTCAGCCGATGGCTCTGGTCGGTGCGTCGGGGGCCGTGATGGGACTGCTGCTGGCCTTCGGCGTGATGTATCCCAATGCCGTGATCATGCTGCTCATCCCGCCCATCCCGATGAAGGCCAAATGGTTCGTCATCATCTACGCCGTCCTGGAGCTCTTCCTCGGGTGGAGAGGCGTAGGCAACGTGGCCCACTTCGCCCATGTCGGCGGCATGTTGTGGGGGTATCTGATGCTCCAGTGGTGGAAACGCCGCGGTATGATCCGTTTCTGAAAGATGGCCTCCGAGTACTACAGCGGTTACGGCGAGCGGCCGGCCGCAAAACGACGCCGCAGCTGGATCGTCTGGCTGTTGGATGGCGCGATGACGCTGCTCTCGGCCGTGGTGGCCGTGGCGTTGGTGCTGACCTATCTGGTCCCCTATGTCGATCCGGCCCGCGTGTGGTTCTTTCCGGTGCTGGGACTCGCGGCACCGATCACCTATGTGGCTGGTGTCATTCTGATGCTCTACTGGATCATCCGCTGGCGCTGGCTGAGGGCCGGCGTGATGATTCTGATCGTTGTGATCGGTCTGTTCAAGGTCTCGCTCTTCTGGCGCCCCGAGATCCGGCGCACTTACGAACAGACGGAGGATTTCGACCGCGGAACCTTCAAGGTGATGACCTACAACGTCCGCAGTTTCTACGGCGAAAACGGCCACAGCAGCGTTGGCGACATCCTGCGGCTGATCGACGAACAGGATCCCGACGTGATCTGCCTGCAGGAGTTCAATGCCCGGCTGGCGGCGCGTTCGGAGAAGTTTGCGCTGCTGGATGAACGTTACGAAAGTGCCGGCTTCGGGCGTACGTCGGCCCCCGATTCGGCCTACGAGGCTCCGCTGGCGGTGCTGAGCAAGTTCCGGATCCTGCGCTCGGGAACGGTGCTGACTCCCGCCTCGTCGGTGTGGGTCGACCTGCTGGTGGGCGAGGACACGGTGCGCGTCTTCAACAACCACCTCCGCTCGACGGCCATCAATGCCTCGGACAACCGCTACATCACCGAGCACCGCTTCCTCTCGGATACGGCCCGCGAGACTAAGATCCGCAGCATCGTCGACCGCCTGCGTGACAACAGCGTGCTGCGCGCCGCACAGGTCGACAGCATCGCCCGCGTGATCGACGACACCCGCACGCGGATCCTGGTCTGCGGCGATTTCAACGATACGCCCGTTTCGTATGTCTACCGCAAGATGGCCCGCGGACTGCGCGACGCCTTCCGCAGTTGCGGATCGGGCTATTCGCATACGTTCCGCGGCTTCTACAACACACTGCGCATCGACTATGTGCTGTGCGGCGGTCTGGAACCGATCACCTACGAAACCATTCCCGTAGATTATTCGGACCACCATCCGGTGCTGGTGCGGATGAAGAAATCGGAGGAGGACTGAGCGAGCCCGATAACCCTGAATTGCAAGATAACCCTAAAAATAGAAAACTATGATTCTGGATTCTTTGAAAAACAGCGCACTCTACTACGGCGTACATCCGCGCATGAAGAAGGCCTTCGAACTGATCGCCTCGACCGACTGGACGAAGGTGGAGCCCGGTATTCACGAGCTCGACGGCCGGGATATCTACGTCAACGTCCAGGAGCGCTTGCTCAAACTGAAGAAGGATGCCAAACTCGAGGTGCACAACGAGTATATCGACATCCAGGTGCTCGTCAGCGGCACGTGCGAATCGTTCGGCTGGAGCGAGCGCAAGGATCTCTGCAAACCGCAGTCGGAGTTCAACAAGGAGAAGGATATTCAGCTCTTCGACGATGAGCCCCAGACCTACTATACGCTTCGTCCGGGCCAGTTTACGGTGCTCTTCCCCGAGGACGGACACGCTCCGATGGTGGGCGAGGGGACGGTGCGCAAGATCATCGTCAAGGTGCGCCTGTAGTTCCGCGCGGGCGGGAAGGGGCTGGTTCCTTCCCTTCTGATGGAAAAACGCTCATGAAAAACCCTGCTGTCTTTGGGCAGCAGGGTTTTTTGTATGGGGGGGAGGCGGCTGCGGAAGAGCGGGAGTCGGTCCGTATCAGAGACGGGTGCCGGGCGGCATCGGACGGGTGTAGGGCCGTATCGGATGGGTGTAGGGCCATATCGGACGGGCACCGGGTCCGCTTTCCGCTCCCTTCTTCGGAGAGTCAGGCCACGGCGGGGCGGGACGAGTGGCGCACTCCGAAGCGGATGCAGAGCCACGAGCAGAGGGCGCAGACCACGAAGACCGTACCCGTCGAGAGGAGCGTGTCGCCCATGCCGACGAGCGGCGAGACCACACCTCCGAAGGCGAAGCAGACGGCTCCCAGCAGGGCCGAACCTGTTCCGGCCTGTTCGCGGGCGGCCTCCATGGCCAGTGCCGTCGAGGAGGTGAAGGTGAGGCCCATGGTGAAGAGCAGTGCAAAGAGCAGCATCTCGTAGGTCCAGAATCCGCAACCCGATGCCAGCGCAACGGCTTCGGCTGCGGCGAAGAGGATCATGCCCCGGCAGCCCGTGCGCGTACAGCGTTCGGGCGAGCGGAACTTCACCGAGAGGGCAGCAGCCGTACCGATCGAGATGGCGTTGATGGCGAAGCAGATACTGAATTCGAAGGCCGAGAAGCCGTAGTGCTGCTGGACGATGAAGGGTGACGAGGCGATGTAGGCGAAGAGGACACCCTGTGCGAATCCGAGCTGGAGCGTGTAGGCGCGGTAGCGGCGGTTGCGGAGGACGGTGGCGAAGCCGTGCAGCAGATCGCCCCAGCCGACCCGGCTGCGGCGCTCCAGCGGCAGCGATTCGCGCAGGCGATAGCTGCCGGCAAGAAGGACGACACCCAGCGCGAGCAGGATGCAGAAGATGCCCCGCCAGCCGATCGAGTCGCTGAGCGTACCGCCGACGATCGGGGCCACGACCGGGGCCACGCCGTTCACGGCACCGATCAGGGCCAGCATGCGGGCCAGATCCTGGCCGGCGAAGCGGTCCGTGGCTACCGAGCGTGAGATGACGATGCCGCCGGCTCCGGCCACGCCCTGCAGCAGACGCAGGGCGATGAACTGACTGATGTCGGTGGCGAACAGGCAGAGCAGCGTGGCGGCAATGAAGAGCCACATGGCTGCCAGCAGCGGGCGGCGGCGTCCGTACTTGTCGCTCAGCGGGCCGAAGAGCAGCTGTCCGACGGCCAGGCCGATCATGCTGGTCGTCAGTCCCATCTGCACGAGCGACGACGAGGTGTGGAAATAGCCCGTCATGGCGGGGAGCGTCGGCAGGTACATGTCCGTCACAAAGGGGCCGAACGCCGTAAGCATACCCAGCAGAACGAGCAGAAAGAGTTTGCTGTTGTTGTTCATTCCGTACAAATTTTCGTTGCAAAAGTACACTGGATTTTCCCGGTGCGAGTAGTCGTTTGTTGCCCGGTTTTGTCGCATTTCGGAACAAGAAGGAGGATTCCGGAACACGTCGTCTCCGAAATCCTCCTTCCAGGGGGGGAAAGCTCTCTCTGCCGGGCTATTTGCCGATACCGAAGTAGCGGAATCCGGCGGCCCGGACCTCCTCCCTGTCGTAGATGTTGCGTCCGTCGACCACCACATCGCCGCGCATCATCTCGCGCAGGCGGCCCCAGTCGGGCATGCGGAACTCCTTCCACTCGGTGAGCAGCGCCACGGCATCGGCCCCCATGGCTGCTTCGTACATCGTCCGGGCCGGGAGCACCTCCAGATCGCTCCGCCGGCGGAGAAACTCCGTCACGGCCACCGGATCGCAGATCCGCACCTCGGCACCGGCGCCGACCAGACGTGTGATGACCTCCGTGGCCGGGGCTTCGCGGATATCGTCCGTCTCGGGCTTGAAGGCGACCCCCCAGATGGCCACGCGACGTCCGTGCAGATCGCCCAGCGCGGCGTGCAGCTTCTCGAAGACGACGCTCTTCTGCGCCTCGTTGACCCGTTCGACCGCTTCGATGACCTGCATCGTGTAGCCGTGTTGGCGGGCCGTGGCGGCCAGCGCCTTGACATCCTTCGGGAAGCACGAACCGCCGTAGCCGCATCCCGGATAGAGGAATTTGTTGCCGATCCGGGTGTCGGAGCCGATCCCCTTGCGGACCATCCCGACATCGGCCCCCACGCGGTCACAGAGGTTGGCGATCTCGTTCATGAACGAGATGCGGGTGGCCAGCATGGCGTTGGCGGCGTATTTGGTCATCTCGGCCGAGGCGATGTCCATGAACAGCACGCGGAAGTTGTTGATCAGGAAGGGTCGGTAGAGACGGGCCATCAGGTCGCGGGCCCGCTGGCTGTCGACCCCCACCACCACGCGGTCGGGTGACATGAAATCCTTGATGGCGGCCCCCTCCTTCAGAAATTCGGGGTTCGAGGCGACGTCGAAGGGCACCTGGCAGCCGCGTCGGTCCAGCTCTTCGCGGATGATCGTGCGGATGCGGTCGGCCGTGCCTACGGGAACGGTGCTCTTCGTGACGAGCAGCGTGTAGCGGTTGATGTGCTGTCCGAAGGTGCGTGCGACGCTCATCACCTGGTTCAGATCGGCGCTGCCGTCGGCTCCCGGCGGGGTTCCGACCGCCGAGAAGACCACCTCGACGCGGTCGAGACACTCCGCCAGATCGGTCGTGAAGTGGAGCCGTCCGGCTGCGGTGTTGCGGCGCACCAGCTCCTCCAGCCCTGGTTCGTAGATCGGGATCTGTCCGCTGCGAAGCGCTTCGATCTTTCCGCGGTCGGTGTCCACGCAGGTGATGTCGAGGCCCATCTCCGCAAAGCAGGCTCCCGACACCAGTCCGACGTATCCCGTTCCGACGATGGCGATTCTCATCCTCAGGCCTTGTTGCGAAGTTTTTCGGCGACGTTGCAGGCCAGTGCGTGGCAGGCGTCGAACATCTTCTCGCCGAAGCCCTGCCGCATCTCGATGGGGTCGCACAGCGTCTCCCACTTCATCTTCTGGGCGAATTCACCCAGCAGACGTACCGAGGCTCCGGCCCAGTTGAACGACCCGAACCAGCCGAAGCGGCGCTGCGGGATGCAGCGTGCGGCCAGTTTGTCGAGCAGTTCGCCCACGGGCGGGAAGAGTCCGCCGTTGTAGGTCGGGCCGCCGACGAGCAGCGTGTCGAAGCGGAAGACGTCACGCAGCACGACCGACGGATCGGCATACGAGAGGTTGTAGAGGCGGATGTTGCGGACGCCTGCGGACACCAGTTCCCGGGCGATGCGCTCGGCCAGTTGTTCGGTGTTGCCGTACATCGAGGCGTAGGCGATCACCACGCCCGGCTCACCCTCGTAGCGGCTCATGCGGTCGTAGAGATCCAGCACGCGGCCGATGTGCTGCTGCCAGACGGGACCGTGGGTCGGGCAGATCGTCCGCACGGGCAGCGTCGCGAGTTTCTGCAGGGCCTTCTGCACCGGAGCTCCGTATTTGCCGACGATGCAGGCGTAATAGCGGCGCATCTCGTCCCAATAGCGCTCGGCGTCGACCTGCGAGTCGGTGATTCCGCCGTCGAGGGCTCCGAACGTACCCATGGCATCCCCCGAGAAGAGGGTCTGCTCTTCGGCACACCACGTGACCATCGTCTCGGGCCAGTGGACCATCGGGATCATGTGGAACGAAAGGCTCTTGCCATCGCCCAGATCGAGCGTCGAGCCCTCCTTGACCTCGATGGCGTTTCCCTTCACGCCGTAGTATCCCTCGACCATCTGCAGGGCCTTGGCATTGGCGACGAGCTGCAGGTCGGGGTAGATGCGGCGCAGGGTGGCGATCGACGACGAGTGGTCGGGTTCCATGTGGTTGATGACCAGGTAGTCGATCCGGCGGTCGCCGATCACTTCGCGGATGTTGGCTTCGAGACGGCTGCCGAATGCCTCCTCGACGGTGTCGATCAGGGCGATCTTCTCGCCCACGACCAGATATGCGTTGTAGGAAACCCCTTGCGGGAGCGACCAGAGACCCTCGAAACGGGTTGTCGTGCGGTCGTTGACGCCGACATAGTGAATGCCGGGAACAATTTCAGTAATTGCCATAAAAGGGTATGTTAAATTTTTGCCGCAAAGGTACGAAAAAAAACGCAAAACAACTCGTTGTTTTTGCGGGCATTCTCAAAATCCGTGCGGTTTCGGCCCTGGCCCAGGGTATTGTTGCATGCCGGGACTGCAGGGCCGCATCCTCGGAAGGGGCCGGGAGTGGGATGAAAGTCTTATCTTCGGGGTTTTTCAAACCTATTATTATGATGTTATGGCAACAGTAAAAGTGAAATTCCGGGCCTCGACCGTAGCAGGCCGGATGGGGCATCTATTCTATCAGGTTGTTCACGACGGACGTATCGAGCGGATGCGAACCGGATTCCGGCTTTTCCCGTCCGAGTGGGATGCCGGGAGGGGATGCTGCCGCATCGAATCCGCCGCCGATTCCGAACGACGGGAGTACCTGGCCGACGTGCAGCGGCAGATCCGGTCCGATCTGGAACGATTCCAGCGCATGTTGTCCACGTTCGGACAAGACGTGACCGGCTGTGGAAGGGAGCCGTTGTCGGCCGCACTCGGTTCGCCTCAGTCCGACATGCTGTTCGACTTCATGCAGCGGCTGATCCTTCAACTCCGGGAACTGAACCGTATGCGCACGAGTGAAACCTATACGGCGGCGCTGCGGAGTTTCGCCCGTTTTCGCCATCAGCAGGATATTCCGCTTGCAGCCATCGACGGCGATCTGATCGAGGCCTACGAGGCCGATCTGCGGCGTTCGGGAGTGAGCCGGAACACCTCGTCTTTCTACATGCGGATTCTGCGGGCGGTCTACAACCGGGCCGTGGAGAAGAACCTCACTCCGCAGCGCTATCCCTTCCGGCATGTCTATACGGGGGTCGACAAGACCGTCAAACGGGCCATTACGCTGGAATCCCTGCGGCGTCTGCGGATGTTGGATCTGCGGTCGGATCCCCACCTGGATTATGCCCGGGATCTGTTTCTGCTGAGCTTCTACCTGCGGGGCATGTCCTTCGTGGACATGGCCTATCTGAAGCGTTCGAACCTGCAGGACGGCGTGCTGGTCTACCGCAGGCAGAAGACCGGCCAGCTGCTGCGGATCCGTTGGGAACCCTGCATGCAGGCGATCGTCGACAAATATCCCTTGCGGCATCCGGATTATCTGCTGCCGGTCTTCCGGAGCGGTTTCCCGGACGGACGGAATCAATACAAGAACCGGGGACATTTGATCAACCGGAATCTGAAACGGCTGGGCAATCTTCTCAATTTGCCGATTCCGCTGACACTCTATTGCGCCCGGCATACCTGGGCCAGTGTTGCGCGGAGCCGGGAGATTCCGCTGTCGGTTATCAGCGAGGGCATGGGGCATGACTCGGAAACGACCACACGCATCTATTTGGCCTCACTGGATACGGGGGTGGTGGACCGCGCCAATCGTTTGGTTATAGATTTGCTCGAAATCTGAGTTCTTGACTAATGATTCAATCTCTTTTTAAGAGATATTATTACTGATTGTAATCGATTTATCATCAGTATAATTGCCTGAAAATATTCATATTACATATTAATTTCGTCGGACGATGATGAATTTTACGCCTGAATTGTTTAAAATTGTAATATGATTTGTTGTTTCTAACCTTTTTTTACCTATATTTGCCAATACAAATTCTTCTCTTAAAAAGAGACAATACTAATTATTAACTCAAATTTAGGTCTATGAGAAAACTTGTACTACTCTTTATGGCCGTTTTGAGTTGTAGCCTGTTGGCAACGGCTCAAAATCGGAAAGTCTCCGGTACGGTTACCTCATCCGATGGGAAACCGATAGCAGGTGTGACGGTTGTTGTGGAAGGTATGCACATCGGAACCAGTACGAATGCCGAGGGTCAGTATACCCTGGACGTGCGTAAGGGAACGACACTGCAGTTCTCGTTTATCGGTATGCAGTCGCAGACGATTCCGATCAACGATCGTACGACGATCGATGTAGTCCTGCAGGACGATGCCATCGGTCTGGATAATGTCGTGATTACGGCTTTGGGCCTTACGCGCCAGGAGCGAACGCTGGGTTATGCCTCCTCGACGATCAAGTCCGACGAAATCGCCAAGGGACATGCTTCGGATGCCATGTCGGGACTGATCGGCAAGGTCGCCGGTATGCAGATCTCCTCGTCGGGAGGTGCGGGTACCTCGCAGAAGGTCATCGTACGCGGTTATTCGTCGCTCTCGGGCAGCAACCAGCCTCTCTATGTGGTCGACGGCGTGCCCATCTCCAATGAGACGATGGGAACGCAGGATCTGAACAACTCGATCGACTTCGGCAACCAGGCCGGCGATATCAACCCCGAGGAGATCGAATCGATCACCGTCCTCAAGGGTGCCTCGGCTACGGCTCTCTACGGTTCGCGGGCCGGTAACGGCGTGATCATCATCACCACCAAGCGCGGTCGTCAGAACGAGGATGTGACGGTTACCTACGACGGATCGTTCATGGCCAGCACCGTGCTGCGCATCCCGCAGCTGCAGTCGAAGTTCGGCCAGGGCTGGTACTACGACTACGACGGCGGCTATTTCGGCAACTTCTCGCCGACGGAGAACGGTTCGTGGGGCAACCTGCTCGACGGCCGTATGCACTACTGGCGTCCGGGAGCCTCGTGGTACGAAGGCGCCGAGATGTCGATGAAGCCCTTCTCCCATGCGAAAAACTCGCTCAAGAACTTCTATGATACGGGCTTCGAGATGAACAATACGATTACCGTACAGGGCGGAACGCAGAACAGCGGCTTCATGGTCTCCTACGGCAACACCCATTCGAACGGCGTTCTGCCCGGCAACAACGACTACTACAAGCGCAACACCATTTCGTTCCGCGGCAACACGCAGATCAAGGGCGGTCTGGCGTGGCTGAACTATGGTATTTCCTACGTGCGCAAGGACGTACGCAATGCCATGACCGGCCAGGGTATGAACGGTTCGACCATCTATCAGGATATTCTGCAGTATCCGGTCGATGTCGACTATGCCGACCTGAAGGACTACAACAGCGTCTACAACGACGCCAACAACTTCTATACGCCCTATGCGCAGAATCCGTGGTGGACGTTGGACCACAACTATTCGACCTACCAGGATGACCGCGTCTACGGCAACATCGAGCTGGGTCTGCAGCTGACCAAGGGTCTGCAGCTGATCGGACGTCTGGGCGGCGACTTTGTCAACTCGAACGAGAAGTATTACAACGACCTGTGGCAGTATCTGCCGGGCTCCTATACGGAGACCGAGGGTGGTTCGGTCGAGCCGGGTTCCTATCAGGAGATCGCCCGCAAGAGCAATCAGATCGACGCCAACGTGCTGTTGAATGCCGATTACCGTTTCGGGCGCGACTGGTCGCTGCACGCTGCGGCAGGCTGGAATCTCAACCAGCGTACGGCCTCCTACGTGGAGGGGACCCTGTCGGGCCTGGCTGTTGAATCGTGGCCGAGTTTCGACAACACGAGCGGTGCAACGCCCGTTGCAAGCTCCCACTTCGAGCGGCGGCGTCTGATCGGACTCTATGCGCAGGCCGATCTGGGGTGGCGCGACGGCATCTACCTGACCCTCTCGGCACGTAACGACTGGTCGTCGACGCTGCCTATCGACGACAACTCGTTCTTCTACTGGGGCGCGAACGTTTCGGTGGTGCTGACCGACCTCTTCCCGTCGATTCGCAACGACGTGCTGAGCTTCCTCAAGTTGCGCGGCGGCTATGGCCAGACCGGTAACGACGCCTCGCCCTACCACACGTCGAGCTACTATCTGCTGGGCAGCGCCACGGGCGGCTTCGGCGATCTGAAGTTCCCGCTCAACGGCTATTCAGGCCTGCTGCGGTCGACGATCATGCCGGCATCGGCACTCAAGCCGGAGATCTCCACCGAATGGGAGGTCGGCGCTGACATCCGTCTGTTTGAGAACCGACTCAACTTCGACGTGGCTTACTACGACAAGAAGACCAAGAACCAGATCATCTCGGCTACGCTGGCTCCCGAATCGGGCTATACGTCGCAGGTGCGCAACGTGGGTCTGATCCAGAACCGCGGTGTCGAGCTGACGGTGGGTATCGTTCCCGTACGGACGAAGGACTGGGAGTGGAACTTCACCTACACTTTCTCGAAGAACAAGAACGAGGTGAAGGAGCTCTGGGACGACGTCAGGGAGACGACGATCTACGGCCTGACAACCGGTGCCCAGCTGAAGGCTATCGTGGGCGAACCGCTCGGCACGTGGACCTACTACAAGACCCAGACCGTACAGGATGCCTCGAGCCCCTACTACGGCAAGACGATCGTCAATGCCACGACGGGTTATCCCGAGCTTTCGGCGACCGAGACCGAGATCATCGGTTACGCCGATCCGAAGTTCACGATGGGCTTCAACAATACGGTTCGCTGGCGGGATCTCTCGCTGGGCTTCTCGTTCGACTGGCGTTACGGCGGCAAGATGTACTCGGCTACGCAGAGCATCATCTACTTCAACGGCAACGCCGAGCAGACGCTCTACAACATGCGCGATTCGTTCGTGGTTCCCGATGCGGTCTACAAGGGCTCCGACGGGGAGTATCATGAGAACAACATTCCCGTTACCGGATACTACAACATAAGCAACTACTGGTACTCGAACACCAACGCAGAGCGTTATCGCGACGCTCTGGTCGACAAGACCTATCTGAAGCTGCGCGAGGTGAACCTCACGTACCGTCTTCCGCGCAAGTGGTTTGCCGGGGTGAAGTGGCTGTCGGGCATCGACGTCTCGCTGGTGGGCCGCAACCTGCTGATGTGGACCCCCAATCAGGGAATCATCGACCCGGACATGACCAACTACGGCAACGACCTCACCTCGCAGTTCGGCGAGTACTATTCGGCCCCGACGACGCGAACCTTCGGAGGCAGCATCAAAATCATCTTCTAAACGTCCCATTTAACCCATTTAAGAAGTCATCGTTATGAAAAGAATCACAGTCATATTACTCCTGCTCGTATCGACGACGCTGAGCGGATGTCGGGACTGGCTGGATATCAACGAGAATCCGAACTATGTCAGCAATGCGGACAAGACCTCGCTGCTGCCGACCGTCGCACTCGAAACGGCCGACAAGGTGGGCTATGAACTTACGCTGGTGGGGTTGTTCTGGTCGCAGTACGTGGTGCAGAACAAGAATACCAACCAGTATACGACGATCATGGACTACAACCTCAATACGCAGTCGTCGTACTTCACCTTCCCGTGGTCTTACCTCTACGTGCGGGTGCTGCCGACGATCAAGGAGATCCTGACGCAGTGCGCCGGCGAATCGAACGCCTCGAACTTCGAACTCGAAGCCAAGACGATGCTGGTCTACAACCTCTACCTGCTG
This sequence comes from Alistipes sp. An116, assembly GCF_002161005.1. Taxonomy (NCBI): domain Bacteria; kingdom Pseudomonadati; phylum Bacteroidota; class Bacteroidia; order Bacteroidales; family Rikenellaceae; genus Alistipes; species Alistipes sp. An116. The sequence goes on from NZ_NFLR01000009.1 coordinate 158,242, forward strand.
ACGAGCCTCTACGACGAGGTTGCCTATACGGAAGGATATCTTGCAGCCGAGACCAACACGACGCCCCATTTCGACTCGGGAGAGAAGATGCAGCAGGTCATCATCGGCCTGCTTGAGGAGATCCGGGCCATGGATACCGCGAAGATTGCCGCCGACGAATCGGCCAACACCTCCTCGACCTCCGACATGATCTTCGGCGGCGATGTGGAGCAGTGGATGAAGTTTGCCAATACGCTCTACCTGCGGGTGCTGCTCCGCGATTTCGACACCAACCGCTCCAAGATCGAGGCGCTGCTGACGGAGAACAAGCTGCTCGATACGAAGGATGCGGCGTTCGACAACTTCGCCAACGAGGCCGACCGTTCGAATCCTCTCTATGAGAGCGACCGCCGCCAGTTGAATACGGATCAGAACATCCGTTGCTGCAAGGATATTCTGGGAGTTCTTTCGGAGAGCGATCCGCGACTGGCATACTATTACGAGACAACCGACGACGGCAAGTTCCTCGGAGTATCTTACGGTACGCTGCCCACGCCGGCCGAGGCAACGCGGCTGCAGCTCGGAGCTCAGGATCCGGTCTATTTTGCCACGATCGACGAGGCCTACTTCCTCAAGGCCGAGGCCTATGCCCGGCTGGGAAATGCCTCGGAGGCAAAGAACAACTACGATGCGGCAATCAAGGCAGCCTTTACACGGTGTGGCTGCACGGGAGCCGATGATTTCATCGCCGGCGATTATACCTTCAATATGGTTGCCGGAACGGAGGCGATGGTCGAGCAGATCATCAACCAGAAGTGGGCGGCCAATGTCCGCTGCATGCCTATCGAGTCGTGGTTCGACCTGAACCGTACGGGCTATCCGACGCGCGGCACGACAATCACGGATTCGAAGGGTGTGCTGGGCGACTATCCCTACCGCTTCCTCTATCCCTACACATCAACGGATTACAACCCCAACTCACCGGAGGTCGAGCCGTTGAATGCCAAGATGTGGTGGCACAAGAAATAGATTCCGAAACCCAATCAAGAACGACGAATTATGAAAAAGATATTGAAAATGCTGGCTATCGGAGCTCTTGCCGCAGGTTTTGTCTCCTGCGAAACCTACGAGGTGGAGGAGCCCGAGATGACTGCCGTGGCGGATTTCGACGGGCAGTGGATCTGCTTCGCCTACGAGGCGAGCGATCTGCAGACGCCCGTGACGGTATTCGACATTCTGGTAACAAATACGACCTACAACGAGTCGAATGCCATGTGGATGACCATCTCCGATTGCGACTATCGGATCACTGGCGATCCCAGGTATCTGGATGCGCTGCAGTTCAAGCTGACGTGCAATCCGGCGGACCTGAGTTTCTCCGGCTCGGCCGTGGAGGCCTCGCAACCGCGCACCTGCCATAATATTTATGTTGCCCAGGGCTATTATACGGCGGGATATATGGGCTTTGTAGACGTGGATGGATATACGGTGACGGTGACCGGCGGCAAGGTGGTCAAGGATGGCGTAGATACGAAGACGGGATACAAGTCCGACGCCATCGAATTCAACTACAGCCGCACGAATCCCGACGGCTTGACGGAACAGTATGTGGTCAAGGGGATGAAGAATACCGGTTGGAATGAGGACATGCAGGATTATTCCGACTTCATCGACAACAATTTTTCTTCTGATTCGGAATGAAACACACTCACTTTCTGTCAAGAGTGAATTTCTAGATTCATTTTTTCGGAAGAGGGCTCTCATGGTTGAGGGCCCTCTCCTTTTTTGCGGAACGGGGCTGCCTCGGCATGGCGTCAGAATGCGGTATTTCGAAGGATTTCGCTGGGGGCATGCGTTTCGGCTGAGGCTGATGCCGGAAGGGGTGTTGTTCGTCTGTTTGTCCGGTCTGGTTCTCTTTTCGTCCGACAGATCCTCCTTCCCGTAACGCTGGCGGATCAACTCGGCCAGATAACGCCGGCAACTCTCGTAGCGGCGGACCGTAACCAGCGCATAATCAGTCCCAACCAACGTCCGGCACTGGTCGTTGTGCTCCTGCATGGTCTCCAACAGCGTGCGGACCTCTTCCGGCTTCTCCTGCCCGAAGAAGAGCTCCTGCAGCAGGTGAGCCGTGACGGGGCGGTTCTGCTGCT